>CALFNG010000118.1 GCA_937902985.1 uncultured Myxococcales bacterium
GATGCCTAAGTGACTGGAGTTCAGACGTGTGCTCTTCCGATCTGGTTTCGGCATCGAACAGGCCGAAGCGGAGGAAGCCGAGTTTGCGTCGAAGACGGAAGCGGCAGCCAAGCCGAGCAAGGCCGAAGTGGAAGCGATCGCAAACGCGGCTGCTGTGAAGGAAGCTGCGGAAGCCGTCCTAGTGGTCTGCACGGCTGCGGTGGCGTCCTCGAAAGTCACTAGCGGGGGCCTACCAACGGCTGGGGAAGCGGACGGCGAAACGCTCGCCGACACGAACCGTGTGCTGCTGATCGGCCAAGTAAGCAAGGTGCAGAATGGCCCGTGGATTGCGCGTAGCGCGAAAGCGTGGGAACGGCCGCCGGGGTACGCGAGCGGCTCCGCGCAGGGCGTCAATCAGTACATTGAGGTGCAGGCGGGCGCGACGAAGGCTGGTTATATCTACGTCCTCAAGAGCCCAAGGGCCGAATTCGTCGTTGACACGGCGGAAACGGAATGGGAGGAAAACCCGGTCGGCTCGGGGGTGGTGCCGAACGTCATCACGAGCGTCACCCGAACTACACTCGGCATCGAAGCGTTGGCGCTTGATCCCCTCGGCCGGTTCAACACGGCCCTCGGCTATCAGGTCATGCACGTCGCGGCACAAACCGAAACGTTGTTCACGGGGAACATCAAAGCGGGCGAAAACAAAATCAAGAACATCGCCCCGGTATCAGGGACGATGGCGGAACTGTACGCAAAGCTTCAGTTCGGCGGGTTTCTCTCTTGCGCTGCGCATCCAAACGCGCTGATCACCAACGCCGACCTTTCACCGCTGCCTACGAAAGCCGAATTTGAAGCTAGCAAAGAACTGTCGATGGAAGGGAACGCCGTAGAAACAGTCGTCGGCGCCACCATCCTTCAACTATGGGGCGCAAGCTATAACACTGGGGTTGGCTACTCGGCGCTTGCCTATGTGAGTACCGGCTCTGGCAACACGGCGGTCGGAGAGATCGCCGGTTCACAGATCACGACCGGGGAAGAAAACACGGTTGTAGGCTGTGAAGCTCTAATCGGTCGAGAAACCGGCAAAACTATCAAGCTCAATGTGGCGATCGGGTTCGGCACCCTAAACGACTGTCGGTCGAACGGGAACACGGCCGTCGGTACGAATGCGATGGTGGCCCACCAGGTCGGCGAATATAACGTAGCCGTTGGCATACGTGCATTGCAGTGGGGTAAAACCGGAGAACATAATACGGCGGTCGGTGCCGAAGCATTGCAGAACATGCAAGCCGAACACAACGTCAGCGTGGGTAGTCAGTCGATGAAGGTCGCAACGACCGCTAACCAGTGCGTAGCGGTCGGCTATGCGGCGCTGACGGTGGCGACGACCGGGACACAGAATACCGCGGTCGGGAACTACGCGGGCGGTGGCGTGACCTCCGGTAGCGAAAACACGCTGCTCGGAGCGGGCGCCGGATCGAGTCTGAAAACGACCAGCGGCAACGTGTGTCTCGGGAACGAAGCGGGCAAGACTGCGGTGGGCAGCAACGAACTGTTCATCGCCAACAATGAAACGACCCCGTGGATACAAGGTGCGGAATCCGGCAAAAAGATCGGGTTCATGGGCGGCACCCCAACGGCACGGGTCAGCGAATCCCTCTCGACCGGCGCGCTTGGTACTCCCACGCTGACGACGCCTTACGGGTATGCTACCAAAGCGGAGGCCGAAGCTGCGTTCAAGTTCATCGAAAAGGCCTCGGCGTTTATGCACGCAAGTGGGCTGACGGCATGAGCGCCAGGCTCCGCCTCGTCAAGGTCGCCGTGCAGCCGTTCTTCGTGCTGGACGACGGGGAGACTATTACGGAGATTGAGCATCAGTCGACGGTCATCCCGGCGAGCGAATGGCCGACGTATAGCTCGGAGCGGTTCCCGCGCGAGGTCGCGGAGTGGCAGGCGAGGCTCGACGCGGAGGCTAGCGACGGCGGCGGAGCGCCCACGGCCCCGCCTCCCAAAAGTCCACGGCAAGGCAGACACAGATGATGCCCGCGATGATGAGGCCAAACATAGGATTAGTATACCAGCCCGAAGCCGTGGCTGTCGCTATGCGATTCGATGACGAGATAGAGATGCTCCGCGCGGCGCTCGGTTGCTTCGAGATCGAGGTGGCCGGAGACGAGGACCTCCCGGCCATTCGGAGGTTGGACAAGGAACTCACTGCGACTGCCGCTATGCGTGAGGACCAGAAGACGCCGCACGCGGAGAGCTAGATGTCCGACATCATCGGTCCCAAAGCGCTCATCCCGTTCACCATCGGGGAAGGTGGCGAGGGCGGGGAGCCTCGCGAAGAACAGTTCGTCCGGCCCTACGGCCTCCCGACCAACCCGTTCACGTACATAGCCCGCGATCTGCTGACGTGGGAAGCCCTCGACACGCTCCCATATCAGGGCGTGAGCTTCGGCCGGGCGCTAGACCAGCAAGGCGGGTGGAAGGGCAGCCTGCCGCTAGCCAAGATGTTTGACGCGACGACGGGCACGTACCTGTTCGACTGGAAAGACGCGACGAGGCCGAGCCGCACCGCCCTATTCGTCGATTTGGAAGGCACCCTCGTCTGGGGCGGCATCCTGTGGAAACCGAGCTACGACTCGGAGGACCCGACGCACAGTTTGCAGGTGAGCGCCACGGAGCTCGGCAGCTACTTCCAGCACCGTTTGCAGGCCGAGGATTATGGGACGATCTGGGAAGCCGGGGAAGACCCGATGAAAGTCGCTAGGCGGATCATCGAAGATGCACAGGGCAAGGAATCCGAAGCGGGCCAGCCGGGCTACCTCTCGGGCAGCAAGATCCCGGTGGTGCTGAACCCTGCGGCGGGCAGCGGGCAGAAAGTGATCGTGAGCTACCCCGGCTCGAGCTTGCAGACGGTGGATAGCATCATCTCGACGCTGACGCAGATGGGCTACGGCACGGGCTTCGACATCAGCTACGACGTCGCCTACATACCGGGCACGAAGGTGCCTGCCATCACGATCAACCTGTGGTGGCCGCTGAAGGGCCGCAACGCGGCGGAAACTGGCATTGTGGTGCTGGGCATGGACACCGTGAAATGGACGTACCCAGAGGATGGCGAACAGCAGGGCACGGAGGTCACAGAGACGGGCGGGACCGGCACCACTCCGGAAGTAGCCGAACCCGAAAAACCGCTCCCCGGATACCCCCTGATGCAGAAGGTCATCGCCCACAGCCAGATCACGACTAGCCAGCAGCTAGACGAAATAGCCATCGGGGACCTAGCCCTCTATCTGTACCCGACGGTCACGCCTAGCATCGTGCTGCCCGTGGGCTTGCCTGCCTCGGAACGCTCGACGCTGCGGCTCGGCGAATTCGATGTCGGCGACAGGATGATCTTCCGGGTGGACCCCGTGACGCCCAACGGGTTCGGGGTGGCCGGCGAGAACACGAGCCCGCGGTTCCCCGAAGGCATGGAACACGAATGGCGGATCAATTCGTGGACCTGTACGCCGAGAGACACGGGGCTTAGTACCGTGCAGCTAGACCTCGGTGTAGCGCCGCTGAGGGCAACCAACAGTCCGCCGCCCCCTCACTGACCATGCCTGGCCCTAGCCCCTCAGCCCACGAAGCCTTCCCGGCCCTACTGCGAGAACTACTGCGGCGCGTAGAAGGGCTCGAGGTGTTGACCCGCACGGCGGCTGTCGTTAGCCGTGGTCGTGTTACCGCAGCGGGAGGGATCGACGCGGCAGGCTCTGGTGATTGGACCGTGGCGAAAATCAACACCGGCGAATACGAAGTCAAATGGAACGCAGAACGGTCGTCGGCCATCTACGCCGTCGTCGCCACCTCGTTTACCAGTGTCGTGATTGGCCTCGTGGACGTGTCGGAAACAACCGCTAAAGCCTTCAAGGTGCGGACGTTTACGTCGGCCGGAGCCCAGCCCAACATGGCGTTCTCGTTCGTAGCGCCTCCCCCCTAGAATGGAGACACGATGACCCTCAAACCGACATGGGTAATGGACGGACCGAGCACCGATGCACAGATGGCACGCGCCGTCCTTGGCGCCTTGGTCGGCTCGACCGGAGGGCTTGTTGCTGCGGGTGGACTAAGCATAGTCCAACGTGGTACGCCCTCCATGGCTGTGCTGATCGGGGGTGGGACACTGGCGGAAGGCGGTGCGATTGTCCCCGGCACCTTTACGACCTCCCAGCAGCCGTACCTCTGCTGGAACGACGCCTCCTACGAACTCGCCATCCCCGCGAGCGACGGCTCCTACCCTCGCATTGAAACCATCGTCCTGCGCGTCTACGACAATGCCATCGACTCGTCTGGCAAAACCGAAGCGGTCTTCGGAGCCGTCAAAGGCACGGCCACAGTTGGGGCCACTCTGTCAAATCTCTCAGGCATTGCGGCCTTCCCCAAATCGAGCCTTCTCCTTGGCTACGTTCTCGTCCCCGCCAAAGCCACGTCGATCGTCACGGCGGATATCGCCAACGTGGCGACAACTATGGCAGCGGTCCTTGCTCGTGGACAGGTTTACACGGCTAGGGAAGAAGTGGCCTTCAACGCCAAACACGCCGCGCCCCAGCCGACTCGCGCTGCTGCGGTCAGCATCGACGTTGAACTCGTGCCGAACAGCTCCTCCGGCATTGGGGTCAAAGTCCTAGTCGGGGGCGTTGCGGTCGTCGAACTATTCGCCGCGATCAACGGGACGGGTGTGCGGCAATGCTTCACCTTCGAGCTACAACCGGGCGAGGAATGGGAAGTGACCTACACCGAACTTTCGGGCGCGAAAGCTGCGGGGCTGCACGCTAGCTACAGGGCGCTCTAGCCCACGGCCACCGTCGCGCTCGACCCTAGCCTTCGCTTTCTGGTTCCGGTAGACACCTCGTCGTGCCGGCCGGGTCCACTTCCCACGGCTTGTTCTGCCGCCACACGTATTCCGTGCGGGTAACTGCGCCGATGATGAATAAGGCGCTCACTTCGACGGGCGGCACGCATTCATCGATGGAGTAGTGCAACCCCACCGTCACGTAGCACATCACGATCCAGGTATCGAACCGCTTGCAGCCCATATATTCGATGGTCGTGTCGCTCACACGCCAGATGCGGTGGGCCGAGCGCAGGGCGACCGTGGCGGTGTTGTGTTCGGCCTGTGCCCTGGACAGGAAGGGATGAGCCCCCGCTACCCCCGGCAGTAGAAGCAAAGCAAGTACGGCGATAGCTACAACGATCCGACGCATGATGGCCTCCTGGGGTTTGGGTGGACTAAGCAACCTTCGTCCCGTCGAACAAGTAGCCGGGACCCTTCCACTTCGGGGCCATGCGGATCGGCCCCATGACGGAGGTCCACGGGGCGGTGAGGACCTTGTACTGCTCGGCGGTGATTAGGTCGCGGGTGACCGCTCCCCACACCGCTCCCCACGCCGCTTCCCGCGCCGCTCCCCGCGCCGCTTTCCACGCCGCTTCCCGCGCCGCTTTCCACGCCGCTTCCCGCGCCGCTCCCCACACCGCTCCCCACGCCGCTTCCCGCGCCGCT
This sequence comes from uncultured Myxococcales bacterium, assembly GCA_937902985.1. GTDB lineage: Bacteria > Myxococcota_A > Polyangia > Polyangiales > Polyangiaceae > Palsa-1150. The sequence goes on from CALFNG010000118.1 coordinate 5,528, forward strand.
CCCCACGCCGCTTCCCGCGCCGCTCCCCGCGCCGCTTCCCGCGCCGCTCCCCGCGCCGCTTTCCAC
>CALFNG010000119.1 GCA_937902985.1 uncultured Myxococcales bacterium
GTGGTCGGCTCCGCGCCCAGCGGTGGCGGTGCCGCCGCGGGTGCGGCGAGAGTGTCCGCGGGCGCGGGTGCCGTGGGCGCTGCTGCCGCGGGCGCCGCAGCCGCCGAAGGAGGAGCGGCCGGTTGCGCCGGGGCCGTCGACACCGAGCCGCCCACGGTGACGCCCGTCTGGGCGCGCGCGGGCGCGGCGACGGTGACCAGGGAAACCGAGAGTGATGCACCCAGAAGCGCAAGTACGACCGGAGACGAAGCCAACGCGAACGACCGACCCATGCAGACTCTCCTACTTGGCCCAGTTAGGCTTGTATGGCCGCGGTTTTGGCCTTACGTCGACCGAAAGGTCGGACAAGGATCTGGACCTCACGCTTGTATCACCAAGGGCTACGATTGGATCAATAAGTCGCTCCGATTCTTGAGCGAGGCGGGTTCCGGGACCGGTAGCTTGAACGAAAGACCGACGAGGCTGACCCACCAATGGCCCATCGCGGACGAATTCTCATCGTCGACGACGAATCGAACGCTCGCGCAGCGCTGAGCGAGATTCTGCGCGAAGACGGGTTCGCCACCGAGACCGCCGCCGACGGCTTCAAGGCCCTCGGGAAGCTCGACGAGTTCGCCCCTGACGTGATCCTGACGGACCTCAAGATGCCCGGCCTCGACGGCATCGCCTTCATGGAGAAGGCGCGAATGGCAGCGCCGGGCGCGGTGTTCGTCGTGATGACGGCGTTCGGCACGATCTCGAGCGCGGTCGACGCGATGAAGAAGGGCGCCGAGAACTATCTCCTCAAGCCTCTCGATCCCGAGGCGCTTGGCGCCGTCGTCGAGCGTGCGATGGAGAAGGCGCGGCTCGTTCAAGAAGCGCGGCGCCTGCGCGACCGCCTGCGCGAGCGCAACGCACTGAGTCACATCGTCTCGAGCGACGCGAAGATGCAGGCGGTGCTCGAGCTCGTGTCGCAGGTCGGGCCGAGCAAGGCGAGCGTGCTGGTGACCGGCGAGAGCGGAACCGGCAAGGAGCTCATCGCCGAAGCGATCCACGCCGCGAGCCCGCGGTCGAAGGCGCCCTTCGTGCGCCTCCATTGCGCAGCGCTCTCCGAGTCGCTGCTCGAATCGGAGCTCTTCGGTCACGAGCGCGGCGCCTTCACCGGCGCGTTCTCCCGGCGCGAAGGGCGCTTCAAGCAGGCCGACGGCGGGACACTCTTCCTCGACGAGATCGGCGAAGTGCCGGCGGCCGTGCAGGTCAAGCTGCTGCGGTTCCTGCAGGAAAGAACGTTCGAACGCGTCGGCGGAAACGAGACGCTCCGCGTCGACGTACGCATCATCGCGGCCACGAACCGCGACCTGGCCGCCGAGATCAAGAAGGGCACGTTCCGCGAGGACCTCTTCTATCGCCTCAACGTCGTGGCGGTCGAACTGCCGCCCCTTCGCGATCGCCGGGGCGACATCGCCGCGCTCGCGAGTTTCTTCCTGGGGCGGTACGCGTCCGAGAACGGCAAGGTCATCGAGACCTTCGCAGACGACGCGCTGGCTGCTCTCCTCGAGTATCACTGGCCGGGCAACGTCCGCGAACTCGAGAACGTCGTCGAGCGCGCGGTCGTCTTGTGCGACGGACACCGCATCGAAAAGAAGCACCTCTCGCCCTCCGTGGTGCCGACCGGCGACGGCGACGCGCTGCCCGCCATCCCCGGCTCGACGATCGCGGACCTCGAGCGCTACGCGATCTTGAAGACGCTCGAAGCGTGCGGCGGCTCGACGTCCAAAGCGGCCACGGTGCTTGGCGTCAGCCCACGAAAAATTCAGTACAAGCTGCACGAGTACACGCAGTCGAACCCCGGTCCCGTCGATTCGCGGACCGTCGAGGACAAGCGGCGTGACTGAGCCCCGGACGGAGAGCACCCCCGACGTCGTGCTTCGCGCCGAGGGCCTCGCGAAGACGTTTCGCAGGCCCTTCACGGGCAAGCGCGTCGAGGCCGTTCGCGGCGTCGGCTTCGCGGTGGGTCGCGGCGAGATCTTCGGCTTCCTGGGCCCCAACGGCGCGGGCAAGACCACGTCGATCAAGATGGTGACCGGGCTCATCGCGCCGACCGCCGGAACGATCGAGATCTTCGGCCAGCGCGTCCCCGCGCCCGACGTCATGGGCCGGGTCGGTTTTCTGCCAGAGAGCCCGTACGTCTATCCTTACCTCACGCCACGCGAGTTCGTTTCGCTCTGCGGCACGCTCTCGGGGCTCGGTGGCGCGTCGCTGAAGAAGCGGGTCGTCGAGGTCATCGACCGCGTCGGGATCGGCCACGCGATCGATCGCCCGGCCCGCGCGCTCTCGAAAGGCATGCTCCAGCGCGCGGCGCTGGCTGCGACGCTCGTTCACGACCCCGACCTCCTCATTCTCGACGAACCGATGAGCGGCCTCGATCCGGTCGGGCGCAAAGAGGTCCGCGACCTCATCGTCGAAGAGAAGCAGCGCGGTCACACCGTCTTCTTCTCCAGTCACATCTTGAGCGACGTCGAGATGCTCTGCGATCGCGTGTGCATCTTGCGCCAAGGTCTCGTCGTCGTCGCCGGCACGCTGCGAGAGCTGCTGGTGCAGAACAAGCGGCGCAGCGAAGTGACGATCGCGAACGCGAGCGCTTCGCTGCGCGCCCTCCTCGCCCCCATCGCGACGGCGATGCGAGAAGCCGCCGGCGCGCTCGTCCTCGAGATCGAAGGCGACGACGCCGTCCGCGCCGTCGTCGAGCGCGTCGTGGCCGAAGGCGCGAGGCTCGAGAGCGTCACGCCTAAGCGCGAGACCCTCGAAGATCTCTTCGTCCGCGAAGCGCTGTGATTGCACTCGAGGGGGCCGTCGGATCCCCTCGAAGTCCCCACCTGGGGGCGGTGAAGCGTCTGGCTGGGCGGCCTCGCGTGGTCAGCGGTAGCCCTCGGCCTGGAGCGCGAACATGTGCGCGTACTTGCCGCCCCGGGCCACGAGCTCGTCGTGCGTCCCCGACTCGACGATCGTTCCGTGGTCGAGGACGATGATCTGCCTCGCCATGCGTACGGTCGGGAATCGATGCGAGATGACGATGGTCGTTCGTCCCTCGGCGAGCTCGCGAAAGCGCTCGAACACGGCGTGCTCGGCCTCGGCGTCGAGGGCGGCCGTGGGCTCGTCGAGAACGAGGATGTCGGCGTCCTCGCGCATGAAGGCGCGAGCGAGGGCGATCTTCTGCCACTGCCCACCGGAGAGCTCGGTGCCGTTCTGGAACCAGCGCCCGAGGGGCGCGTCGAGCCCCCCCGCGAGCGACGACACGAGCTCGCCCGCGCCGCCGCGCTCCGTGGCACGCTGGATTCGCGGCACGTCGTCCAGGTCCTCGACGCTGCCGAAGCCGACGTTCTCGCGGACCTTCAGCTGGTACTGGTTGTAGTCCTGAAAGAGCACGCCGAACCGGCGGCGCAGCGTGTCCCGAGGCCACTCGCGCAGATCGCGCCCGTCGAGCACGATACGGCCCTCGCTGGGCTCGTAGAGGCGCGTCATGAGCTTGACGAGGGTCGTCTTTCCGGCGCCGTTCTCGCCGACGAGCGCCACGCTGTCGCCGCGGGGAACGACGAGGTTCACGTGTCGGAGCGCCCAGGCGTCCTTGCCCGGATACCGGAACCCGACGTCCTCCAACGCGATCCCCGTGGTGGAGGTCGTCGTGGACGCGAGCCTGGACGCAGAAGCGACCGCGGACGCCGACGCAGTCGAGTCCGCTGACGAGAGCAAGGGCGCCGGCTCCTCGGGGTCCTCGATACCGAGGTACTCCCACAGATTCGACATGTAGAGGTTGTGCTCGTAGATGCTCCCGATCGCACCGAGGCCCGACTGGAACGCTTGCTGGCCCTGGCGGAACGCGATCACGTACATCGTCATGTTGCCGAGCGTCAGCTTGCCGGCGGCCGCGAGCGCGGCCATCGCCGCGTACGCGCCGTAGAACGCCCCGGTTCCCACGAGCGAGAGCACCTGGGTCCACGTCGCGCGCTGCACGTAGAGGCGGCGATCCTCGCGATAGAACTCTTCTGACAGCGCGCGGTAGCGGCCGAGCAGCGTCGGGCCCAGACCGAAGAGCTTCACCTCCTTCGCGTGCTCGTCGTTGGCGAGCACGTACTCGAGGTACAGCAGGCGCCTCGACTCGGGCGAGCGCCAGTTCCGCACCCGGAACGCGAGCTTCGAGTAGCGCATCTCGGCGAGCGTCGCGGGCACGGTCGCCACGCAGAGCGCGAGCACGGCCCACCCGCTGAAGCGAACGAGGAGCGCCCCATACCCGACCAGCGTGATGATGCTCTGCACGAGGCCGAAGCTCTCGGTCACGAGGGCGATCGGACGCGACGACGCCTCGCGGCGCGCTCGCGTCAGCTTGTCGTAGAACTCCGGGTCCTCGAAGAACCGGAGATCGAGCCCGAGGGCTTTCTGGAGGATCGTCACGTTGATGTCGATGCCGAGCCGCGCGCCGAGCAGACTGCGAACGAGCGCGAGCCCTCGCTGCACGCACGCGAGCGCGACCACGAGACCCAGCTCGAACACGACCCAGCGCAACGTCGCCTCTCGGGCGTGCGCCACGACGGCGTCGACGATCCGCTTGCCGGCGTAGGCGACGCCGAGGGGAACGAAGCCGCCGACCAAGGTCATCCCGGCAAGGGCAGCCGTCATAGGCGACGACGAGGTCCAAACGAGCGCCAGGGTCCGGCGAACGTGCGCGACGCTGTCGCGGAGCTTCTCCGTCCAGGACTGCGGCGGCGCGGGCTTCGTCTCGAGCGGGGGAACCAAGTCAGAAGTGCCCTAGCACCCCGAGGACCGCGCCGACGGGCCGTTCCGGCTCTCCGCGCTCGCGGGCGCCGACGAGCGGGAGCAGCAGCGGCTCGAACGACGCGCTCGGCAGGTCGCGATGGCGGATCTCGACCTGCTCGGGCACGAACGTCACCTGCGCGTGGACGATCCCCGCGATGGCGACCAGCGCGAAGCCGGCCGTAAAGAGGTTGCTGACGACGTACGCGTTGTACGCGCGGCCTCGATACTGGTCCTGCGTTCCCGCGTCCTTCAGCAGGGCGTCGTTCGCTTGTTGCTCGTTGTAGATCGTCACGAGGTGGCTGATGCCGCTCCCCGCGAGGAGCAGCGACTCGGTCGACAGGAACACCCAACCGAGCGAGGTCTGACCGTTCTGAAACTGCCCGATGCCGAAGGGCAACGCGCCGATCCAGCGGGAGTGACTCCGGATGACCGTCTCTTCGCTGGCGAGCTTCTCGAGCATCGCGAGCCGCAAGGCGGCGCGCTGCCTCTCGAGATCGAGCTTCGCCTTCTCTTCCTGGGCCTGCCGGACCTTCTCGGCCATGCTCGCAGAGAGCTCTTCACGCATGCGCGAGCGAGCGTCGATGAGGGCGTCGGTCGCCTGGAGCGAGACGCGGAGCGGATCGGGCTGGTAGTCGGGCTTGTCGCGCAAGAGCTGCTGAAACACGCCATCGGCTTCGGCCTTCTTGCCGAGCGCGAGGAGCGCAGCGCCGAGGTACATGCGGGCGTCAGCGACGTTGTCCGGCTCTTTCAGCGTGCCGGTCCGGGGGTCGAGGAGGGCGCGCAGCCGGTTCGCAGCGTCGTCGTACTTGTGGGCGACGTAGGCGTTGTGGGCTTTCTCGAGCTCGCTCAGTGAATCGGCGCGCGCCGATCGCTCGCCGACGCTCGCCAGCAAGAGCGCGAGCGCGACCGTGGCGACCGTGGCGACCCTGGCGACCGTGGCGACCCTGGCGACCGCCGGACCGCGAGCGCGCCGAAGCGCGCGTCGGGCGGATGGCTCGGCCGGAGGGCACACGCGGGACACGATCCAACGACCGACGCCGGACCTGCAACCGTTTTTGAGCCGGCGGTCACGTTTCGATCACGGATTCGGAAATGCCGCATGCATCGTCTTGGCGGCTTCGAGACGCACCGAGACGGCGTTGCCGGTCTCGATCTGGCGGACCGTGACCGGATCGTAAGTGCTCCGCAACGGTATGGCGTTCGAGCCGGCGCGGACGACGAGTTCGGGATGCTCGACTAGCTGATACGTCCGAGAGACGTCTCCGTCGATGATGAGGGTTGCCGGTTTCACTGGAACCGAGACGGCCAGCGTGGTGTCGTGATCGCCCGGCTCGACGCCGAGCACCACGGTCGAACACACGGGGCAAGAGAACGCGAGCGTGTGCGCCCGGGCCCCCAGCGTGAGGGTGTCGCCCGTGCTCACGCCTCGCTCCGGCAGGCCGTCGACCGACAGCGAGACACCCATCGGAGGCTTCAAATCGAGAGTCACGTGCCGCTCGCTCAACCGTGCCGGGCCTTCTCTCGGCGGGGCGACCGACGCTACCGAGCGGGCCGCGGGCGATCCGGCCGTCGCGACAGCCAACGACGCGGGGGGCGTCGGTATGGGGGCCGAATCGAGCGCGACGGCCGACGCGCTGGGAGCCGGTCGCGTCGCGTCGCGGTCCCGCCCGAGACGCACCGCGGCCAGAGACAGGGCGCCGACGCCCAGGACCACCACGAGCGCGCGCGTCGCGCGGCGCGCGATGCGCGCTCGACGCTCGGCCCGGTTCATCCCGGCCACGATGCGCAAGAGGTTGGGGTCGTTCGGCGCGTGCGCCAGCGCGCGATTGTAGTCGGAGGCCGCGGCGAGGCTGTCGCCTCGCTTGCGAGCCTCGCGCGCGAGCGCGCAGAGGCGATCGATGATCTCCTTGGCGCGCCCCTCGTCGAAGATCTTCGGATCCTCGAGCCACGCCTCGAGATCGCGCTCGGGGTGCTCGACGCCGAGGCGTAGCAGCTCGGCGCCCAGCGCGTCTCGCATCGCCGTCGCGTCGGGGAAGCGATCGGCCGCGTTCCGCGCGAGCGCTCGGTCGAGAATCTTGCTCCAGGTCGAGCCGATGAGCGGTCGCTCGCGCTGGGCCTCGGCGTACTGGCCATCGAGCACGCGCCGGAGGACTTGCGCCGGGTTCGTTCCGTCGAACGGGAGGTGCCCGACCATGCATTCGTAGAGCAGCACGCCGACGCCGAAGACGTCGGCGCGCGCGTCGACCTCACCTCCCTCGATCTGCTCGGGCGCCATGTGCGCCGGGCTGCCGAGGACCTGCCCCGTCGACGTGACGCCCTGTACGTCGAGCAGCTTGGCGATCCCGAAGTCGGTCAGCTTGACCGCCGCCTGCATGGCCTCCGAGTCATGGGCCCGCTCGTCGGCAGGCTGGGACGCCGTTCGGCGCTCGATGAGCACGTTCTCGGGCTTGACGTCGCGATGAATGACGCCGTTCGCGTTCGCGTGCGCGAGGGCGGCGAGCAGCCCGAGCCCCAGCGACGCCGCGATCTCGGGAGGCAGGACGCCGCGCTCTTGCAGGAGCTTGCGCAGCGTCGTCCCGCGAACGAGCCCGACGACGAGGTACTGATCGTCGTCGTCTGGCTCGCTGACGTCGTACACGTCGACGATGTTCGGATGCCGCAGCTTGGCCACGGCCTTCGCCTCGGCGATGAATCGCGTCACGACTTCTCGCGAGTCGCGGAGGTGCGGGTGGATGATCTTCACCGCCACTTCGCGCCCGAGCCGCCGATCGCGCGCTCGATACACGGTCGCCATCCCGCCGTGTCCGAGCTCTTCGAGGAGCTCGTACTTGGCGAGCTGGGGCATTCTCCCCACCCGTGCCGCAGGTTGCTGCATCGCGCACGGGGAGTCTACATCAGCTCGCGCGGCTCGTACTCGTTACGCTGACCGGCGGCGCGGGCCAATGCCCCCGAGCGCCCGAGCGCGGTGGTCAGATGGTCCGGCTGGCTCCACGCCCCTCACGCGGGCACGTGCGCCAGGAGCTCGTCGTGGTACGTGTGAAAAGCGCTTTCGCTGGGCCACGACGGAGCTCCGGAGAGGAGCCCCGGCACGTCTCGCGCGCGGCCGCCGTCGACCGCGACGATCGCCGCAGCGTAGCGCATGGCCCAGTGCACCAGGGGCGACGCCCCCGCGGCCCGTGCCAGCATCCGCGCGTCTCCTTCGCGGCTCGCATGGGCGAAGGCGCGCGCGAGCGCCCCGAGACCACGGCGGAGGAGCGCCACGCGCCGCCGGGCGAAGAGACCCGTGGAGGGCATCGGGAGCGACTCGAGCGCCTGCGATTTCCGCAGCGCGCCGTCGCGATCGCCTTCGAAGGTGTCGAGGAGCGTCTCGACGAAGAGGCGTTGCTCGATGGCTGCGTCCCACGCGGGGCCTCGCACGGCGCGCTCGAGGGTGCGCCGCGCAGCCTCGGCCCACCCGTACGAAGCGTACGCAGTCGCCTTGAGGAGCGGCGCCATCGTCTCGCGGTACGGCACCCGCGGGATCGAGCCCTCCCACGTGCCAATCACGCGCTCGACATCGCCCGACATGAGGAGCTTGCGCATTCGCCACCGGCCGAGCGCCGCCGGCAAGAAGAAGAGCAGGCTCAGGGCGAGCAGCGGGGGCAGAAAGCGCGAGTCACGGGCGAAGAGGTGCGCGGCGAGAACGGCGCTCAGCGCGGCGACGACCACCGGGAGAAGGGACTGCGCGCGCGAAGGACGGGGAGACACGGGGGATGGCATATCGGGCTCTCTCAAACCTAAAGCTCGCCGGCGCGAACGCAACAAGCCGCTACGAGCCAGGCGGCAACCTGCGGCGTTGCGCCTGCCGGCCGCCGCCGCCCGGCGAGGAGCTGAAGCGTGAGCACGCGCGTGAGAGCGTTGAGTTGAGGCAGCTGCACGTCTACCCTGGCTCACCATGCGCACGGAGAAGGACGTCGAAGCTTACCTGCTTCGCTCGAATCGCCGGTTCCGGGCCGTCGACAGCGCGCCCGAGGGCGGGGGCTCACGCACGTTTCTGGTCGATTCGGGCGATCGTTCGCCCCCTGTCGCGGTGCTCGTGGATCCCCCGCTCGTCGTCTTGCGAGTGCATGTAGGCGATCTCACGGGCGCGGGGGGTCCCTCGGAAACCGCGCTCTTTCGCCAGCTCCTCGAGCTCAACGCGCGGCAGCTCGTGCACGCGAACTACGGGCTGGAAGACCGCCACGTCGTGCTCTCGAGCGCGCTCGAGCTCGAGAACCTCGATTTCAACGAGATCCAGGCCACTCTCGACGAGATCGACGTCGCGCTGGCGCAGCAGCTGCCCCTCATCGCCAAGACCGCCGCGGGCGGGCTCAAGACGCATCTCGATTGAGAATGAGGTTGAAAAGGAACGCATGGGAGTTTTCAGCCGTCTCGCGCAGCTCATCCGGAGCAACCTCAACGACCTGATCAGCCGCTCGGAAGACCCCGAGAAGATGCTGAATCAAGTCGTTCTGGACATGAACAACCAGCTCGTCGAGGCGAAGAAGCAAGTCGCCGCCTCGATCGCCGACGAGAAGCGCCTCGCCAAACAGCTCGACCAGGAGGTCGCGAACGCGCAGGAGTGGGAGCGGCGCGCCATGTTGGCCCTCCGTGCGGGGAACGAGCCCCTCGCCAAGGAAGCGCTGGCGCGCAAGCGCGAATACGACGAGCTCACCGCGACGCTGAAAGACCAGTGGACCAAGCAGAAGACCGCGGTCGAGCAGCTGAAGAAGGCCCTTCGCCTCCTCAACGACAAGATCGAAGAGGCCAAGCGCAAGCGAAACGTCCTCATCGCGCGAAAGAAGCGCGCCGAGGCGCAGCGCGCCATTCAGGAGACGATGAGCGGTCTCCGCGACCAGAGCGCGTTCGAGACGTTCGACCGCATGTCGCAGAAGATCGATCAGATCGAGGCCGAGGCCGAGGCCGAGTCGGACCTCGCCGAGGAGTACACGGGCGACACGCTGTCGTCGCAATTCCAGCAGCTCGAACGAACGCACAGCGCCGACGACGACCTCGTCGCCCTGAAGCGCAAGATGGGCATCCTCCCGCCCGAAGAGGCTTCGATTCCCGCGCCCGTTCAGACGCGCGTCGAGGCGCCCCCCCCGCCGATGGAGAAGACCGAGCAGGTCAAGGACCAAGAGGAGCTGGCCGCGGCGCTCGAAGAGCTCGAAGCCGAGCACGGTGAAGAAAAGCGCAAGGCGGGCCGCTGAAACCGCGATCGCCACCGGATCACACAGCACTGGCGGAGGCGCTCATCGCGCGCCTCGCGACGGACCCTGCAAGGGGGCTGGCGGGGGTCGAGGCCGAGCGGCGCCTCGCGCAAGACGGGCCGAACGAGCTCCCGAAGCCCAAGGGCAAGAGCGCGCTCGCCAGGCTTCTCGAGCAGTTTTCGAACCCCATCGTCCTCACGCTCCTCGCCGCCGCCGCGATCGCGATCGTCGACGGCGCGAGCCGCATCGGACAGCCGCTGCTCGCTCGATTCGGCGACGCGACCGCGATCCTCCTCATCGTGGCGATCAACGCGATCCTCGGGTTCGCGCAGGAGCAGCGTGCCGAAGCGGCCCTCGAGGCGCTCGAGACGATGCAGACGCCCCACGCTCGGGTCGTCCGCGACGACCAGACCGGGATGGTCGCCGCCTCGCGCCTCGTCGCCGGCGACATCCTCGAGCTCGAAGCGGGAGACGCGGTGCCGGCAGACGCGCGACTCCTGCAAACGATCGCCCTCTACGCCGAAGAGAGCTCGCTCACCGGCGAGAGCGTGCCCGTCGAGAAGGACGCGCGCGCCGCCGTGGCCGACGACGCCCCTCTCGGCGATCGCTCGACCATGGTCTTCGTGGGGACGAACGTCGTGCGAGGCAAGGGCCGCGCGGTCGTGGTGGCGACCGGCCCGCGAACGGAGCTCGGGCGCCTCTCGGCGCTCATTCACCAACCGCGCGACCGCACGACCCCTCTCGAGCAGAAGCTCGACTCGTTCGGCAAGCGGGTGCTCTGGGGCTGCCTCGGCCTGTCCGCGGTGCTCTTCGCGCGCGGCATGCTCCGCGGCGATCGCAGCTGGCACGAGCTGCTGCTCGAGGCCGTGAGCTTGGCGGTCGCCGCGATCCCCGAGGGCCTGCCCGCCATCACCACCATCACCCTCGCGCTCGGCATGCAGCGCATGGCGAAGAACGGCGCCATCATCCGCAAGCTCGCGGCAGTCGAGACGCTGGGCGCGGCCACGGTGATCTGCACCGACAAGACCGGCACGCTCACGCAGAACGCGATGACCGTGCGCGAGATCTACGCCGGGAGTTCGCGATTCACCGCGACCGGCAGCGGCTACGATCCGGCCGGCGCTCTCGTCGACGCCGCCGGCGCCGTCGCCGCGACGCCGGAGCAGGCTCCGCGCGGGCCTCTCGGGGCGCTGCTCTCGACGGTCGCGCTCTGCAATAGCGCGACGCTCCAGCTTCGAGACGGCGCGTGGCGCGTTCAGGGCGACCCGACGGAGGGCGCTCTCTTGACGCTCGCGGCCAAGGGCGGCGTGTCGCGCGAAGTGATCACCAGCTCGCACCACGTCATCAAGGAGCTGCCCTTCGATGGCGATCGCAAGCGCATGACGATCGTCGCGCTCGACCAGTTCGGCAACGAAGTGGCCCACTCGAAGGGCAGCGCCGACGTCCTCTTGCCGCTGTGCGCCGACTTCGAGACCGACGCGGGCGTACGCGCCCTCGACGACGACTCGCGCCGGACGATCCTCGACGAGGCCGAGCGCATGAGCAAGAAGGCGCTGCGGGTCCTCGCCGTCGCCAAGCGCGATCTCGGACGGCGGTCGAAGTCAGTCCCGCCATCCGACGACCCGTCGACAGGAGGCAGCGTCGAGATCGAGGACCGGTTGACGTTCCTCGGCCTCGTCGGAATGGTCGATCCGCCCCGCGAGGGCGTGCGCGAGGCCGTGGCTCGATGCGCCGAAGCGCACGTCCGGGCGGTGATGATCACCGGCGATCACAAGCTGACCGCGGTCGCGATCGCGAAGGAGCTCGACCTCTGGGACGACCCCGCGATCGCGCTCACGGGCACCGAACTCGACGCAATGTCCGACGCGGACCTCGACGCCTGTATCGACGACGTGCGCGTCTTCGCGCGCGTGACCGCGCTGCAAAAGCTCCGGATCGTCGCGCGGTTCAAGGTGGGCGGGCACATCGTCGCGATGACCGGCGACGGCGTGAACGATGCCCCTGCCCTTCGCGAAGCGCACATCGGCGTCGCGATGGGCAAGAGCGGCACCGACGTCGCGCGCGAAGCGGCGGACATGGTCATCGCCGACGACAACTTCGCCACCATCGTCGAGGCGGTGCGCGAAGGGCGCGCCATCTGGCGCAACATCCAGAAGTTCATCTTCTTCCTGCTCTCCTCGAACGCGGGGCTCCTCGCGGCCGTCTTCACCGTCAGCTTCTTCACGAACCTGCCGCCGCTGACGCCGCTGATGATCCTCTGGATCAACCTGGTGACGAACGGCCTGCCCGCCCTCGCGCTCGGCGTCGACGTGCCCGACCCGACGCAGATGCGCGAACCACCTCGCCGGAGCACCGCGGGCCTTCTCAGCGCCCGCGACTGGCTGGGGATGGGCGCGGTCGGCGTCTGGATGGGGGGCGCGGCGATGATCGCTTATCTGGCGCCGTTGCACGCCGATGAGGCGCTCTCGGGGTGGCAAGCGGGCTCCCACGGACGCGCGATGGCGTTCTCGCTGCTGGCGCTCAGCCCGTTGTTCCACGCGTTCAACTGCCGCTCGGCGATCGCGTCGATATTCAAGCTACGCCCGATCTTGCCGTTCGCGCTGGTGGCTGCGGTCGTCGCGAGCGCGGGCATTCATCTGACCGCCGTGCTCATCCCGGGCCTCCGCCCCGTCTTCCGCACGTTCTCGATGACCGCGGGCGAGTGGGGCCTGCTCGCGGTGCTTTCGTTCTCGATCGTTCCGGCGATCGAGATCCTGAAGGCGACCGGCCGGCTGTTCGGCGCCAGCGAGGTGGTCGAGGTCGCGCCGGTCGCCGAGGCCTCGACGGCCGCCGCAAGCGAAGGGAAGCCGGGCGACGCCCCGAAGAACGCGAAGGCGTGAGGGCCTCCGCGATCGTGCGATATCGTGAGAGCATGCGCCGGTCGTTTCTGTTCGCCACGTTCGCCACGTTCGCCACGTTCGCCACGTTCGCCACGTTCGCCACGTTCGCCACG
>CALFNG010000120.1 GCA_937902985.1 uncultured Myxococcales bacterium
AGACGTGTGCTCTTCCGATCTAGTGCGCGCGTGGTCGGCACGCCCAGCGCCGCCATGGCCTCGCTGACGACGTACTCGCGCAGGACGGGGCCGAGCGCGGCGCGCCCGTCGCCCCCGCGCGAGAAGGGGGTGCGCCCGGCGCCCTTCAGCTGCACGTCACGCCGCTTGCCGTCCTTGCCGATGACCTCACCGAGCAGGATCGCGCGCCCGTCCCCGAGCTGGGGCACGAAGTGGCCGAACTGGTGACCGGCGTACGCGAGCGCGATCGATGCCGCGCCTGCAGGCAGAATGTTGCCCGAGAGGAGCTGCGCGCCCTGCGGCGAAGCGAGCACGTCGGGGTCGAGGCCGAGGAGCTCGGCGAGCGGGCGGTTGATCTTCACGATCCGCGGCTCCTTCACCTTCGTCGGAGCGACGTGCGCATAGAACTGAGCGGGCAGGCGCCCGTAGGTGTTGTCGAAGGTGAACATCGTCGGGGCCCATTGTAGTCGCCTCCCACCTCGTCGAGCGCTTCGCGCGTCGTGAGGAACTGGACGGAGTACAGGGGCGACTAAAGTCCTGCCCCTCATAGGCTTGTTGCTCGACGACACTCGACGTCAGAACACCGGCCGATCGCGCTCGTCGCCGTCGAGCACCCCGTCGAGATCGCGATCGAGACCGATGCGTAACCCCGAGCCGGGCGGTACGGCCGTGAACGTGATCGCGCCGAGCTTGGCGAACTCGCGCAACCTGTGGTCGCTCAAAGAGGGCCCGCGCGCACGGTTCGGTTGGAACGTGCTCGTCGCCGGCGCGTACAGGAAGGCAACCGGCACATCGAAGACCATCCCCTTGGCGACTAGCTCGCACTCACCAGCGGCGGCACGCGCCTCCAGCAGGTCGATGCGTGCGTCGACGTCGGAGCCGGTCTCTGCGGTCAGCGTGGCCTGCTGGCCCACGATCGGGGCGAGATTCGAGTCGAAGGCCAGGACGAACGCTTCGAGCTGTCGGCGCACAGTGATGTTGGCCACGAGCTCCTGAAGGGCCTTCTGCGGATCGTTCGGATCGGTAATGACCGGGATGCCGCCCGGGTTGGGGGGAAAGCCCTGCGGGGTCGGCTGCGTCCGGGCGGCGAACACCGTGGAGCTGTGGAACCGGAACACCGTGTCGATGGCGCCATCGTGAAGGAAGCCGAAGCCGCGCACTTGATCGCCCTGGAACGACTCGTCGTTGTACGGAGGCGGCAGCGACGCAGCGATTCCGGTGGTGTCGTTGGGGTCGAAAGACCGGTCATCCCCGAACATCCCGATCTTCTGATACTCATTTCGCAAGTGCGGAACCTTGAAGAACTGGGTTTCCGCCTCGAACGAGTAGCGCCCATCGCTCCCGAAGAAGCCCGGTTTGGGTACACCGAACTGGGCGTTGCCGTTGGGATCGAGAACGTGGCATCCGTTGCAGTTGTGGAACGTGTCCGACGGAATCTCCTCCCCGCTCGACGTCTGGCTGAAGAAAAAGTCGCGCCCGGCCTTCTGCTCCGGCGTCAGCGAATTGTCGAGATTGCGGATCGGATTCGGGGGATACGTCACTTGCAATATGAAGTCGCTGAACGCCTGCATCTCCGCATCGGTGAGCTGGGCGGCGGTGCCGACGAGCCCGGGGAAGGCGACGTTGAACTTGTTGAACGCCGCATTTTCGTCAAACGTCCCCGTGTTGGGCTGCGCGCTCGCTAGGACTTGGAGGCGCGTCGCGTCGGTGCCTCCCGTGCGGTCTCCACGCCAGTGCATCGGACCATGGTTCGCCATGCCGCGCAGGCTCTGGGTGGTCATCGGGCCCTTGAGCGCGCCGAAGATCAACGGTTGATTGTTGGTAAGCTGCGCGATGACGGCCGGGTCGATCGTGAAGGGCCCTGGCATGGGGGCAACGATGCCATCCGGGTCGCCGAGGTCCCACGCCAGGCTGTCGAAGTCGCCGAAGATGTGGCAGCTCGCGCACGCGTCGGTGCCGTGGGTCGAGAGCGCATCGTAGAGGAAGTGCCGACCAGCGGTGATGCTGGGCGGTTCCGGGTTGAACATGGCGACGTGCCCGATCTCTCGACGGCCGCGCGGATCGAGAATCGAGATCGAGTTGTCGAAACGCGTCAGCACGTAGAGCCTGTCGCCATGCTCGTCGAGCACGAGTCCCGTCGGCCCCCCGCCGCTGACCGCGATCTGGTTGGCCTGGGAGACCCGACCGCGACTGGAACGGGTGGGGCGGGACCGAGTGCTTACGGAGCCTTTTTTGACTTGCTGTCCTTCGCCGCACCGAGGTCGATGAGAGCAGGCGCGAGAAGCATCGCTGCCGACAGACATGTCAGCTCGCCGATCATCGCCGACAGTCCGAACGTGTGAATCCCTCGGTTCTGGGAGAAAAGGAGCGATCCGTAGCCGACGCACGTCGTATAGGAACAGAGTGCGACGACCGCCCCCGTCGTCGTCAGCGCCTGGCGACCCGCGAGCGGACCGCCCGATTGCCGCGCCCGGGTAACGATGTTCACGCCGTAGTCGACGCCAATTCCGATGGTGATCGGCAGCGCCACGAAGTCGAGGAAGTTGACCTTGATGCCGAGGAGCCATGCGGCCGTGAGCATGCCCGTCACACCCAGCGCCGCGCAGGCGAGCGTGACGCGCGCGTAGCGGCTGGTCCCGAGAACGACCAGGATGACGAGGACCGAACCGACCATGGCGGCGGCGGTCGCGCGAGGACCGTCCTTCTGCATCGCGGCCAGCATGTCGGAAAACACGAAGGCGGATCCGCCGACGAGGACGTCCGGCCCGAGCTTCAGGCCGCGTACGACGCGGGCGAAGTTCTCCAGCGCCTGGACCCTCCAGGTATCGACCCCGAGCCCGGTATTGGCGAGAACGAAGCGCCCGCGCGTCCCGTCCCGCTCGGTGTAAGGCCAGGCGAGATCGGCCGGAATGTCGTCGTTCGTCAGGCGGCGCAGATCGTCCGGGGGGCGGAGCTTGCGCAGGCGCGAACGCTCGTCGTCCGGCAAGTGCTCGAGGAGCCGGTTATCGAGCGACTCGCGAATGTCATCGAGCACGGCAAGCTTCGCGGCCTGGTCCGCTGGAAGAAGGTCGTCCAGCGTGCTGATTCGGCTGAAGAGATGCTCGAGGTTCGGCTTGCCTTCATCGACCTTGCGAAGCTTGTCGGCAACGATCGGCGCTTCGCGCGGATCGTCGACGCCGATGACGAACCCGCCCTCGATCCCGTTGCCGAACGCCTTGTCGAACTTGGCCATCCACGCCCCCTCCGCGTCGAGGGCCGGGTTGTCGGAACGCAAGTTGCGCAGATCGTCTTCGAGCGGATCGTGGCTCAGGTAGCGCACCGTGGCCGCTGCGGTCAGCACGAGCAGCGCCATTCCGACGGCGGCGATCGCGCGCGGTCGATTCGGAACCATGCGCGCGATCCGGGCTCCGAAGCGCGTGGGGTCCATGCCTTTCACGCGCGAGCCTAAGACGGAGAGCCCCGCCGGGAGCACGGTGAACGCCGAGATCCAGCAAAGGGCCATCCCCGCTGCGGCGATGATCCCGAAGTCGCGAAAACCGCGGAACGGAGTGACCGTCAGGGAGAGGTAGGCCACCGACGCCGTCAACGCCGCCGCGAGGGTGCCCGGGGACGCACCACGGACGGCGGCGCGCAGCGCGGCGCCAGGGTCCCGCTCTCGCAGCCGCTCCTCCTGATAGCGCGCGAGCAAGACGAGTCCGAAGTTTATCCCATTGCCAATGACGATCGACGACAGAAACGCGCTCGCGAGGTTGAGCGACCCGATCGTGAGCTTCGTGAACGCAAACGTCGCGAGGACGCCGGCCGTGAGCGACCAGCACAACGCGCCCACGGCAGGAACCGACCGATAGAAAAGAAGCAGCGCGCCGATCACGAGCGCGACGGTTGCCACCGTCGACGCGATCACGCCATTGATGAGCGCTTTGTGTTCGGCGAACGTGGTGATGACGTCTCCCGCCATTCCTATCTTGACGGCGGAAAACTCTGCCTGGGTTTGGCTCTTCACGCTCTCGAGCAGCGCGTTGAGCTTGTGGGCGCGCTCGTCGTCGCCGGCCGAGAACGTCGTACGGACGATGAAGAGCTGGAGGCGGCCGTCCTTCGAGATGAAGGCTCCGGGATCGCCAGCCTCCTTCTCTTCCTTGTCGAGCCGGTCCTTGAGCTCGTCGGTGGACGACGAAGGCCCGTCGTCGTCGAGCGAAACGTACAGCGGGTTCGCCTCCGCGATCTTGGCCTGGAGCGCATCGCGCGCGCTCTCGAGCTCGTTCAAAGGCGCAAAGAGAAAACGGTTGTTCCAGGCGAAATGACGGGCGCCCTGTTCGTCGGCGGTGACTCCCGCGACGAGATCGCGGTCGATGGCGTCAAGTCGCGATCGAAGGACCGCGGCCGCCTGGGTTCGCTGCGAAGGGTCGTCGCTCTCGAGGCCGATCATGTACGTCGCGAGCAC
This sequence comes from uncultured Myxococcales bacterium, assembly GCA_937902985.1. Taxonomy (GTDB): domain Bacteria; phylum Myxococcota_A; class Polyangia; order Polyangiales; family Polyangiaceae; genus Palsa-1150. Next base: position 4,460 of record CALFNG010000120.1, read on the forward strand.
GCGCGTGCGCCTCTCGAGGGCGCGCAGCTGCAACACCGACTCGGTGTTCGGGGGCAACAAGGAGGAAAAATCGCCGAACACCTGAAGGTGGGCTGCGCAAAAGCCCGACAGGATGGCAAGGGCCCAGCTGAGCGCGAGCGTCAGCCTGGCGTTGGCGACCGCCTTCTCCGTCACTCGAACGACGAAGTCCCCGACCCGTTCACGAACCGTTACGGCCATCAGATCGAATCCGCCCGGCGATAGAACACGACGCCGTTCACGACACCGTCGGGCCGGTAGTGCGCTCTGAGGTAGCCTTCGAGAGCCGGAAAGCTCCGGATGGGAAACTTTCCGTACGATTTCATCCCCGCCGCGGCCGTATCGATGACGAGCGTCGGGCGTTTGGAGTCGAGGTCCGAAAAGAGGTCACGCCAGGCTTCGGGGACCGCGTTGCGGCGCGGGTCGACGGTCGGGTCGTATTCGGAGCGAGTCCCCGGCGACAGGCCCGTCAAGTAGTTGCAGAAGGTGAACCGGACGCCCGGCATGCGCTCGGCGGTGTAATAAATCTGCGGCACGTTACCCCAGACCCAGATGCTCTCGGATGGGGTCGTTCGCATCGCCGCGGCGCGACCCACCGCCCAGTAGTCCGGGTCGGTCGTGTAGACATACTTGCGGGTATACCGAGGAAGGGCCGCGACGAGGAAAAATACGAGCACGGGCAGCCCGATCGCGATGACGACGAAGCGCGGCCGCCTCTCCCAAAGAGACGCAACCGGCGCGGCGGCGAGAAGCGCCAGAGGCAGCTCGGGCTGCAAAAAGTAGTGGCCGAAGAAGCGCCGGCCCAGCGACACGCAAAAGAGCGACTCGACCGCCCAGACGACGAGCATCCACCGCGTGCCTGCCAGGCCGCACCTGTCTTCGCCGCCCTCGCGACCCCACTTGATCAGCGACCCCAGGCCCCAGAGTCCCGCGCCAAAGACGACCATGTTCGGGACCACCATGCCGAAGAACTGAAGCGAGAAGCGCTTGAGAGCCGTCCACGCGTCCGGCCCCTCGGCGAGGTAATGACGGTTGAATTCGACCCCCCAGGCGATGGCGTCGGAGAGCGCGCCTTTCTCCCAAAAATAGAGAGCGGCGCACCCGAAGGGCAAGGCAAGCCCGACCGCGAGCGACGACCCGCGGACGAGCAACGCCTTTAGCAGCTCCTTCATGTTCTGGCCCGGCAGAAGGAAGAAGAACGAGACGCCGACCAAAGCTGCCTGATACTTGAAGAGGGCCGCGACGCCACAGAGAGCCCCCGCCGCGACATTCAGCGCAATGCTCGAGGGACCCTTCCTGACGCGAGCCGCCAGCGCGCACCATACGGACAGCACCGTCGGCAGATTCATGAGCAGCTCGCCGTTGACCGCCAAACTGTCGGGGGGCTGGTTCGACACCGACACCAGGGCATAGAGCAGCGGGGGAAGCGCCCAGAGGCGCTTCGGCAGCACGTGCCGCGCGACGCGATAAAGGCCCGCGCACGTCAGCATGGCGGCGACTAGACCGAGAAGGTGGACTCCGGCGAGCACGTGGGAGAACGAGCCGCCGAAGTGCTCGACCACGCCGCGCACCGACGCGTAGGCAAGAACGAGCCCTGGCGGCTTGTGGTCCACCGTGTCTCGATACATCACCCCCCCACGAGACACGACTTGCCCCATGGCATCGTAGATGGCCTCGTCGTCCGAGATGAGCTCGTACCTGAACGCCGGCAGGTGCAGCAGCGCGACCACCAGGCAGGCGAGAGCCGGACCGCCCGCCGAGCCGAAGGCGACCGCGCGCTCGGAGAGAGCGGACATTCTGATCCCGCCTCCGGTAGCCTCGGTCTCGACTTCGACGCGCGCTGTGTGTTTCATCCGTCCGCCTAGCCCTGAGGGCCCTCGCGTCTACCAGCAGACCGCTCGTAGCTGCTACTCGTAGCTGCTAGACGATGGGATGCCGCAAGGCAACGCTCGCTCGTCTCAGGTGCCCCCGTCGCTACGCACCCCTCCGGGGACTGCGAACGGGACCTCGCACGCGACGAACGAAAGGAAAGCGCGAAAATCCTGTCCGTCCAGGCCGTGCGCAGGTAAAGGAGGAGGGGTTGGTAGCGCGATCGTTACTTTCCGAAGGCAACCCCGCATCGAGTCCAAGGTCCAGTGAAGCATCTCTTGTCTGATGTTCCCCTGAGCCTGCGCGTCTGCATCGTCGTCCCGTACGACCTAGCCGACCGGGCCGGAGGGGTGAAGCACCATGCCTGTCAACTTGCACGCCTGCTGCGGCAGCAGGGCCACCAGGCCACCATCCTCGGGGCGTCGAGCGTCGAGACGCGGGAGCCGCATACCTTCGGCATTGGCGGGGTCGTCAACGTCCGGTCGAACGGATCCGACAACCGGATGGCAATTCTCGCCTCGAGATCGCGCATCAAGGCCTTCTTCCGCGAGCGCACGTTCGACGTCGTTCACATCCACGAGCCTCCGATCCCGTCGATCTCGTACTGGACGGCGTGGCTCACGCCGAACGTCCCGAAGATGAGCACGTTCCATGCGTTCGCGGAGTCGCCGCCGCTCGGGCTTCGGGTCCTCATGCGCCTGGCCGGGGCCCTCCAGTACTCGTTCTTCGATCACGCCGTCGCCGTGTCTCCGTCCGCGGCGCGCTTCGCGCGTAGGACGTGGCGTCGCCCGCTCGAAATCGTGCCGAACGGGGTTCCGATCGACCTCTTTACGCCATCGCTGATTCCGGCGAAGCTCGCTCCTACCCGCCGGCTCCTCGCCATCGGCCGTCTGGGGGATGCCCGCAAGGGCATCGCTACCATGATCGAAGCGTTCCGCGTGTTGAAAGCGCGCGATGCGCGCTGGTCGCTCGACATCGTCGGGGAGGACGGCACGGCGCCGAACGCCCCCACGATACCGGGGCTGACGTATCATCCACCCCAGCCCCTCAGCGGTTTGATCGAACGCTATCGGGAGTGCGACGTCTTCGTCGCTCCTTCGACGAGCCAGGAGTCGTTCGGAATCGTGCTTCTCGAGGCGATGGCGACGGGCAAGCCCATCGTCTGCAGCGACATCGAGGGATACCGCCACGTCGCGGATCCGCGCGGCACGGTCTTCGTTTCTCCGCGTGACCCGATGGCGCTGGCCGACGCGCTCGACGCGGTGATGGCCGATGAGCCTCGCCGTCGCGCCATGGCGGCGTTCAATCTGGCCTACGTCCGGCGCTTCGACTGGTCGCTGGTCGCGAAGAGTACGGTGCGACAGTACCTCATCACGATCGAAAACTACCGGATCCGCCGAGGGCTGCCGACGCTCGGCCTGCTCCAGCGCTGGAGCACGCACCGCGTGAAGCCGGTGCGTCATTCGTGGACCTTCGATGCGGCGGATCGCATCGAAACCGGGTTAGGCGCTGCGGCGGCCAAGACGTCGCTCAGGCCCTAGCGCAGCTTGTCCGTGCCAGGTCCGCGCGCTTGCGGAACGGTGGTAGAGGGAAGATTCGATGCCCTCACGCATGGCCACACAAGAGGAATCATCGGTGCTCAGGCGGCGTTCTGGCCGCGGGCTGCTCCTCATGCGCCTGATCACGACGGTCGTCGTCGCGCTCTTCGTGTTGATGGCAGTTCGCAGGATGGATATGACGGGGTTCCGTCGCGCCCTGGCCGGCGCATCGGTGACGCCGGTGTTGCTCGCCGCCGTCCTCGCCTTCGGAATGCAGGTCGCCCGGGCAGGTTATTGGAGGTCGATCCTGTGGCCGCTCGCGAGGATTTCGCTTCACACGATGCTCCGCTACACGCTCGCGGCGTCGGGGGCGTCGGTCGTCCTTCCCGCGCGCGGAGGCGAAGCGCTCCGCGTGTGGTGGCTGCACAAGCGGCATGCGATTCCCCTTGCGGCGGTGGGCGCGGCCCTCGCCTTCGAAAAGATGTTGGACGTCGTGACGCTGATGCTGGTTGTTGCGCCTCTACCCTGGCTTTTGCCGTCCGAGCCGTGGCTGGGTCCCGTCCGACTGGTCACCCCGCTGGTGCTCGTGGGGGCCCTCGCCGTGATTCTGCTCGCCCGCGGCGGTAGGCGGCGCCTGCGTTGGCTGGCCGACCTTCGACTGTTCGATGACCTGAAGCACGCCGGGGCAGCGTTCTCGTGCGTCGTGGCGGCGTGGCTGCTCGACATCGTCGTCATCGGCCTCGCAATGCACGCGGTCGCGATTCCGGTGCGGCTCGATGCCGCTCTGCTGGTTCTCCTGATCGTGAACCTTGCCATCGCCATTCCGGCAGCACCGGGCAACATCGGGACGCTGGAGCTAGCGGCGACGTTCGCGCTGACGACACGCGGGGTGCAGCAAGAGCGGGCCGCCGCGTTCGCCCTCCTCTACCATGGCGTGCAGATCGTGCCGCTCATCGTCGTGTCGAGCCTCAGCGCCGCGCTCATGAGTCGGGGAGAAACGTCTGCCGCATCCAGTCGATAGGCCGTGATGGTGAGGTTAGCGTCCCTCCGCCGTTCTGCGGTCGTCCCGTTCGTCGCTTCATGTCTCATCGGCATCGTGTGGCTCAATCAGGGCCAGAAGGCCGCGCGGGTGGACGCGATCGTCTCCGCGCACCAAGCAGACCCCGCGGCGAATCCGTTGGGCGTCGTGCGCTACGTTCTCTTGAACCTTTACGAGCGCTCGGGAGACGAGGAGATCTACTTCGCCGTCGCGAACGCCATCCGCGGCCTCCCGTACGACCATGCGCGGCTCACGAGCCGCGGGCAAGACACGCCTGCCTCCTTTGCACGCGCCCCCGCGGAAGACGGGCGCTGGCATCGCCCGTACACGGAGGTGCCGCTCGAGTATCCCGTGGCCATGGTCCCGCTGATCCTGCTGCCGAGCTTCGTCGCCGGAGAGAGCTTCGAGGCGTATACGCGCGCTTTCGGCGCGCTGATGGCCGTGCTGCTACTCGCCGCGGCCGCTCTCGCGATCCGCGTGCAGCCAGCTGAGAACGCGCGACGGCAATGGTGGTGGATGACGGCGCTCCTTCTGGCGCAAGGAGGCCTCGCCATCCGGCGGCTCGATGCGCTGCCGGCGCTGCTCCTGACGATCACACTCTTTGCCGCAGCAGAGCGGCGCGTGGCGACGGCGGGCGTTGCGCTGGGTCTCGCGACGGCGACCAAGCTCCTGCCCGCAATCCTCGCGGCTCCGCTCGTTGCCGCGGATCGGGCGCTGTGGCGGTCTCCAGGGGCGCGCCTGCGCGGCGTCGTCGGATTCGCGGCAGCGGTATGCGCCGGCCTCGGGCCCATGCTCTTCCCGCCGGACGCGTTGCTCGGCTTTCTCAGGTATCACTCGGCGCGAGGCCTTCACGTGGAGTCGACCTGGGCGGTGCTCCTGTGCACCTGGCGGCTAGCGACCGCAGGGCCGTCCCCGTCGACGATGTCCTACGGATCGTTCAACATCGACGGCCCGGCGGCGACTCTCGTCGCGAGCCTCTCCACGTGGATCGCGGTCGTGCTCGTTGGGGTCGTCACCGTCCGCTGCGCGCGGGCGTCCGCGCCGGACAGCGAAGTCGCGCGTCGCGACCGCCTCGCGATTGCGCTCCTCGCCGCGCTCGCCGCATTGTGGCTTTCGGCAAAGGTCTTCTCGCCGCAGTATCTGACGTGGGCCTTGCCCCTCGTGCTCGCGGTCTCGGTCAAACGCGGCGAAACCCTGAGGTGGCTCCTCTTCGCCATCATGACCCTGACGCAAATCTACCTGCGCGGCTACTACGGCCAGGTCATTCACGGCACGGCGATCGGCGTGGGAACGCTCCTCGTGCGCCTGGTTCTCCTCGTCGCATTCGCGGTCGTCGCCGTGCGCAGCCTCGAAAGGGTGGACCCCGTCAATCTCGGCGCGGATCGTAGCTGAGGGCCCCGCCAAGCCGAGACTGGCGGGCTACCCGACGTCCGCGCCAGATGAGTCGCGGGCTACGGGTCTCGACGCTCGCCGCCGTGCGAGACGCTCGCCTGACGTGACGCGCGCGTGTCGCCTCAAGCCGCGCCTGCGTGAGAGCCGGCTCAGGAGATCTCGGACACGTTCGCGCGCACGGGCGCGGGTGCGCTCCGCGCCCACGGTGACGCGCGCAGCGCGGAGATGGCGGCGTAGAGCAACACCGGGGTGAGGGTCGACACGCCACGGTCGACCAGGATGGCGGCCGTCGCCGCATTGACGCTTACGCCGGCAAGTCCACCCAGCAAGGCGACGACGGTGACACCGACGACTCCATCGGAGAACGGCAGGAAACTGAGGATCCCGATAATCAGTGAGAGCGGGTAGACGAAGAGCACGCAGAGCAGCGAGACGTCCGCGCCGGTGCACCGGAGAAGCAGCCATAGCTTTGAAAAATCAGCAAGCCAGAGGAGCGACGATCCCAGGAAGTAGCGAAGCGCGACCGCGGGAGAGGCGAATACCTCGTCCCAAACGTCGAAAATACGATGGCACATGTCGGTCACGCGCTCGCTGGAAATTCGCGTGGTGAAGCGAGCGACCGTGTGCGCAAAGAGCTCAATCGTCCGCCAGCGAAGCGTACGAACCGTGAGCAGCACCGTGCCGGCCAGGAGGCCCGCGAGCAGGATGCCCGCCGCCCACCGCATGCCCCGATTCTGCCATTGCTGCGAGAGGAGCGTCCCGGCGACCACGACCGTGGCCGTGATCACCAAGAGGTCCAAGATCCGCTCGACCACGACGATGCCCAGGCTCACGGCGCGCCGAATGCCGTACCCCCGGGTGAGTTCGACCTTGAGCAGGTCGCCTGCACGCGCCGGGGTAACCAGAGAAACGGCGAGGCCAGCGAGGAAGATCCTCACGCCGTCTCGGACCCGGTAGCCCACGGGGTGCGCCTTGGCGACCAGATAGTGGTACCGCAGCGATCGTGCGGCCAGGTGGAACGCGACCAGCGCGAGAACCTCTACGACCGTCCAGAACCGGAGGCTCCCGAGGGCCGCGAGAAACTTGTGAATGTCGACCGTTCGCGCGACGAGAACGGCGAGGCCCGAGTAGGCGACGAAGAAAAGCCCGCGTCGCACCCAGGGACGCCGGCCTGCAACTCGCTCCGACGATCTCTCACCCAGGTCCATGGTCCCCAGCCGATTCTTAACTTAGGCTTACTTCGCAAACGTGGGGGTGTCAACGCATCGCGGCCCCCATAACTACTGCATTCGATCATCGACGATGCACGGCGAGCAAGATAGATTCACCCTCGCTGCGAGATGCTTCGCCTCGTTCGTCAGCGGTTGCGTGGCTTCCGAAACCTGGGACCAACACGGGTGATCGCGAGAACGCCTGCGCAGAGTCGCTCGGAGGCCGATTGGCCGTGAACCGATGGGTATGGACGATGGCGACATCCGGCGCGCCGAGGGGGGTGTATGTACGGTTCGGCGCCGCCGCGGGCCTGTCGGGCCAGAGACGCTCGAAATGACCACCCAACGCGACCCTCTGTCCGCCAGATGGCTCGACACCGCGTGCCTCTTCTCGATGCTCGCCCTCTCGATCGCGCGCTCGGGGATCGGGCTCTACGTATTCAACCAGACGTTCCAGGTCCCGCTCGTCGAATCGATTCGCGATCCCTCGGCCTTTCCCGGCGATCTGTTCGTCCGGACCCTCGCACACTACGCCTCACCGTTCTGGTGGGCCGTTGCGCGTCTGCCTATTCCGGTTCGCGTTCTCTTGATCGGCGGGCTCGTCGTGGCCCGTCTCTTCATGCTGTACTCCGCCGGGCGGCTCGCGAGCGCGGTCGCACCTTCGGCACGGCTCGCGCGACCCATCGCCTGGGCCTTCTTCGCCCTCGCCCCGAGCCCCGCGATTGGAGCGGGGACGATGGTGCCCGGCTACTTCGAGCATACGTCCGTAGCTCTCGCCTGCATCATGATGGCTTCGGCCTTCGTGTTCGAGCGCCGCACGGCGGCCGCGGGGCTCCTCCTCGGTCTGGCGTTCGCCTGCAATTTCCTCTACGCCGCGTTCGCGGCGACGTTTCTCGGGGCTCTCTTGCTGGTGCGCAAGGACATCCCCCATCGGTGGAGAATCGCGCTCGCCCTTCCGCTGGCGCTTCCAGTGCTCGCGATGGCAGCGCATGCCTCGGCAGACCGGGCGCGCGACGCGTCTCTGTGGATCCGGGCGCTGCTCGCATATTATCCGTACCACTTCGATCCGAGGGTCTGGAGCCCGGGACAGATCGGCCGCTTCCTCGTGGCGCTGAGCTCGGGCGCCGCTGCGTTCTGGCTGACGCGAGCGCGCTTTGCGAGAGGTCCTCTGGTGGCGGCGAGCTGGATGGCGCTGGTAGCCGGTTACCTGGCGATCAGCTTTCTCTCGGTCACGGTGCTGCCCATTCCGGGGTTGGTCGCCATTCACCCTGCGCGCGCGGTCGACGTATTTGCCTGCTTGTTCGTGGTGTGCGCGCTCGCGTTGCTGATCGAGGAAGCGGAAGATGCGTCGGGGGCTCGCGTCTGGGTCGCGGGGGCGCTCGTCGGCTTGCTGTTCGGCCCCTGGTACATGGGCTTGCAAGCGGTGGCGCAAGTCATCGCCTGGGCGCTGCTGGTCCCTCTCGTCGTTCAGCGGAAGTCGGCGCGCGTCGCGTTCGCAGCGCCCTTGGGCCTCGTGGGTCTCTTCGCCGCCTTCAGCGTCATCACGCGCGCGCACGCCGGCCCGTCCCTTCTGATGGACGAGCCGCCGCTGGAGGTCCGCGAGGCCGCGCGCGACGCCGCCCAGCGAAGCCCGTCGGATGCGGTCTTCCTGGTGCCGCCGGAGTGGGGGAGCTTCCGGGCGATGTCCGAACGAGCGGCCTTCGTCACGTGGCAGGAGGGGGCGGCGATGCTCTGGCAGCAGAGCTACGCCGAGACGTGGATCGCACGCCTGGCGGCTCTCGGATACGATCTCCGCACCGAGAGCGCCCGGGTGGACGACGCGAGGCCAGGCGTTACCCGCGCGTACGCAACCCTCGATGACGCCCGCGTCTGCGGAATCGCGCGCGCCTACCGCATCGACTACTGGATCGCTCCGAAAAACGAGCCGACGTGTCTCCCGGTCGCCTGGTCGACTGGCGATCGCGTCGTCCTCACGCTCAAGGACGGGTGCGTAGCTCCTCCGGCCGCCTGCACGCCCACTCTCCCTCGATGAATCCACCCCTCACGAGCCGCGAACCGGGGATCCGGACGGAACCGACCGCGCTTCGACCAGCAACACACCCACGAGGAGACAGGCGCCGAAGAAGAGGTGGGACTGAGCGAGATTGTGGGCCGGCGCCGTGGGATCCATGGGAGGCGCGAGCGCAAAGCCCGTCAGAACGAACGAGACTGCGAGCGCGATCAGCGCCACGGGGTCTCGGCGGGTCTGCCATCGGTCGAGCACGACCTTGAGCCCGACGACGTACGCGGGCAGCAGAATGTTGTAGTGATGGACCCAGGCGATCGGCGAGGCCATGGTGAAGAGCACCGTGGCGGTGCAGAAGCCCAGGAGCCGCGAAACGCGATCGTCCTCCTTGACCCGCAGCGCGAAGGGGATCGCGATCATGATCAAGGTGGACAGCGTCGTGGCGGCGTAGACCGCGGGGATGTAGGGAGGAAACGCAGAGCCTGGAATCGGATTCTCGGGATCGTTGTCAAGAGACGGACCCGCGTAGAGATAGCGATTCAAGATCCCGTTGATGGATTGGTTCAGGTGCTGCTGCTCTCCGTGGTGCGACAGGAATTTCAGCACCTGAAGGTAGTGGAGCTGCGTGTCCCACCCATACAGCGCGACGGACGAGATCTCGGCCGCGGCCAATACTGCGGCGAACCCGCCCAGGAATCGCCAGTCCTTGCGCCAGAGCGCGAGCAGGCCGAGCATCAAGAATTGCGGTTTCACGCTCGCGGCGCCCGCGATCAGACACCCGGCGACGATCCGCTTGTCGTTCACCAGCGACAGACACGCGAGCAAGAAGAGCAAGCCCAAGAGGACCTGCATCTGTCCAAAGAGGAACGCGGTGTAGGTCGGATAGAAGCGGATCCCCGCAAAGAAGGCGACCGGCGCGACCGGGAAGCGGAGCCCGAGGCAACGAATCGGCCCGAGAATCCGGGTAGCAAAGACCGAGAAAACGAGCCCGGTCGCAATCATCAGTCCGGCGTTGAGGGCGTTGTATTCCGACGAACGATCGAGGCCGATCCGGCGCAGCAGCTCGAGCAAGAGCAGTCCGCTCGGCGGGTATTGAAATTTGACGTGACCGGAAAAGAAGAGGGCTTGATAGACGTCGCCTGGCGAGGAGCCGTGCAGAACGTCGAGGGCGCGGGACATGGGAAACCAAGAGTCCTGCCCTGAGAACTTCACCAGCCGAACGATGCGGATCGAGAGGACGAAACATGCGGCCGCCGCGATCGTCCAAGACAGCCGTTCGTACAGGACCCCGTGCATCGCAGCCGAACGTCTCAACGCGGCGAGCGTGAGTCGCGGCTGACGAGAATCGTCGGGCACTGCGTGCCTCATCCCACCTATGACTTCAGCCGCGCGAGAGCGCTCACCACGGCGCCGGGGCCCCTCAATCCTTTCTTCGCCATCCACCCGACGACCTTCGGGCCACCTTGCGCCAGAACACCCAACCAGCCGCGCATCGTCAGCTTCATCAGGCCGCTGCGGAGCGTTACGCGGACTTTGTTCTCCGGTTCACGCGAGACGATGCGCTCGAAGAAGACGATGCCGAGATCCCCAACGTCCGCCTCGGGGTCGGAACAGATCGCGTGTACGGCGCCGGGGGCGAGCCGCAGCTCGAAGTCTGGATCCTTGGCCTTCGCCGCCTCGAGCACGGGACTGCCGTTGCTCTGGTAGAAACGCCACTCCCCGGGAACGTCGGCGAAGGCGATGCTCACCTCCGCGCCGCTCCGGAGCGCGCGCGCCGCCGTGCGTGCCCCCGGGCTGCTGAGAAGGAAGCGCTTCAACGCTTCGTCGCTTCGCGCGGGCCCCAGCGCCTCCCGATGGTTGACTATGGCGGCGGGCACTGGGTCTATCAGTGTGGACTGGGCTTGGGACATCACTACAATCTCACCATGTGCGAGGGGCTCGCGCAATAGATTTTGGGGGGCGACGAGAACTATTCATCCGTTCATCAATGCGTTACAGTCACGCAATACGGGTGAAATGGATAACGAGTGCATTCTTCGTAGGGTTCATGGGATGGGGCCGATGCTGACTGTGAGAAGGGACGACTCGCCGTGACAGACCTTAGCGCTGCGATAACCTCTCCGACCGGGACCCCGGAGCGGGCCCCCTCGGACGCCCAGGAACGGCTTCGGCGACTGCAGGCCATGGTCCTCCTCCGGAGCTTCGAGGCGGCCCTCCTTCGCCAACCGAAGCCTGGCTTTCAGCTCTTGTCGCGGGGCGAGGAGGCGATCGCGGTCGGCATTTGTGCGGCGCTCCAGCGCAAGGACCCGTTTCTCTGCAGCGGCCGGAGCATCGGCCCGGCGCTGGCGCGTGGTGTCCCCCCCGGAGGGTTGCTCGCCGAGTTGATCGGCAAGGACGGGGGCCCCAATCGTGGACGGGCCGGACGCGCGCATGTGTCGATGCCGTCGGTCGGTCTGTTCGGTGCTCACGGCGTCGTCGGCGGCAACCTCACGGTCGCCGCGGGCGTCGCGCTCGCCCAGCAGCAGCTCGGAACCGGCGCCGTAGCGCTTTGCCTCTTCGGCGACGGGGCCTGCGGATCCGGAACGCTTCACGAGACGCTCAACATCGCGGCGCTGTGGCGCCTGCCTCTGGTGCTCGCGTGCGACAACAACGGATACGCCGTCTCGACCGCCGTGCGGGACGCCATCGCCGCGCCACGGTTGACCGATCTGGCCGCGCCTTTCGGCATTCCGGCGTCAGCGGTCGACGGTACGGACGTGGACGCCGTCGCGGCGGCCGTGGGCGAGGCGGTCGAGGGCGCTCGGGCCGGCAGAGGACCCTGGTTTCTCGAGCTTCAGTGCGCGCGCATGGCGCCGCACTCCACGCTCACGCGCGAGGAGCGTCCGCCAGCCGAGGTGGAGGAATTGCGTGGTCACGACCCCATCACCCTCTACGAGAAGCGCCTGCGCGCCGAGGGGATCTTGAGCGACGCGCTTTGGGCGGGCCTGATGGCGGAGGTGGACGCAGAGGTCGCCGAGGCGGAGCGGTTCGCGCTCGCCGCGGTCTGGCCGGATCCCGAGGCGGCGATGCTCGATGTCTAGGCTCTTCTTTCGCGAGGCGCTTTGCCGTGCAATGGCCGAGGAGATGGAGCGCGATTCACGCGTGATTCTCATGGGTCAGGACATCGCGGCCCACGGCGGCTCCTACGCCGAGACGCGGGGCCTGTTCGAGCGCTTCGGCCCGGCGCGGGTCCGCAACACCCCTGTGGCCGAGGCGGTCACCGTGGGGCTGGCCGCAGGCGCCGCGGCGGCCGGACTGCGGCCTCTGGCGTTCATCACCTACCTCGACTTTCTGATGCTCGGCCTCGACGCGCTGGTGAACTACGCGGCGAAGCTCCGGTTCAAGAGCGCCGGCCAGCTCACCTCCCCCATGGTCGTGAAGGCCACCGCGGGGGCGAAGGGCCAGGGCCCTACGCACGCGCAGTCGCTGGAGCCCTGGTTGATGAACGTGCCTGGGCTCACCGTGCTCGCGCCGTCGACGGCGGGGGATGCCTACGGCATGTTGAAGACTGCCCTCCGGGCCCCCGGCCCCGTGGTCTTCATCGATCACAAGAAGCTCTTTCCGCGGGGAGGCTCCGTGCCCGACACCGAGGAGCTCGTTCCGGTCGGCAGCGCCGCCATCCGACGCGAGGGAAAGCACCTGACGATCGTCGCGCACTCGTACATGAGCGTCCTGGCGCTGGAGGCCGCCACGGCCTTGGCGGCGGAAGGCATCGAGGCAGAGGTGATCGACCTCCGGTCACTCGCGCCCATCGACTGGGAGACCCTCACGACCTCGGCCCGTAGAACCGGTCACGCTCTTTTCGTCGAGGAGGGCCAGGTGGTCTGCGGGGTCGGAGCGGAGCTCGCTTTCGGCTTGCGCGAGCGGCTCTCCAGCTTGCGCGTTGCACGGCTCGGTGCCAAGCGCGCGCCGGTGGCTCCCAGCCCGGTGCTCGAGTCCTTCATCGTGCCGGACGCGAAGGACATCGAGCAGTCTGCCCGGGACCTGCTGCTCGCGAATGTGAAGAATGGAACGCACCGAACCGGAAAAGAGGAAACGTGATCCGCAAGCTTGTGGTGCCCAAGGAACTTGGCGAGGGAATCGAGGTACGTCTCCTGCAGTGGTACAAGGCGGAGGGGGACCTCGTGGGGGTCGACGAGGCGATACTCGAGTTCGAGACCGACAAAGCCATCGTGCTTGTGGGCGCAAAGCAGGCAGGCCTGCTCCGCAAATGCTTCTATGGCGCCGGCGACTGGATGCAGACGGGCGATGTCGTGGGGTGGTTGAGCGACGAGCTCGACGAGCCGCTCCCCGCCGAGCGCGACGCACAAGCCGAGGTGTTGCTCGTGTCGTTCGACGCGACGTGAGCTTGACCTGAGCTTGGAGTGAGAATCGGAAGAGGGGCGCGCTCATCGTATCCACTAGTTGAGGTATCCGTTGTCAACCGACCTATCCATCCTGCTCATGCAAGGAGACGCCGAGAAGAGCCTGCTCGCCGACGCGCAAGCGGCTCTCCAAGCCGTTCTCTCTCACCGCACAGTGCAGGTGACAACAGCCTGGGCACCTCGTCCCCAGTGGCTCGACCCCGCCGCTGCGGCTCCGCCGGAGTCTTTGCGCAAGCGAGGCCTGATTCCAGACGTAGATGCCCGCCAGCTGCTCGAAGAGCCCTACCGCCTCGTGATCTTCTCCCTGTTCCCGAGCGTCGCGATGACCGCCCTCCGCCATCGCTCCGGCGGCGCGTTCCTCGTGCACCGGAAGATGCGCGAGTTCTGGTCGGCCGAAGAGGCGGCGGCCGTGGAAGCCGAGTGCACGCTGGAGCCTCCGGTCTCCCCGGAGGACGCGGCGGCGGCCCTCGAGCCCGTCATCGAGCGGCTGCACGACCGCGGGTCGGCGGTGGCGGTGTGCACGGCCTTCCGCCACGTGCGCGAACCGCTCGAACACCGCCGTCGCGGAGGGGCGCCCTCGCTCCGCGAGCTGGTCCGGCGCACCAACCTCGAAGCCGCGCGACTCTCTCGCCGCACGGGGTGCTTCGTCCTCGATCTCGACCGACCCCTCGCCCAGGAAGGCGGCGCGTCCCTGGGCGCGGACTGCTTCGGCGGCGAAGGCCGCGCGGCAGAGATCGCCCTGGAGGAGCTCGTGGCTCTCATCCTCGATGCATTGCCGGACGACGTGGTCCCCGCGGAGGGCACGTGATCCTCTCGCTCTCTCTTCCCCGCGTGAACGAGCAAATGCAGTCCGCGCTCGTCCACAAGGTGCTCGCTCGGACCGGCGAGCCGCTGCGGCCCGGCACTCCGCTCCTGGAGATCCGAGTCGACCTCGGCGCCAGCATGGCGCAGGATTGCCCGCCGCAGCTCTTCTTCCGGTTGCTCGCCACGGAGCGCGGCCACCTGCGCTCACTCTCGGCCGCGCTCGGCGACATCCTCAGCCCGGGCGCCGCGCTCGGAGTCGCCACGACCACGCCCGACGAGGGCTTCGAGGGCCCCGCGGGGCGGGCCCTCCGCACCACGTTGGTGGCCATCCAGGTCGACCCGCTCTCCGGATAATAGAGGTCAATGCGATGCAGATCAGCGTCATCATCATCACCAAGAACGAGCAGCCGCGGTTGAGGCTGTGTCTCGCGAGCTTGGGACGGCAGACGGTGCGCTGGGAAGAAGAGGCGGAGGTGATCGTCGTCGACGACGGCTCGGCCGTCCCCGTAGGGCCCGGGGAGGTCCCGCCCGGGGCGCCCCAACCGCGTGTTCTTCGGCAGGACGTGAGCCAAGGGCGCTCGGCGTCGCGCAACGCGGGGGCTGCCGTCGCCCGGGGGCAGCGCTTGCTCTTCCTCGATGGCGACGTGCTCCTCTCGCCCGAGGCGCTCGCGCGTCACGGCGCGCTCGGGCCCGACGAGATGGGCCGGGGCGAGCAGCGGCACCTGCGAGGAACTCGGTTCTTCAGCGATCCTCGCACAGGCACGCCGTGGCCTGGAAAGGAGGCAAAGGTCCGGAGCATGGGTGACCTGACACCTCACCTCGTGACAGAAGATCTGATCGCGAATGCCCCTTTCGAGCGGCTGCTCGCGCGCTCGGAGGCCGCTATCTACCCGGGGGCCGCGCCGCGCAGGCTCTACGACCTCGAGATGGGGTCCCTGCGCGCGCGCTCGGCCCCGCTGGCCGAATGGATGGCCGCGGCGGGCCACAACTTCTCGATCGCGCGCGAGGCGTTCCTCGAAGCGGGCGGATTCGACCGAGACATCTCGATCAACGAGCACCGCGAGCTGGCCCTCCGGCTGTGCCGTCGGGGTGCGCGCGTGGTGGTGGTGGAAGGCGCCGTCTCGGTGCATCTCACCCACCGGGAAGGGTGGCGTGATCCGTTGACGGGCGAGGATCGCTGGGAGGAGGCGTTCGCGCGCCGCCACCCGCTCGAGACGGAGCTGATGCTCCGCCTCTGGCGGAGCCTCGCCGGAGACGCGACCCTCGAGCCCGCACAGCGTCTGATGACGCTCGAAGAGGTGGACGCGCTCCTGCGCCCGCGTCCGCACGTGGCAGCCGCCCTGGAGCCCGCGTGATCGCGAGCGCGCGCCCCGGCGGATCCCGCCGCGTGATGCGGATCTTTGCGAGAGGCAATGTCGACGTCCGGGATTCGCTGCTCTGGTCGAAGGTGGGCGGCGAGCTTCAGTGGAACGGCATCAACGAAGTGCTCCGCGTGCGGCATCCAGGAGTAGTGGCGAAGGTCAGGCACGAGACCTGCGCGCGTCTCGACCTCCTGCCCCTTCCCGGAGAGGTTCTCCTCGCGCCCCCCGAGACGCTCGCGCGGAGCCTTCCGTCCCCTGGAGCCCACCCGATCGATAGGCAGCATCGCTCCGCGCTCTTCGAGGGGCCCGCAGAGATCGTCATCCTCTCCGTGCAGTCGTTCGCGACCAATGCGCTGGTACGCCACAAGAGCGAAGGTTGGCTGCTCCTGCCCGACGAGCTGCAAGCGTGGGACGCGGACTCCCGGGCGTTCCTCCAACGGGAGTGCGTCAACGCCGGGCTCGCGCCGATCGAGCCGGCGCTGCGCAGGCTGGAGGAGCTGATCGTCGCCATCGAGGAGCAGCTCGGCGCTCACGTGCTCGTCTACAATCTGTCGCCGGTCCTCCCCGGCGACCGGACCCATTGCTGGCTTGGCGCCGAGGACTCGCTCCAGCTCCGTGCCCGTCGCTTCAACCTTGGCCTGGCCGATCTGTCGGCGCGCCTCGGTTTCTCGGTGGTCGACGTCGAGCGCATCGCGGCCTGCGCCGGCGCCGAGCGACTCAAGGTCGACCTGTTCCACCTCACGGGCGAAGGGTGGCGGCTGGTGGCCGAAGAGGTGGTGCGGATTCTCGAAGAACGGGGGTGCTTTGACGCCACGGGAGAGCGACCATGAACGATCTCTATTTGCCAGCGCTACGCGCGAGCCCCTATGGCCTGCAGCGGTCGGGGCTACGCTGGATGCGACCGTCTGGGAAGAGCGTCGAGGCGCGCGAGCCCATCGCGGCCTGCCACGTCCGGCTGGCCGCCCCGCGGGGCGAGGAGAGACGGCCACCGCTCGCCGAAGAGCAGAACGATCTGCAGATTGTCCTCGCTCCGAGAACGGCCGGCGCCATCGAATACCGCGCTGACTTCTCCAAGGGTGGCTACCGGGACATGGTCGGCAGCTCGGACTGGGACGAGGGCGAGGTCGTCGGCTCCGCCGTGGCCCCGGGCGAAGGTGGCGAGCTGCTGGCGCTCGTGCTCGCGGGTCGGCGCGGCTTCGAGAACGGCGAGGGACGCGGCGGCCTCCTCTCTGGCTGGCACGAGCGAGCCCGGGGATTCTGGGAAGGAGAGGGCTCCGGTCGCTTCGGGACGGTGCTCGGGCTCGGCACGTGCGAGCAGACCGGCTTGTTCCGGGGCGAGGACATGGCCTTCCTTTCCTGGTTTGCCCGAGCGCCCGGTCCGGCGCAGATCATCGCGGTCTCTGACGAGCGCTGCGTGCATTCCTCTGCGGTCGTCCTCCAGCACGTGCGCCGTACGCCGGCCGAGGCAAGGGCGATCTCCGAGGCCGTCTACGCGTGGATCGGCGAGAGGATGGCCCTCTCGGGCTCCGGTGCGTTCCCCGCGTTCGAGGCCGACGCATGGAAGGGAACGCTGCGCGGCCGCTGGCCCGAGGCGCAGAACGTCCTCTATGCGCTCTACATGCTGGCGGAAGCCGTTGGAACTTCGCCGATCCTCGAGCGCACCGAGGTCCTCACGCGCAGCGGCCTGGTCGAGCAGGGTCCTCCGGATGCGGTCGCCCTCTCGACGGGGAGCGAGTTCGCCCCGCACTTCCGTCACAAGCGGACCGGCTGGATGATCGCCATCCACGGCTTTCGCTTCGGATCGTTCATCGGACCGGGCGTCATCGACTGGCTCCGGCGCGACTTCGAACGGGTGAACCGCACGATCGCCGACTCGGAGCGGGATCTGACGGCGCTCGCCGACGAGGTCGCCGCGCGAACCGGGGCCACGCTGCTCGTGCAGAACCTCATCGCGTCCTCCGCGGCGGACCGCATCTCGAACTACTCGTGGCTGGGAGAGACGTTCGCCGAGAGCATCCCCGTCATCGGGGCCGAGGCCAACCTGATGGTCTCCGGCCTGACACGCCATCCGAACATCTCGGCCATCGATTCCGACGCCCTCGCCGCCGATCTCGGTGTGAGCCATGCTCCCGACCGGGTCCATGCGTCGCGCGCCTTGCTGGAGGCGCAGCGGTCCGAGATTCAACGTGTCTTGAAAGAGCGCTGCGTGCCCGGCTTCTAGACTTAGACTAGGGCGTCGCGCAGGGCCCGAGCACCTCGAGGCCGAGCAGGTCTCGCCGGACCAGCGAGCTGTCTCCAAGGGCGTGCAGCGTGTGCTCGATGAGGTCGCCGCGGAGCCGCTCGAGGCGGTACCAGGCCTCGGGGGGCGGCGCGCTCCCCCACCCGGTGAACTCGCGGGGCGCCACCTCGGCGATGAATCGCCCATCGACCCGCCCGCGGAAGAACGACCCCCACACCGGATGGCGGGGATCGCCGGCGCAGTAGCACCACGACCCGAAGTCGAAGGGGACCCAGCGCCCTGGACCGAGCCTCACTTCGGCCCAGGAGTGGGGCCCGAGGTTGGCCGGATGGAGGAGAAACCCGGTGAGCAGCCGCGCCGGGATGCCGCGGCTACGGCACAAGGAAATGAGCAAGGAAGACCCCAGCACGCAATCGGCGAGCCTCGTGCGCAGCAGGCCTCCCATCGAATCGGCGGCGTCGAGATCGCCGCGGTGGACGTCTCCGAAGCGAAGGTTGTCAATGAGCCATTCCCAGGCTGCGTGGACGAACTCCTCCGCGTTCTTTCTTCCCTCGGCGAGGGTCGCCGCCAGCGCGGCCACGGCGGCGCTCGGCGTGATCGCGCCTTCGCGTTCGCGAAGCCAGAGCTCGTCCTCCGGCCCGACGGCCGCGCCGAGCGGCGCGGATGGCCCCTCCCGATTGGACACCTCGCCCGCGACGAACCGCACGGTCATCTCGGCGACGACCGGGCCGCGCGCCGCCGCCGGGTCGAGCCGGAGCTCGACGCGGCCTGGCCCGTCGCGGCGGTCGAACAGCGCGCCCGCCGGTTCCAGCAGCCGCACGTCCGCGGAGCCAGGCTGGGGCTGACGAAGCGGCAGCGGGAGCCGGAAAATCAGCGGCCGGCCCGCTGCCGCCGCGTAGGTGTGCCACTCGCGGCGCAAGGTCAGCTGATAGACATGCGGAGCGGGATCCAGCGAGGTGGCGTTGCGCCGCGTGGTCGCCAGCCAGTCGGCCCAGGCCTCGTCGGCGGGATCGCCTGCCCGAGACTTGATCGCGTTGTTCGCGGCGTACGGATCGAGCAGCAATGTGCCCCCCGGCCCTCGCTTCCAGGAGAGGCCGCGCGAGAGCAGCCTCTCGAGCGTTTTCTCGGCGCGGCTGCGCGCTCCGGCCGCATCGCCGCCGCGGGCCTGGAAGAGCCAGCATTGAACGACGATTTGCTCGATGATGTCGTCGGCATTCGCAACGAGGATCTCGCTCACGGTCGACCGCCTCCGGCTAAAGTGTCGCGGTCGTTATGGGAAGAGGCCCGCGTCGAACGCGCACTGATAGTTGAAGAGAGAGAGGCCGCCATCGATCGTGACGATCGAGCCGGTCGTGTACCGCGAGAAATACTCGGACGCGAGATAGATCGCGGCCCGCGCGATGTACTCGAACCTGATCGAGGTCCCCTCGAGCGGCGTGTACCCGTAGCGCACCACGTTTCCCTGTTCGTCCTCCCTCACGTCTCCCGGCGCGATCCCGTTGACCCGGATCCGATGAGGCGCAAGCTCGACGGCCATCTGCTTGATGAGCATGCCTACCGCCGCCTTGGACGGCGCGTACGCCTTCGCCCGCGTGAAGAGGGACTCTTGGTGAATCGACGTCAAGAAGATGATCGAACCCTTGATATTGGCATCAATCATGCCCCGGACGATCCGGTTGGTCAGGTCGACCGGGCCGGTAACGTTCGTCTTGAAGGAGAGCTCGAAGTCGTCCGTCACGATGCCGACGTTGTTGACCAGGAGATCGATGGTGACCTGGTCATCCTTCAGCGCCTTGAGCATGGCCTCCGTCTCTGCCGCCTTCGTGATGTCGGCGCGAAAGACGCGGCTCGTCCCGGGCTGCCTCGAGAGCTCGGCATGGAGGCTCGCGCAGCGCTCCGCGTCCATCTCCGTGCAGTACACGTTCGC
>CALFNG010000121.1 GCA_937902985.1 uncultured Myxococcales bacterium
GTGCGGTCCGTGTGGACGAACCGTCTATGACGCGACGCGGCTGTCGGGGCCCGAGAGACGGGCGCTGCTCACGGACGCCTGCGGGTGCCCTTCGCGCGCACGTCTCTTTCGGCGAGCCGACGGCCGCCTGCTCCTCACCGACTGCCCGGTCGGGGCGCAGCGCCGGCGCCGGCGCCGCATGGGGTACGCGCTCTTGACTCTCGGCGTGCTCGCGACGCTCGGTGCGGTCCTCGCCCCCGGTCGTCGTCCCATCGACCACGTCGAGCCGTCCCCCGAACGTGACCTGGACCCGTACCTGACGCCTCACCTCGCGCAAGGTGACTGGCCGAGAAAGCAAGGGTGCCGATACGGCGGCGGCCTCTTGCAACCGTACATCACCTGCTGGCCCGGCCCGGACGTGATCACGGGATATCGCATTCGCCCGACTAAGGGGCCGCACGGATGCAACTGCACCCCGGGCGATCCGCTCTGCAGCTGCCTTTGAACCACGGTTGGACCTGACGCGCTCGGGCGGTCGACTGCGCATCGGGCGGCCAAGCTTGCTCCCGCGGACCCCCGCGACCTTCGAAGTTCACAAAGTCCCCGCGGCGTAACCGAGCGCCATTCCAACGTACGGCGCGAACGACTTCGTGACGCCGGAAGGAACCTCGCCGTACTGCCCGAGGATGATCGCGGACGGCGTCGGGTTCAGCAAGAGCCCTGCTCCCACGAAGGGCCGGAGCGATACGTGCGGCCCGAGGCGGACCTCGAGCCGGCCTCGAAGTTCGCCTCGGAGGGGTCGTCGTCGAGGTCCATCCTCTCCCTTGGGGGGGATGTCGTCGCGATCGAACTTCATCGGACGATCGCGGCGCTCGACGCCGGCCGCGGGCGCCGCCGCGTCCGTGGACGGCGCGGGAGCCGCGGGGGAAGGCGGCGACGTGTCCTCGGGAGGCGGCAACGGCGGCAGCGTGCTCGCTTGTGCCGCCGCGGTCCGATGGCTCGCGACGGCGACGACAATCGACGAGGAGCGTCAGCGCGTGGCGCCTGTCGTCCAGGTCGCTCACGCGCTCACGCAGGCATGGAGCTGACGCAACGTGTGCCACTCGCGACTTCGATGGCGCGGATTTCGCTCCAGCACCACGGAAGCCCCAGGTGGCAGGTCCTCGGGATTGCTACGGATTGCCCCCCGCCGACGGCGTGGCACTGGCGTTGCGATGGTCGCCATCGAGGAGCCACGCACATGCGAACTGTTTCACGTCGTTCGAGGCCGTTCGCGCCGACGTTGTCGGGCCTGGCGATCGCCTTGACGCTGGGCGCCTGCGGTTCGAGCTCCGGTCCGGGCGGGTCGGGCGGGTCGGGCGGCCATTCAGCGGGACAGACCACGTTCATCTCGGCGCCGTTCACCGGCCAGAATAGCGTACCCGCTGCACGAAGACGCGTTCTCGACAGGCGCTGCGGCGTGACGCAACATCGCGCTCGTGGACGTTCAGTCAGCGCGAAGCCGGCTGCTCTTGCGGGGGCCGCGGCGGCGGAACCGTGATGTCGCCGATCTCGACCTTGAGCTCCTTCTCGGGAATTCGAGCGCGGGTAGCGGTCCAGTACTTCGGCGCGAGCTCCAGGTAGCGGCCGCGCGGCCAGAACGGGAGCACGTGAATGATGTCGAGGAGGTAGGCCTCGGGGTCGATCCCGTGCAGCTCGCACGAGGCGATGAGCGAGAAGAGGTTCGCGGCGGCGCTTGCGTGATCGTCGGAGCCGAAGAACATCCATGCGCGTCTGCCGACGGCGATCCCCCTGAGCGCACGCTCCGAGTGGTTGTTCGTCATGGGCAGTCGCCCGTCGTCGAGGAAGCGGCGCAGAGCGCCTTGCTGACGGACGGCGTAGCCGAACGCGGTGGCCACGAGCCCACGTGTGTCCTTGACGAGCGCGTATTGCGCAGCGACCCAGGTAAAGAAGTCGTCGACGAGCGGCCGCGACGCGAGCTGCCGGCGCGCGTGTCGCTGCGCGGGGGCCAGATGCGCCCACTCCTCTTCGAGCTGGAACAGCGCCCGCATGCGCAAGAGTGCTTCGCGCGCCGCCGGGTCTTTGGCGACGACGGCCGCCTCCCAGGCCTTTCTCCGTGCGTGGCTCCAGCACCCCACCTCCTTGGGCGGCGTGTCGTCGTCCTTGGCCC
>CALFNG010000122.1 GCA_937902985.1 uncultured Myxococcales bacterium
CGGTGGCCGAGACGGTCGATAACGCGCGAAGGCAGCAGGGGCCGTACGAGAGGAGACCTCGGCGGAGCGTGGCGTCCGCGCGCCGAGGGAGAGACCGACTTTGCGCTTCCCCCCGGACTGCCGAGCCTCGTCAGTGGTTGGGGGCGTGGCTACCGTCGCACGGTCAAACCGGACGTCCTGGCTCCGGGCGGACGCACGGTCTTTGTTCCCTCTTCTACCAACGACGCAGGTCCGCCGCGCTACGAGCCCGCCACGCGGCGAGCTCGCTTCCCGCCGGGGCACAAGGTCGCCGCGCCGGGCCCCTCGCCCGGCGAACTCACCGCGACGCGTTTCTCGAGCGGCACGAGCAACGGCGCCGCGCTGTCGAGCCGCCTCTCGACCGCGATTGCCGACACCCTCGAGGACCTCGCCTCCGAGCCCAACGGCGAGCGACTCCGTGCGGTACCGACGGCGCTCTGGATTCGAACCCTTCTCGCGCATGGGGCGAGCTGGCGCCCCGAGGCGGTGGAGACGCTCGTCGAGATCCTTCGCGCCTCAGGCCAGGCGGACCCGACCACGGACGACCTCGCCGGGATCCTCGGTTTCGGGCGCACGGAGAAAGAGCGCGTCGTTCGCTGCGCCCCGGAGCGCGCGACGCTCCTCGCCGGAGGCTCGATCCGGGCGGACGAGCGGATCCTGCACCGGCTCCCACTCCCACCGTCGTTGAATGCTCACACGGGGTGGCGGCGGCTGACCGTGACGTTGAGCTGGTTCTCCCCCGTTCACCCGGGAAACCGCAAGTACCGCCGCGCGCAGCTGTGGTTCGAGCCACCGAAGGACCCGCTCGTGGTGAAGCGCTTCGGCGTCGACTGGCAAGCGGCGAAGCGAGGCACCCTGCAGCACGAGGTGCTCGAGGGAAAGCAGACGGCGATCAACGTCCTTCGAGACGCCACGCTCGACGTGCCCGTCTTCTGCCTCGAGGACGCGGGGGCGTTCACCGAGCCGATCCCCTACGCGCTCGCCGTCACGGTCGAAGTGGCCGCCGGCGTGAACGTTCGCGTCTACGACGAGATCCGCGCGCGCGTCCTTCCACGCGTAGCGGTGCGCCGATGAGGTGTCTCGGCCTACCCGAACGCTCTCGTGATCGACACCTCCAGCCCTGCGGGCCAGGTGATGTCGGAGCCGCATGGGCATTCGAACGCGTTGTGGGCGTACCTTGTGAAGCAGTCCGTGCACATCACCATCCAGCGCATCGGCCCTCCCGTCGAACCGTCGGGCCGAAGAAAGAACCAGCCGCCGGCCGTGCTGCCGTCGGGGACGAAGAAGTAGTGCCCATCGTGCAGGTCGGGATGGTGGAGACACACGAGGGCGCGGTCCCCCGCGCGGGGCTGGTCGGGGAATTCGGAACGGACTGACCTTGGCATCGTCATCACCTCCCCGCTCGCTACACCGGCGGCGGGTGGCGCTCGGTCAGCAATCGGCATGTTGCCGCCTTCGCGGGGTCCGGAACGAGGGCGACCGAGGGCGCCAGCGATGACGGCGTCGACGTCGCCGGCCGGGCGATGCTGCGGCGGTCCGACCCCGAGGATGCGCATCGACACCGTCGTCGGGGTGGGCCTCAAAGCCCGCATCCCCGGAGCCTTCGCCGGCCAAAACGCGAACCTCGCCGTGGAGCGCCGATGCGCAGCCTTAACGGAACTCTGCCATGCGCTCGTCGCGGCCATCGAGCGTGCAGCACGCCTCGATGCCGTGCACGATCCTCTGCCGGCGTCCTTCGACGCCTCGCGTGCGTCCGCATGATGGGGCGGTGGGGTTCCGCGCACGTCTCGAGTGCGCTCGAAGTCTACTTCCTTCTTCGCACTCCCCCGGCGGATGGCGACCTCCGCGGATGCTGGAGGGACCTCCAGGTCATCGAGCCGCCCTGCTGGGGCACCGTCGAAACGCACCGCCGGGCCGAAGGCCGGAACGCCCGAGGGCTGCATGTCTGGACTTGGGACGACTACGCAGTCGTCATTTCACTTGCCGCGATCTTGCCGCCGGCAGCGCTCCATTACCGCCCTTGGCATCTCCTCGATCTCGAAGAGGCCCAAGTCTCTGCTCCAGTATCGCCGGCGACGTGAGGCCCCCAGCGGCGCCTTCGCAACCACCGCGCTCGATCGCCTCGCCCTCTCGCGTGCCGGCGGCCGCGTCGCGCACGGAAGCGTCACCTCGATAGCTGGCCAGGCCGCCAGGGCCCGGCAACGGGCCACTTGGTCGCGAGCTGAACCCGTGAAGTCGCGTGCCGTTACGCAAAAGGCTCCGGCCTGACAGGGAGCGCGACGGCTTTCTGGGCCACCGTCGCAACCGGCGTTAGGATCGGCACCAAAGCCATGCCGACCCTCCGTTCCCAGCTCGACGCCCTCGCCGCCACGTTCGCCACCCAGATCGTCGCCGCCCTTCAGGGGGCGTCGCTTCACGAACTCGGGGCGACCGAGGGAGGGTGGGGGAGTAGCGGCCGGCGTGCCCGAGCCGTTGCAGGCGGCGGCGGTCAGCCGGACCCGCTCTCGGTCCCCGCGAGCCCCAAGAAGCGCGGGAAGAACGGTCGCCTCCCCCGCCGTTCGGCGGACGAGATCCAGGCGGCTCTCAACAAGATCGTCCTGTTCGTGAAGACGCACAAGGCGGGCATGCGGGCCGAGGAGATTCGCGCGGCGCTGGGCATGGATGCCAAGGAGATGCCTCGCATCCTGAAAGAAGGCCTGGCCAAGAAGAAGCTGTCCGCCAAGGGCCAGAAGCGGGCGACGACCTACTTCGCCAAGTAGCCGAACCCGGCCGTCCCCACGCGCGTGGGGGCCTCATCCCCGAGGCCGCAACATCTCGTGAAGCCCTCACGGGTAGCGCAAATCAAGTCCTCGGCCATGGCCGATGGTTGACCGCGCTGGTTCAGCGTTCACCCGACTCGTCGCCAGCTCGCGGGCGACCCGGCGGAGCGGCCGCGCGTCGTGCACCATGGGCACAACGCACACCAATTGTGCGCGCCCGCTCGCGTACCAATCGGTTCACGCTTCGACCCCGACCGTTTCAGCGGGGTTCGGCCTCCGCGATGATACTGGCCCATGAAGTGCTCCATGGCGTCCATCCCAAGGCTCGTCGGCGCCGAGGGATGTCCACGAAAACGGCGGAAGGCCACTCGCGAAGAAGCTCGCGTCAGGATTCGAACAAGTTATCGCTCCTACGGGAAGTTCAGCACACCCCGAGGGACGTCCCGACCGCGCACCTGGCCAAGCCTCCCCCCGCCGCATTCTGTGTTGTGCTTAGGCCCCGATCAGGAACAAGCTGATCAAGACTGCCGGAAAGAACGAGGGCGAAACGCATAGTTCCACTCGCCGTGAAAAGGATCGCGAATGATGTCGAGGTCGTCCATGTCGGCGTCCGGGACGGCGATCCCCTTGGCGTAGGTTCCTGTGTCGAGCTTCGCCTTGACTCGGAGCCCGGTGGTCGTGCGTACGCTGCCGATCGATTGCACGATGGTCTCGTGATCGACCAGGGGTCGTCCTCTCCAGTTCTCGGTGATGTGGCAGAAGAGTCGGTGTTCGATCTTGTTCCACTTGGACGTGCCGGGCGGAAAGTGCGAGACGCCGATGGTGAGGCCGGTCCGGTCGGCGAGTCGCTGGAGCTCCAGCTTCCAGAGTCTTCCTCGATAGCCATTGCTACCGCCGCCGTCGGCCGTGATGAGCAGCTCGGTGGCATCGGGGTAGGCTTTCTTGCCCATGTACCGCCACCAGCGGGCGATGGACTCGACGGCGAACTCCGCGGTGTCGTGGTCGATGCCCACGCATGACCCATGCGGCGTTCGACGCGAGGTCGTAGACGCCGTAGGGAATCGCCTTGCCGAGCTCCTTGTCGATGAAGTCGTGCACGCGGACCGGAACGGGCTCTCCGGCGGGCTGCCATTCTCTCCCGGCGTTCTTGAAATCGCCGACGAGTTCCTTCTTTTTCGTGTCGACGGAGATCACCGGCGCACCGCGCGCGTGGTGGTCCTCGACGCGCTCATTGATGAACTCGAACTGCGCGTTGCGATCCGGATGCGAAGCGCCTTCGGTGGTCTTGTGGGTGGCCTGGAGGCTGTAGCCCGACGCGTACAGCAACTGGCCTACCTTCTGCGGGCTGACGCGAAGCCCTTGCGCGAGAAGCTCGCGCGAGAGTTTCCGTGTGCTCTTGGACGTCCAACGGAGAGGCGATTCCGGGTCACCACGGGTCACGGGGTCGACCAGCGACTCCAAGACCTCGACCAGGTGCGGGCTCGTTTCTTCGAGACGCGGCCTTCCGCCTCCTGGACGTCGAACGTGGACCACGTCTTCAGGGCGCGCGCCGGCGCGAAGCTCGTCGCGTCCCCCGCGGATGGTCGTGCGCGACATCCCCGTCGCCCGCTCCACCGCCGCGATTCCGCCGTCCCCGTACGCATCGGCCTCGGCTCCAGCCCACAAGCGCTTCAGCCGCTCATCCATCACCGGCTCAAGCGCCTTGAACTTCGTCCGAATTTCCCATTCCGAAGCCGCCATACTCGCCCTAGATCACACCTTCAGCCCCGTGTCGATCCGCCCGGCTGCTCGCTACCCTCCAAACCGATCGCGTGAACGGATTGTTTCTGCGCGGGGCCTTAGGGGCGACCCACGGTAAGAGCGCGAGAACCGGTCACAGGGGAATGGTGTGATCATGACTCGCTCTTGGTTTCTCTCAGTCTTCGTCTTCACCCTCGTCGTCGCCGCGTGCTCGTCGGGAGGCGCGAGTAACACGAGCGACAACGGTGGCGGCTTGCGCGACTGTCCCCCGTGCTGGCAAGAGTTGTTCTGCTGGGTGCCGCCCGACCTCGGGGACAATTTTTTAATGGCGGGCGCTTCCAACGGGGGGGGCGGGTGCACCCTCACGCCTGAGTCGGATTCCGGAGAGAGCATCAGCATCCCCCTCGAGTGCGGGGGCCCGTCGAACCCGTCGGTCCCCTGGAGCATGGGCATGCACGACACGGACGTGACGATCATCTTCAGCATTCCCAGCAAAGGCATCGTAAACTGTGTGAAGTCGTGAATATCGATTACGTGACCCCGATCGCTTTGACCGCGCCAATTTTGTGTAATCTCGGATGGAGTCGGCTCGCACGTCAGCCTCCTCGAACGATGAATGACCAGAAGCCTTCCGCGCGGCGCCGGCGAGCGCACTCCCGGTGAGACGCGTGCAGCTCCGGCTCGGTCGGGTTCTTTTTGCCGTGACTCTCTTCGGCGGCGCAGCCTGCTATGACTCGCGCTGGGGCGAGGCGAAGCGCGCCCAGCAGCGCGCCGCGGTCGCCACGAAGCCGGCGGACATCACGCCGAGCTCGTCGTCCAGCGCACCCGACGCGCAGAAGCGCACGCTCCGGATCCGCATGCGCCCGAACAATCGTTACCTCGCGCAGACCATCGACGCCCCGAAGCAGATCGCCGATCTCGTCGAAGACGCCAACCGCGTCCTCGGGCCCACCTTCGACGCCGAGGTCGAGGTGGACCGCGTGCAGCCGTGGTCGAACGAGGCCGACGATCCGGACGCGGCCCTGGCGGCGCTGAACTCCGACGATCCAGGCGCGGACGTGGATGTCGTTGTCGGGATGATCGGCGCGCTTCCGCGGCAGACCGACTCGCTCCACGAGCTCGGCGTCTCGACGCTCCTCGGCAAGCATCTCGTCGTACGCGCTGCGAGCCGCTTCGAAGAGCGCGACGCCATCGAGCAGCGCTTCTCCGAGCTCAGCGAAGACGACCGCGCGCGCATCGCGAGCCAGCGCAAGCGGCATCGCGTGCTCGCCGTCTTCTTGCACGAGATCGGACACACCTTCGGCGCGATCCACGAGGTCGATATCGAGAGTCTGATGCATCCGAGTTACGACCCCAAGATGACCGGCTTCGACGGCCGCTCGATCGCGCTGATGCGCGTCGCCATCGGCAACGCCGACCCCGTCGCTGTCGCTCGCGAACAACTGGAGATCCTCCGGACCGCGGTCCAGGCCGGCTGGGTCGAGGTCGAACGGAATCAAGAGATCGCGCGCCTCGAGGCGATGCTCCCGCGCGCTGCTGCGACGAACACCGCGGCGGGGCTGGCCCCACCGAGCAGCCCCGCGCCTCCGCCCGAGCTTCGTGGCGACGATGCAGCGCGCTTTCAGCGGGCCTCAGACCTTTTCCAGGGGGGTGCCGTGGCCGCGGCGTACGCGGCGGCGAAGCCGCTCTTCGGCGCCTATCCCGACGTGGCGGCCGTCCAGTCGCTTCGCTGTCAGCTCGCGACGGTGCGCTGGCTCGACGCCGCCGCCCTCAAAGCGGAGTGTACGCCGAGCGTGCGGCTCCTCGTAGGCGCCGACGGCGGGGCCAACGCGGCACGGTGAGCTCACACCGCGCCGGCTTCGGGGTGGTCTGCGCGCCGGTCAACTACGCCGTCAGCCGTGAGCAAATGGAGCACGAGACGGCTTATCCGTCGGTTACGACATGGCTAGCGGACTGTCTCCCCGGTCATGAACTCCCGGGCCGACATGGGTGGCGGCCGGTCGCTCGCCCGCTTCATCTTCTTGACGACCCAAGGGGCCTGCGTCCTCACCACGTCGTCGAGCCGAGCGAGGGGACCCTCGGCGTTGCGGTCACCGTCAGGCTCCCCGCGGCATCCACCGCAAGCGAGAACCGCATCGCCGCGGCGTGGCGAGCCTTGCCTCGATGCGCTTCGGAGCCCTGCGATCGGCGACTCGTTCGCGTACTTCTTCTTGATCGCCTCGCGCTCCTAGTCGGACCGGTCGGCGAAGACGTGGTCGAAAATGAGCTGCGCCGCCCTCGCGCCAAACCGGTCTTCGAACTCTTCGTTGGCGGGGACGTCCGAAGCGGGGGACGGTTCCACAATTTTGGACGAAAGCGGCGGTCGAGTCCATTGCAGCGCACGGCCTTTTGGGCGCGCGCAGAAGTGCATCGCGAACCCGCGTTGAGACCATACAGCGCACACTGAAGCGACCGTCGGCACGGGTAGTGCTCTGGGTCGCATCCGCCGACGCGTGTCGTCGGCACCCGAGTGCTCTCAACGGCACCGGCGCCTCGCACACAGGTTACGAAGGTGGACCCCATGAACTATCCTTCAAATGCAGTGGCATTCGTCGCGCTGGCGGCGCTGATCGCCTGCGGAAGCCACGACGACCCGGACGGGGCTCAGCGCGATGGGGGCCACGGTGCAGAACCGGCACCGTCCGCAACAAGCGACGGCGGCGCGGAACGGTCCTCGCCGAAAGGCATCCCCAATGACGATGCCGGACAACCTGTTCGCGCCACCGCGCCGGACGCGGAAAGCAGCAGGACAAACGACATGGATGGCTCGACAACCTGCGAGACTTCCTGTTCCGGAAAAGAGTGTGGTGCCGATGGCTGCGGCGGATCTTGCGGTAGTTGCCCCATCGGCTCGACATGCAACGGCTCCGGCATGTGTGCCTGCTCTCCTGCGTGCACCGGCCGGCAATGCGGCCCGGACGGCTGCGGCGGCTCCTGTGGCACCTGCGGATCGGGAACGGCGTGCAACGCTTCGGGGACGTGTATCTGCGCTCCCGCGTGCACCGGCCGGCAATGCGGCTCGGATGGCTGCGGCGGCTCCTGTGGCACCTGCGGATCCGACACGGCATGCAACGCTTCGGGGACGTGTATCTGCGTTCCCGCCTGCTCCGGCCGGCAATGCGGTTCGGATGGCTGCGGCGGCTCCTGCGGCTCCTGCGGCTCGGGTGATAGTTGCGGCGCCAACGGCGCATGCGAGGCCGCATGCACAACGGAGACGATTGAGCTCGTCAACGACACCGGAAACGGGGCTGGAATCTGCTCGGACGGTTCGACCTACACTCTCCCGTCGAAGATGTACATCTCGCTCAAAGGCACCCGCTACGTCGTCGACTATCTGGGGTATTTGAACGATTCCGTCGCACTGGGTAAGAGTTCCTCGGGCAGCTTCGAGTGCTGCTGGACCGACCCTGTCGGGTGCGTGGGGTACACCGCGACATGCGAAACGACTTCGGGAGGGAGCATCCCGTGCTTGTGCACGGCCGCTCGCACCTGGTCGGCTTCCGCCGATTCGTGCACGACCAAGTCGATAGTCGTTTGCAATTGATAAGTTACTCATTGACGTTCGTCAGGACGCCCAACGGGCGAGACCGGTTTGCAGGGAGATTGCGCCATGACTGGATTCTGCCAGGGTCTCGGCCGACTCGTGAGCGTTGCGATGCCTTCCTTGGCACTCGCGGTCGTCGTCTCGGCCTGCTCGTCCAGCGACGCCACCGTCGTTGGTTCGGATGATTCATCCACCGTCGGCGGCGAGAACCCCGGCGCGACCGCGGCCGAGGACGCGTCGCGCGGCCCCGGCGACCTGAGCGCCGAGAGCGGCCTCACCGAGGTCGACTCGGCGATCGAGGCCCCGATCGACGCCGGGGACCCGAGTCGCGGTGACGCTGCCCAGGCCGACGCGACCGTCGTGGACTCGTGTCCGACAAATTGTGGCGGCAAGACCTGCGGCCCCGACGGGTGCGGTGGCACCTGCGGCGCTTGCACGGCAAGCGAAACATGCAACTCCGCAGGCCGGTGCGTCTGCGTTCCGAGCTGCGCCGCCAAGGCGTGCGGCAGCGACGGGTGCGGCGCAGCCTGCGGCTCTTGTCCGCCCGGCCAAGCATGCAATTCCTCCGGCCAGTGCGCCTGCGCGCCCACCTGTGGCGGCAAGACGTGCGGCCCGGACGGATGCGGTGGCACGTGCGGCTCCTGCACGTCGGGCGAAACGTGCAACCCGACCGGCGTCTGCGTCTGCGTCCCCAACTGCAGCGGCAAGATGTGCGGCAGCGATGGGTGCGGCGGCACGTGTGGCGCCTGCGGCGCTGGCATGATTTGCTCGTCGAACCAGACCTGCGTGTGCGGCTGCGGGACGAGTTGCAGCAATTGCGGCGGCGGCCTCGGCAACACGGGGTGCAACCGACCTATGTGCGTTTCAGCCGGAACCGACGCATGCGGACACGCGTGTTCGGCTTGTCAGTGTTCGTCGGGCCCCGGCAACCAGTAGACGAGCGGGGGACGAAACGAGCCAGAGATGTCCCACGTTCATCTCCGACGTCTGGGCAGCCGCGCGGGCCTCCAGACCATTGGATGCCGATTGAGTCCCGACCACACTTGTCGTACGGCCACCGTGCTGTCTTGCTTTCCGCGCAGAATGTTCGCTAGCGTGCGCTGGACGGTGCAAGAACCAACCTCGAGACCAGGCGCGGCGGCAGTCCAAGAGGCGACTTGGCGGGCGGAGGCCGGTGATGCGTCGTTGGGTCGTTACCTTCAAGAGTGCCGCGAGCTCGTGGTAAGGGAGATTCGGCGGATCATTCCTTCGGCTTCGCCTTGGTCGGCGATCCTCTATGATCTCATGCTCGTGTATCCGCTGCGGGCGGCCAAAGCGCTCCGCCCGGCGATTTGCATCGCCACCTGCCGGGCCCTGGGCGGACGTCTCGAATTGGTGCTTCCCTCGGCCGCCGTTCTCGAGCTTTACCACAACGCGTTCTTGATCCATGACGACGTCGAGGACTTATCCGAGAAGCGGCGCGACCAGTCGACACTTCACGAAGCGTGGGGCATGCCGATTGCCGTCAACGTCGGCGACGCGATGCTCGCCCTCGCCCTGATGCCGCTCCTCGACAACATGCGCCTCGTCGGCATGGGAAAGGCGCTGCGCATCCTGCAGGCCGTCGCCGAAATGGCGCGCGAGACGGCCGAGGGCCAGGCGATCGAGCTCGCGTGGATACGCGAGAACGTGTTCGACCAAGGCGACGATGACTACGAGCGGATGGTCGAGAAGAAGACGAGTTACTACAGCTTCATGACGCCCATGAACATCGGCGCGATCGCGGCCGGCGTTGAGTCGGATTGCGTGGACGCGTTGCTGAAGTTTGCACGGCCTCTGGGCGTTGCATTCCAGATTCAGGACGACATCCTGAACCTCGCCGCTGACGAGTCACGGTACGGCAAGGAGATCGCGGGGGACCTCTGGGAGGGCAAACACACGTTGATCTTGCTGCACGCCATCCGTTCGTCGACGCCCTCCGAGCGCGCCCGGGCCCAAGCGGTCCTCGCGAAGGCGCGACCGCGTGGGGGCAAGTCCCTGCAGGCGTTGACGGGCGTCGAGGCTGCGATCGACGACCTCGTCCGGGAGGGCGAATTGAGCCCGCGAGCGGAGGCGACGTTGCGCGAACGAACCGGTCGGCTTCGCGCCTCCGTGACCCATGTGCACAAGACCTCCGAGGACATCGCCTTCCTGTCGGGTCTCATCGAACGCCAGGGAAGCCTCGAGTACGCACGCGGAATCGCTGCCAAACACGGGCGTGAAGCGAAGGTGGCGCTCGAGGCCCTTTCGGACCGCCTGGGCCCCTCTGTCCATCGAAGCTTTCTTGCGGGTCTTGCGGAATATGTCTCCGACAGGGATCGATAGGAGCCGAGCCATGAAAGCGCGACAGAATCGTCCAGCCCCAACCCTGGGGACGGAACAAGCCAACTTCCTGGACAGCGCGCGCGCCGTCGCGATCGACGTGATCGTCGAAGCGCTCGCGGACGCCCATCGTATCAAACGACTTCGCGACGACGACGCCGAGCAAGCCGCCGAGAATGACGGCGGTGACCCCACGCCCCGCCTCTCTGTCGAGACCGGGCCTACCACAGGCGACGTCCTGTTCGACTTCGCACGCCTTCAGCTCGATATCGTCGAGCGAGTCCTGCGCTTCCAGCGCAAGCATCGCGAGGTGCTGTTCGAACGCCTTCGATTGTCTCCTTCGCGACGGCACCATAGCGGCACGACCCCCGACGCGCTCCTCCTCGAGGGCGATGTAGGCAAGGACACCACCGGAACCATCGTCGTCGAGAACCGGGGGAGCAAGCCCGCCCAGGTCTCCGTCGACCTGTCGGAGCTGAGGACGCGCACCGGAGGAACGCCCGTCTTTGCCGACGTCCTCTTCAGCCCGACATCGCCCTTCGTCCTCCCCGCGGATAGCGAAGTGAGGGTGACCGTCACGGTGACCATCGGCCCGTCTTTCGAGCCGGGGCTCCGCTACCGGGGCCACCTGCAGGTCGTGATCGCGGGCGGCGACAAGCGAAGTATTCCCCTGCGCATCCAGATCACTGGTGCCGGAGCCGCAAAGCCCGGAACAGCGCAATGACCGACGCTCAATCGCCGGGACACGCTTCCCCCAGGGTGGTGCTGGGCACACCCCAGGATGACCTCGCGTCCTGGCTTCGTGAGGCGCAGATCCTGATGGTCCAGTACCCGGCGGCCGCGCAAGCCCTCTTTCGCGCCTTCGTTGCCGAAGGACGACGTTTTGCGAAGACGACCGAAGGTCGCCGCTGGCGCGACGAACTCGCCAGCTCCGAGCTGATCCGACGTGGCCGGGTCGTATGGGAGGTCGGTACACTCAACTTGCTCGAGGAAGACGGCGAAACGGTTTTGCCCTCCAAGCTCCTCGACGCCGTCGTTCAGGCCGCGGGCGTGGCTGAGCTCGAGCCGTTCCTCTCGAAGCTCTTCGAATCCCTCTGGGGGACCTCGCCATGATCGGCGTTCACCACGACGAGTTCACCCAACGGAACGAGTTTCTTTACCTGGCACTCGGATTCCTTGCAGCATCGAGCCGCTTCGATGCGTTGCTCGCGCGGTACGCCAGGACGACGCGAGAGCCCATCGACGTGACGCCGGAACGGCACGAAGCCCTGGTCTCGTTCGTGCTCGGCCTTCTATCCTTTCGCAATCAAGTCGTCGACGAACTGACTCGCGCTCGGACGCCTCCTGTCGCCGCACCCCCGGGGTGCGTCCCGCTCCCCCGAGAACTGCTCCGATGAGCCGGCACGGCGCCCCCGTCGATTCCGACGAACTCGCGATCCGTCAGGCGCTGACACGCTCGGACTACTTTCGTCGCTCGCCCGCTTCTCTTGGTGGGCCGGGCGGGCACAAGGAATGGCTGCACTTTTGCGTCTACGGTCCCGAGATCGACATCCTCGTCAACTTCAGCCTCTGCGACGACGTGCGCGCCAACGCCGAACAAGACACCGAGTTCGCCCGAATCACGGTGCTCGTGCGGGAGACGAAATGGCAAGGTGACGTCGATCTTTACCCCGCGAACGAGGTCGTCGTTCATAGCGGTCGGATCCGAGCGACGTTCGGATCGAACGAGCTTCATTTCGAAGACGGGGAATACAAACTCGTCGTGAGCCTTCGTGATCGACCGATCACGTTGCGTTTGAACCTCCGTCCCGTGACCGTACCGTCCGTCGCGAACAACATTCGACTCGACCCCGGACCTCCCATCAACTGGCTCGTCGTCCCCCGCCTCTGCGCCAGCGGAACGGTGACGGTCGACGGCCGGCGCCATGAACTGTCGAACGCACCAGCGTATCACGATCACAACTGGGGTCACTTCGCGTGGGGCCGAGACTTCGCGTGGGAATGGGGCTTCGGTCTGCCGTTCGATCCGGCGGTGCCGTGGACGTTCGTGTTCGTTCGCCTCTCGAACCGGGCTCACACGCGCTCGTTGATGCAAGCCGTCTTCCTCTGGAAGGGCTCCCGGCAGCATCGTGTGATGCGAGGGAGCGACGTCACGGTTCGCCATGAGGACTACCTGCGGCCATCCCAGCTCTTCAAGATTCCACGCGCCATGGCGCTCGTCGCCCCCGATCTCCTTCCCGATATACCGCGACAGTTGCATGTCCACGGCGGGGGAGACGGTGATCGGGTGGATTGCCTCTTCGAAGCGCGCGACGCGGCTCAAGTGATCGTTCCCAACGACCACGATCTCGGGGTGACCATTATCAACGAAGTCAGCGGTGACGTCCGCATCTCGGGAGAGGTACGCGGGGAGACCGTGTCCATGGAGGGTCGTGCAATCTTCGAATTTCTCGGCGCCTGAGCCGACGTTCGCGTCGTTTCTCGCTCGCTCGCTCTCGGCCCTGGCCACGGAGCTCCCGTGGGCCTACGCGAAGATGTGTCGAACGCTGAACGGCCGCGAGGTCTCGATCGAGCTCGACGGCGCGATAGCCGTGGTCTTGTGCTCGGCCGACTCGGCGGCCGTTGCGTCGAGCGGCGTTGCGCCCGCGGTCGAATGCCGGACGACGCGCGCCGCCGTGCTCGCTTTGGCTCGCGCCGAGACGAC
>CALFNG010000123.1 GCA_937902985.1 uncultured Myxococcales bacterium
CCGTTCGCCGCGCTTCGCCTTCTGGCTTGTCTCGCGCGGCTACCTTGCTTCCGCCGGGTTTCTCGGCGGGGCGAGGAGCCCTTCCCTGCTTCAACCCATGGCCTTGTGCGCGTGCCGTCGCCTTTACCCCGCCGAGCGGTGACTCCCCTTGGTCGTCGTCGGGAGCCACCTGCTGCCTTCGCCCGTATTGTGCGGGCTCGGCGCTCGGAGCCATCTTCTTTCGGGGCCTCAACCGGTCGTTCATCTCGTCGTTACGGCCCGCGCACTCGCACCCCCCGCTTGCCGGGGGGCTTCGTCGGTGGGCTTCGCCCGTGGGGTCTCCCCAGTGGGCGCCACCCAAGCTATGCGGCTTCGACCTTCTACCGCTTCGGGACTCTCACCCTACGGATCCATGGGTACCTCCAGGCATCACACAACTCCGCAGAGCGCGAACTCAGGGCGATCGCCGTCGGTCGTCGTGCTTGGATGTTCTACGGCTCGGACGATCACGCCGGCGCGGCCGGCAACATCCTCTCGCTCGTCGCCTCGTGCAAGCTGCACGACCTCGACCCCGAACTGTACCTCTCCGAGATCATCCGCATCGTCCCGTACTGGCCTCGCGACCGGTATCTCGAACTCGCACCCAAGTACTGGCGCGCCACGCGGGCACGACTCATCCCCAAAGAACTCGAGCTGCCGCTCGGCCCCATCACCGTGCCCGCGACGCCCCCGAAAGAGCAGCCCACGCCGGACTGAACGACCGCTGTCCACGCACCGGAGCATGCGCCGTGGCGCGCCGCCTCGCCAGGACGCCTCTTCGTGCAGCGCTTACGCCCAATCGACGCCCTCGTCACGAAAGATCAACATCGCGGTCTTCCGCGTATCGGTGTCGTTGTCGGTCTCGTTGCCGTGGCTGTCGCTGTTGTCGGGGGACATTGCACGCTCCTCAAGCTGCCTTCGGGTACGGCTCGCCGGTACCGGTCATGATGTAGCTCGCCAGGCTGCGCAGGAAGTACGGCCACGCCTCGCTGCATCGTTCGTAGACTTCATTCTTGGCGGGGTAGCCCAAGTGGACCCGGGTCCCGGTCGCCGTCTCGCCGAGCTCCATCGCGAGCGTGGTGCCGAGCCAGTCGGCGTTGTTCTCGTGCGCGATGCACGTCATCAGGATGCCGCTTCCGTCGCAACGGTCGACCTGGAATGTGACCAAGCGCGTCTCGCTCGGCACCGCGAACCGAAACGTCGCTTGTTTGCCGTCGAAGTCGGCGTCCTGCGCCCACTACGCGCGGTAGCCGGACTCCGTGGTGATGGCGGTGCGAACGCGGGCGAGCGGGGTGGCGATGTCGATCGTGCTGTCGATGGTGAACATGGTCTTTGTCCTTTCACGGGGTCGTCGAATGAGCCGCGCGGTTCCGGACAACGACTTGCAAGACATCGAAACTACACGACTTCGGTTCGCGACCAATCGACGTTGACGCCGCCGAGCAGGCTGTCCAGGCCGCCGTGCGCAGCGCACATCAGAGGAAAATTGTCCGGCGCCATCCCGCCCGAACGTTTCGGGGTTGGAGGTGCCACCATGGCAACCGTTTCTATCGGCAATCACTCGAATGTCGTCGCCCATCACTCCGACCAGGAGCGCATCCGCGCCTTTTACCAGGGCGTGCTCGGCTGCGTTCTCACGAAGGAGTCCGCGAACGTGGACTACATCAAGTTTCACCAGGGGTTCTTCCTCGCCGTGCTCTACCAGGACGCGGTGCCGACCCAGGAGCAGCTCAGGCAGTCGATCTGGCTCGAGCTACGCTCGGACGAACCGGCAGAGCTGCGCAAGAAGATCGTCGACTTCGGCGTGACCGAGATCGACATGCCCGGCGCCGACCACCTCTACTTCCAGGCTCCGGGGGGCCAGGTGTTCCGGCTCGTCCGCACCGGCGAGGATCTCTCGCGATTCGAGAAGTAAGGGAGACGACGATGAACACTACAATCACCCCCAGGGACACGAACATGACCAACGACAACCAGGCAGTGGCCAAGCGCCCCGTGACTGCGCACGTCAGCTCGGCGCCGGTCGCGCGCGCGGTGACGGATGGCGACATCGTGCTCGCGACCGTCGACGTCGCCGCACCGCCGGAGCGCGTGTTCCGCGCGCTGACGACCGACGAGATGGAGCGCTGGTGGGGCGCGCCGGGCGTGTACACCATCGAAGCGTGGAAGGCCGACCTGCGGGTCGGCGGAGCTTGGAGCCTCGTCATCCGTCTACCCGATGGCACCGCGCTCCCGGCGAGTGGCGAGATCCTGCAGGTCGACGCGCCGTCGAAGCTGGTGCAGACGCGGCGTTACGACTGGGATCACCCGACGCTCGGGCGCCGCGTGACGAAGGTGACCACCTCGCTGACGCCGATCGAGACGGGAACGCGGGTGACCGTGCGTCACGAGGACTTCGGCAGCAGCGAGACTGCGATCGAGCACGCGGGGGGATGGGAGCGTCTCCTCGACTGGCTCGGCGAGTATCTGGCAGAGGAGAAGCGAGGAGCACGATGAGTCAGTTCGTCTTTCTGTACCGCGAGGCCAGGACCCCTTCGCCCCAAGAGCTCGAGTCGCGGATGGCGAAGTGTCTCGTGTGGTTCAAGGATCTCGAGAAAAATGGCCACCTCGCCTACTACGGCCATCCGCTGAACCGGACGGACGGCGGCGTCGTTCGAGATGCGAAGGGAACCGTGACCGACGGCCCCTACGCCGAGACGAAGGACATCGTGATCGGCTTCTCCCTGATCGAGGCGAAAGACTTCGACCAGGCCGTGAAGCTCGCGGCGGCATGTCCGCTCGTCGCGGGCGGCTGCCTCATCGAAGTGCGGCCGGTATTGAAGCTCTAGTGGAGGCCGACGGTCCGTTCTACCGCAGGGAGAGGGCGCGCCTGCTCGCGGCGCTCACACGCGTCTTCGGCGTCGAGAATCTCTCGCTCGCCGAAGACGTGGTGCAGGAAACCCTCGCGAAAGCCTTCGAGGCATGGGCCTTCGGCGGGGTGCCGGAGCATCACTCGGCCCTGCTCATGGCCTCGGCGAAGAATCGCGCGCTCGATGTCTTCCGGCGCGAGCGCACGGCGCGCAAGTTCGCGCCCGCGCTCCAGCACCTCATCGAGAGCGAATGGACGCTGCGGCCCGCCGTGGAGGAGCTCTTTCTGCCGCCGGCGCTGAAGGACGACGAGCTGCGGATGATGTTCTCGTGCAGCCATCCGCATCTGGCCGAGGAGGTGCAGGTCGCGCTCATCCTGAACATGCTCTGCGGTTTCGGAGTCGAGGAGATCTCGCGCATCTATCTCGCGAGCGTCGCGGCAGTCGAAAAGCGCATCTCGCGCGGGAAGAAGGTCCTCGGCGCGTCGCAGCGTCTGTTCGATCTGACCGCCGAGGACTTTGCCCCGCGGCTTTCGGCCGTGCATCGCGCGCTGTACCTGCTCTTCAGCGAGGGGTACCACGGCGCGAGCGACGAGGCGGTCATCCGCGCGGAGCTCTGTCGCGAGGCATTGCGGCTGGCGCGCTTGCTCGTCGACCATGCGCCGGCGGCAACGTCCGCGACGTACGCGGTCGCCGCGCTGATGTACCTCGACGCCGCGCGCTTGCCGGGTCGTACCGATGAGATCGGCGATCTGACCGCACTCTTCGAACAAGATCGCTCGCGTTGGGACGGCAGGCTCATCGCGGATGGGCTCGCGCTCCTCGAGCAGTCGGCCATGGGCAGCGAGCTTTCCGAGTACCACCTCGAGGCGGGGATCGCGGGGATGCACGCGACGGCGAGCCGCTTTGAGGACACGCGATGGGGCGAGATCGTGGGCCTCTACGACATGCTCCTGAAGGTGCGACCTTCACCCGTCGTGGCGCTGAATCGCGCCATGGCCATCGCCCAGCTCGAAGGGCCGGAGAAGGGCCTCGAGGCCATCGAAGCCATCTCTGGAATCGAGCGACTCGAGGACTATCCCTTCTACGCCGCGGCGCTCGGCGAGCTCGAGCTGCGGTGCGGGAGGAGCGAGGCGGCCCGCGCGCACTTCCAGGAGGCGCTCGACCTGGCTCGCAACGAAGCGGAGCGGCGATTCCTCGCGCGTCGTGTCGAGGACTGCGCGGGCGGAAAGCCCGCAATCAGCCGAGCGACGCCGCGGTGAGGCCAGCGCGACGGCCGCCCCCAGCTCTCGAACAGGGGGTGGAGGCTCAAGACGCGAAGGCGCTCGGCACGCTGGAACATGATGGGCTGTCCGTCGAGGTTCCGGATCCGGGCCGCCCCTTGCGGCGGCAGAGGCATGGCCTCTGCCGGCGCACTCAGCGGTCTATGTACTCGGGCAGATCGACCTCCGTCTCCGCGGGCCAGGAGTGCGTCGTCCCGAGCGGCAAGCCCTTGCCGTGGTAGACCCGCGCCCGCCCCGATGCGCGCTGTGCGCGTGCAGGGCGGACGGGAGGTTTCGAGGGTGACAGGGCGAACAATCGCAGGTTCTTTGGCCGGGGCAGGCTCCCTCCTCGGCATCGCGCTCCTTTGCGTCGAGGTGTGCACGCCGGGCGCGCTCGGCTGCGCCACGCACCAGTGCGATACGTCGTTCGCGTGCGTCTATCCGGCGGGTGTGCAGCACGGGGCGTGCGCGGGCGATGCAGGCTCGCTGACGCTCGACGACGAACCCGTGTACCAGGATGGCGACGAGCTTGTGTGGCGGTCGGCGCCATTCAACCGGGACTGGATCGATCTCCGCGGCTCCGAAACGCTCTCGGTCTTCTATCCTCCGAAGATCCACGAGCGCTCGTCGCCCAGGGCCCCAACGCGCTTCCCACCGGCGTCTACGCGTGGATCTCGTCGGACCCGACCGACGCCTCGGATTCGCCCCCAGGCGAGCGCGCTCGTCCGAAACATCACGATGGGGGTGGGACAGCCCGTCGAGTACACGCGCATGGATCAGAATGCCGTGAACGTCCTCAACGACACTTGAGCGGAATACTCGTTTCGACTCGAAGTGCGTGCGGCGGCGGGCCCGCTCGCACCAGCGGACGCCGTGCGGCCGGCTTCTACCGACGCAGGCCTCGACGGCGCCTCCGGCGAGGGCGACGTGCCGCAGTCGGACGCCGCGGCGGACCACGACTGAGCCATTGCCTCCTGCTCGCCTCGGCCTCCGTCGAGCAGGGTCGGGGCACTCGCCGGTCTCTGCCGGGGCGCCCATCGCGCCGTGCCTTGACGGGCTTCGCGACCGGATGGTG
>CALFNG010000124.1 GCA_937902985.1 uncultured Myxococcales bacterium
CCCTACGCCGTCGCCGCCGCTGGCGTAGACCGGGTCCGCCGCCAGGGGCGAGGTCGGGAGCTGGCCGTCGTACACGTTCGAGTTCTCGGGGAGCGCGCCGTACGAATCGGGGCCGCTGCTCGGGTACTCGTGCTCCCGGTCGATCCCGACGGTCAAGGGGGCCATCACGAGGGGCGCCGGGGGCGGAGGCAGGCCGACGGGTTGGCCGTCCGGGCCCAGGATCGGGCTTGGAGGCGGGGGCTGCGGCGGCATGGGCGAGTAAGCGCTCCCGACCACGTCTCGCAGGTTCGCGCCGTGGGTCGCGGAGCGGACCGACGACATGATGCCCCCGAGCTCACCACGCGCGAACGTGGCGAGACGGCGGATCTCGGCGATGTCGGCGCCGATGCCCTCGCTGCGCAGCACGTCGTCGATGCCGCTCTTGGCTCGCATGTCGTACGCCATGCGACGGAGCTGGCCGGCGAACTGGCCGGCTTTGCGCAAATAGCGCGGCATCTCCTTGGGGCCGAGGACCACCACCGCGACCAGCAA
Organism: uncultured Myxococcales bacterium; assembly: GCA_937902985.1. GTDB lineage: Bacteria > Myxococcota_A > Polyangia > Polyangiales > Polyangiaceae > Palsa-1150. The sequence goes on from CALFNG010000124.1 coordinate 532, forward strand.
GAGCATCACGAGTTCGCCGAAGCTGAGCCCGAACACCGCTGCAACTTAGCACGGCGCGTGGTAACGGACCGGCGTGCTCGCGCTCCAGGCCTTCACTCCCGAGCCGCTCGCCGGCGCGCTCGGCATCGGTGTGGCCGAGGCGCGGAAGATCATCGCGGCCGTTCACCGCGGCGACGCTCTCGCGGACCTCAGGGGCCTGACCGGCGTGACGCGGGGGGCCATGGCCGCGGCCCGCGCTCGCGGTCATGTGCCGTCGCTCGAGGTCCGCGCGATCCGACCGAGCGCCGTGGACCCGTTCGTCAAGCTCGCGCTCGGAACCGCCGATGGTCATGTCGTCGAGGCGGTCCGGATTCCCCTCGAGCGCGAAGGACGCTTCAGCGCGTGCGTCAGCTCACAGGCCGGCTGCGCCCTCGCGTGCGCCTTCTGCGCTACGGGCCGCCTCGGCCTCGCCAGGAACCTCGAGGTGTGGGAGATCGTCGAGCAGGTGCGCCTCGTGCGGGCGACGCTCGGCCCCGGCCAGCGCGTGCACGGCGTGGTCTTCCAGGGAATGGGCGAGCCGCTCGCCAACGTCGACCGGGTCATCGCGGCGATTCGCGTGATGAACGACCCGTGCGCGCTCGCGATCGACTCGCGCGCCATTACCGTGTGCACCTCGGGCCTGCCGAGCGGAATCCGGCAGCTCGCGCGCGAGGTGCCCAAGGTGCGGCTCGGTCTCTCGATCGCGAGCGCCCGGCCCGACGTGCGCCGGCGACTGATGCCCATCGACGCCGCGCATCCGCTCGACGACGTGCTCGAGGCGGTCGAAGAGCACGCGCGAGCGACGGGCCTCGCCCCGATGTGGGCGGTGACGCCGCTGGCCGGCGTGAACGATACCGAAGAAGACGCGGTTGCCCTCGCGGCGCTCGTCCGCCGCTTCGAATCGCGGGCCGGCGTGCGCCCGCGCTTGAGCATCGTGCCCTACAACGCGATCGCCGCGGATGGACAAGACCCGTTCCGCCGCGGCGACGTCGAGATCTTCCTCGCCCACCTGAAAGCCGAGGGCGTGAAGCCGCACCTCCGCTACAGCGGCGGCGGCGACATCGGAGCCGCCTGCGGCCAGCTCGCCGGCAAGCCGTAGCTCCTCCCTCCGTCAGCCTCGAGAATGGAGCGAGCGGCGCGGTCGTGCCCGAAGGGAGAGAGGGGCCGCAGAGGGCGCAGAGGGCGCAGAGGATGTCAGAGGCGGTGCCCGCGATCGCGTTCACAGGTCACGACTCGAGCGACCCCCCTCGGCTACGAACCCTCATATCTCTGCGGCCCTCTGCGCCCTCTGCGCCCTCTGCGGCCAATCTCTCCTCTCTCTCGAGCGCGTGCACGGACGAGGCTTACCGCGGAGGCGGTGACGGCTCGACGCGGCCCCAGAGGGCCTCGATCGCGATGCCGCGGCCTTCGTGGTCGGCGGGCGGGAAGGTGAGGAGCTTCATGGGCGCGACGAGGCAGACGACGGCGCTCGGGGCGCCCCCGTGGCCGGGATCGATGCGAATCTGGGTCGCGGCGACGGCACCGGTCGCGTCGATCTGGGCGACGACCCGGGCCGCGCCTTCGACGGGGCCGCCCCTTCGCGCCTCTTCCGTGATGCAGGCGTCGAGGCGATCGGCCAGATGATCGACGGCCGCTCGCGCGACGGAGGCGTCCAGGCCGCGCCCTTCGGCGAGCCCGACGATCGCCAGCGGGCGCCGCGCGACGTAGTCGTATCCCTCGGGGCTCTGCGCGGTGGCGGCTCCGCCCACGACGTCGCGCGAGACGGGCACGACGTCGCGGCCTCCGTCGTTCGCGCCCGCGCACGAGGCCAGCGTGGCCATCGCGGCGAACGCCGCGCGCGCCGCGAGCGGGGCGTTCATCTCGCGAGCAGCTGGCGCGCAATGACGATGCGCTGGACCTGCGCAGTGCCCTCGAAGATCTGCAGGATCTTCGCGTCGCGCATCAGCTTCTCGACCGGGTATTCCTTGACGTAGCCGTAGCCGCCGAAGACCTGCACCGCATCGGTGGCCGTCAGCATGGCGGCGTCGGCCGCGTAGGCCTTGGCGCACGACGAGCCCATCGAGTCGCGAATCCCCTTGTCGAGGCTCCACGACGCCTTGCGAACGAGCAGGCTCGCCGCCTCGATGCGAATCTGCATCTCGGCGAGCATCGCTTGCACGAGCTGGTGCTGCGCGATGGGGACGCCGAACGCCTTGCGCTCCTTGGCGTAGGCGAGGCACTCGTCGAGGCAGCGGCGCATGATGCCGACGCCCGCGGCGCCGATGTCGGGGCGCGTCTGGTTGAACGTCTCCATGGCGAGCTTGAAGCCCTCTCCGGGCTGCGCGAGCACCTGGGCGGCCGGGACGTGCACGTCTTCCAGGACGACGGGCGCGGTGTCGCTCGCGCGCTGCCCGAGCTTGTCTTCGTGGCGGCCAGGCGTGACGCCCTTCTGCGTGCGCTCGACGATGAACGCGGCGATCCCCTTGTGCTTCAGCGCCGGATCGACCGTGGCGAAGATCACGTAGAAGCTCGCCAGCGTCGCGTTCGTGATCCACTGCTTCGTGCCGTTGAGGACGTAGTTGCCGGCGCCGTCTTTCGTGGCCCGACACTGCATCCCGGCGACGTCGCTGCCCATCGACGGCTCGCTGGTCGCGTAGGCCGCGTTGATGGGCTCGGCCGTCAGCCACCCGAGGTACTTCTTCTTCTGCGCCTCGCTCCCCGCCAGCTTGATCGGGGTCAGGGCGAGCGTGTTCGCGGTGATGCTCGTCTGGATGCCGCTGCAGCCGTATGCGAGCTCTTCGTGTATCAACGTCGCGTCGACGTCGCTGAGGCCCGCGCCGCCGTAGGCCTCGGGGACCGTGGGGTTCACGAGGCCGATCGCGTGCGCCTCCGCGAACACGTCCTTCGGGAAACGCGACTCGCGATCGCACACGGCGGCGATGGGAATGATGCGCTCGCGAGCGAAGCGGCGCGCGGTCTCGATGAGCGCCTTCTGCTCCTCGGTCGGCTCGAAATCGAACATGGCAAGACTCGCTTCCTCTACCTTGGCCCTCGACGGGCGGTCGTTGCTCGGGTTACTCGCGCGCGCGCCGGCGCCGGCGCTCGAGCTGCGCCTTCGCGGAGCGACCGCCGAGGATGTAACCGAGCACGATGCCGATGAGGAGCACGCCCGGAATGAAGATGAAATGCTCGGGCCCCGGCGTGTTCATTTCATTGGCCGGGTTTCTGTTTTCGAGCCGCGTCGTCGAGGACGCGCTCGAGGTCGTCGAGCCGCGTGCTCAGGCCCGCCTGCTTGCGCCACGCCAGCGCGACCCAGGCGAGCACGATGACCCAGAGGACCGCGTAGGCGCTGACCAGCAACGTCTCGCCGCTGTAGTGCTCGGGCTCGCCCTTGACCGCCTGAAACGTGGTGGCCCGGTCGTCGGGCGACGTGGACGCCGAGGGGGCGGCGGTGGTCGCGGCGGCGGTGTCGGCCGGGCTCATGCTTCGGCCCTCGTGTCGAGCCCGAGGTCGATGGCGTCTTCTTCGGCGCGGCGGAGGCGGCTGCGAACCATCTCGAGCCGCGCGCGCGACCACACGAGCAGCACCGCCAGCAAGGTGAAGGCGAGGAAGCCGAGGCTGAGGGCGAGCTTCATGTCGGGGTGTTGAAGGCCGCCGCCCCGGCCCGTGATGACCATCGGGTGCTGCCCGCCCCACTTCTGGACGCTGAAGTGGATGATCGGCAGGTTCGCGGCGCCGAGGACGCCGAGCGCCGCGGCGAACCGGCGCTCGCCGTCGCCGTCGCCCGCGAAGGCGCGCAAGACGAGGTAGGAGACGTAGATCAAGACGCTCAGGAGCTCCGTCGTGAGCCGCGGGTCCCAGGTCCAGAAGGTGCCCCAGGCCTTGGCGCCCCAGAGCGGACCGGTCGTCAGCACGATGAACCCGAAGACGCACGCGGCCTCGGCGCCTGCGAGCGCCACGGCGTCGCTCCAGTCGCTCGGACGCGTGAGGTAAGTGATCGAGCCGACGAGGCAGGCGGTTGCGCCGAGGTACATCGCGTAGGCGCTCGGGACGTGAAAGTAAAAGATTTTCTGCACGATGCCCATGCGCACTTCGACGGGCGCCTTGAGGAAGATGAAGAAGATCTCGAAGACGAACGTCGCCGCGGTCACGGCGGCGAGCGCGTAGAACGCCCGACTCTGGAGCTTGCGAGAACGGGAGCGAGGAGAAGACATCTGGGACCTCACGCTAGTGGTACCGCGTCGGGCATTCAAGAATGCCGCTCGGAGCCTGTAACGCGCAGCGGCGCTCAGCCGCTCACCCTTTGAGCCGGCCCTCGACCTCGCGCATCGCGCCGGCCAGCACTTCGTTGTCGGGGTCCAGGTGATTGGCCATCACGAGCTGCAGCTTCGCCTGGCGGAAATCGCTCGCTCGGATCAGCTCTTCGGCGCGCCGGGCGAAGGGGCGCGCCCCGGCCGACCGCGCGGCGTCCTCGAGCTTCACCGCGCCCGGGGCCCGGCTCGACGGGGGCCGCGCGTGCGACGAGAACCGGATGCGCGGGGGGACCGCCCGCGGGCGCGACGCCATCTCGGCGTCGTAGTGGTCGCGGAGGGCGACGTCGCCGAGCACGAGGTACGCCTCGGTGCCGCGCTTGAAGATCGCCGAGAGCGCCTCGCGCTCGGCATCCAACCGGCCGAAGTGGCGGTCGGGGTGGAAGGTGTCGCAGAACACGTGGAACGCCTCGCGCACGTCATCGGCTCCCGCGCTCGGGTCGATTCCGAAGAGCTCGTAGTAGGTGAGCTCGTCGAGCACGTCGATCCACTGGCGGATCGGCTCGGACTGCGGCGGGGCGTTGGTCATGCGTGGCTCACGCGTCGGGTGCGCTCGTGGTCGGTGGTGTCGGGCTCGATGCTCAGCTTACCCGAGCGGCGGCGTGGCGTGCCTGCATGAGCTCGACGGCGGCGGCCGCCGCGATGCCGATGAGCTGGAGGACGGCGTGCGCCTGCCGCCCCGTGGCGACGTCCGTTGCGAAGACCTTCAACGTGCCGCTCTCGTCGACCTCGAAGCGCGCGCGAATGGTGACCTCGCCGCGCGGGGCGGCGCGGAGGCCGACGAGCTCGACCTCGCCGAGGAACGTGTTCCTCTCGAACACCGCGTCTTCGCCCTGGGCCACGCGCACGCGAACGACCGTCTGCATGTCGCCCGAGGTCGTGAACGCCCGGGTGCGCTCGCAGGGAATCTTCGCGTTGCGCTGCACGACGACGTCGCACCATCCGCCGACCGTCTCGACGACGAGCGCGCGCGGGGTCACGTCGACCAGCACCGGCGCCTGGCCGACCGGCGCCTCGGTCCCCGCCGCTGCGTTCATCGTGGAGCGCAGGATGTCGGCGTAGGCGACCGGCTGCGGGATCGTGACAGCCGGGTCGGTCGACGGGTCGGGAACCGCCGGCGGCGGCTGGATGGCCGGAAGGATCTGCGTCGTGATGCCCACGAGCGGCCGCTGGATGGCCGGAAGGACCTGCGTGGTGCCACCCGCCGGCGGGCGCTGCGCGGCCGGGAGCGCTTGCGTCGCGGGCGCGGTGCCGGCT
>CALFNG010000125.1 GCA_937902985.1 uncultured Myxococcales bacterium
CGCAAAGGCCAAGGCGACCCGCGCTGCGCGCCACACGATGGGATCGAAGCAGAAGGCGGCGATCAAGGGCACGGTCACTCCGACCGCGCCGCCGACCGCGGCCCCCTCCGCTCCGACGCCCACCTCGACGGCGTCACCGGTCCCCCCGGCGGCACCGCCAAGCGCGTCACTGCCGTCGCCTCTCACCCCAGCGCCGGCGGTGACGACTCCAACGGCGCCGCCGGCCCTCCCGGCGACGCCCGAGGCGCCCGCGCACACCGCGTAGCGCTGTCACCGAAGAAGTAACCACGTCACAGCTTCCCTCCCGGGCTCCCACGCATGGTGCGGGGGGCCCGGGAGGGGAGCGCCCTCGAACCGAAAACCAAGTGAGAACGTCATGAACAACGAAGATAGAAGCACGAAAAACATCGCGAAGTTCGAAGTGCCGCGCGCGGCCAACGATACGCAACTCCAGGAAGACTTCGACGACCTGGTGGAGCGCGCCGCAGACGGTGACAGTCGCGCCGTGGGTGCGATCGCAATTGCCCTCGGTCCCTCGCTTCTCGAAGAAGCGCGGGCCGCGATGAAGGGGCTCGATGGCGCAGACGACGTCGTTCAAGACTTCTTCGTCTTCCTCCTCGAGCGACGGTCGCCCTTCATCCGAGCGTATGGTCCTGCACGGGAGTGGCTGCACACCATGGTGCGGATCATTGCGCGCCGGCGCCGGCGGGAGCAGATGCTCGACGACGACGAGGACTGACAGCGACGGTCTGCGGGCCCCCGGTGAGACGGAACCGGGGGCCCGTCGACGACGTTCGAACCAACGCCGGCGCGCGGGCATGACGCCCGCACTGGCAGTCGACACCAATCTAGTTTAGCACATCGAAAAAAGAAGGTAGCCATCATGGGAAACAACACACCGAAGAAGAACCGTTCCGACCAGACCACCGCCGACCAGACGTTGATCGACGGGTTCAATGAGCACGCGACGCTGATCTCGGGCATGTTCATTTCCGGCGCGTCGCGATCGAGAAGGGAGATCGTCGCCACGTTGCAATCGCGAATCGACTCGAGCGAACGAGTGGTGGCGGCCAGGGCCAACTGGCTGGCAGCGGTCGAGGCTGACCGGACGCTGCACCACGAGACCCAGCCGTTCATCGCCATCGTGAAGCGAGGGCTCCTCGCCATGCTCGACGGTCATGCGCTCGCGGACTTCGGGCTCACGCTGCGTGAGACGTACATCGGGTCGGCCGACGCGCGAAAGGCAGCGGCCGTCAAGGCGAAGGCAACACGCGCGGCACGTCTCGCTGCGCGAGCCGGGTGACGAAGAAGCCCATCTTGTCGAACTCGCGCGCTCATCGAACGGTCGGCTCCGGGGCCCTCGCATGCGGCGAGGGGCCCGGAGCGAGCGCCCTGACCAGAACGAAGAGGGTCAAGGCGGCGGCCTCGGTCCCACTATTCGGGTACCACCTTGAATTCGATGCGAGCGCGCGTCGCGCTCGCCGCCAGAGGGACGACGTTCACGGTCCACATCTCGTTCTGGCTCGGCAGCGGCCGAACGAACGCCAAACGAGTCAGGTCGTCCCGACTGCCGACGAAGGTATATTCGCCGAGGCGCTCGATGAGCCACGCGCGATACGCGATCCAGTCCATCTTCCCGTCGACTTCCCAGACGGCGTGGCCCGCACCGGTGCTCGAAATGCCTTCCGGTTCGATGACGTCCACCGTCGCATCGGCGGGCGCCGTTTGAGCTCGCAGGCGCTCGGTTTCCGAACGAAAATTCGTTGCCTCGCCATGGCGCGAGCAGGCCGTGAGCCACGTGAGCGCGAGCGCCGCGGCGATCACTGCCGCGATTGCAATACGCGGTAAAAGCGCGCCGAGGACCATCGCGTTCCTCTGGATGAGCCGAGGGGCCGTCCTCAAGCCCTCATACGATGTCGATTTCGCGTCGCGATGCGCATCGCGGCGCTGAAAAGCGCCACGAGCGATACGAGAACCAGAGAGCCTGCCCAGGCCTGGTGGTGCCAGTCGTCGTACGGTGCAATCGCGTATGTGAAAACCTGAACGGGAACGCTGCTCATCGGCTGGTCCAGAGCGAACGAGAGAAACCGATTGTTGAATGCGGTGAATAGCAGCGCCGCCGTTTCGCCCGAGACGCGGGCGATGGCAAGCATGATGCCCGTGACGATCCCGGAAGCTGCAGCGGGCAGGACGATCTGGAGCGTCATTCTCCATTCCGGAATCCCGAGAGCGAGCGCGGCGTCTCGTAGCGTTCGCGGAACGAGCCGGATCATCTCTTCGGCGGTGCGCGTGATCGTCGGGATCATCAGGACCGCGAGCGCCACGCTCCCCGCGATCGCGGAGAAGCGGTGCACCTGAAGGACGACGAGGGTATAGGCAAAGAGGCCGGCCACAATCGAGGGCGTGGCGTTGAGGGTATCGTTGATGAACCGCACGACCTGCGCCATCCAGCTCCTGCCGAACTCCGCCAGGTAGATACCGGCGAGCACACCAACCGGAATACTGACGGCGGACGCCATCCCCACCATGATCCCCGTCCCCACGAGCGCGTTCAGAAAGCCGCCCCCCGCTTCGCCGACGGGGGCGGGAAGATTGGTAAAGAAGTCGATGTTGACGTAACGGGCGCCCTGGACGATCACATAGCCGAAGATCCACATCAGCACGGCGACCGCAAATGTCGCAGCCGCTACGCACAACCCGAGCATCGCCTTGTTCACGACCTTGCGACGGGGCGAGATCGTGAATCGGGGCGTCCCGGAGACTACTGCCGTCATGCGCGACCTCCCGGTCCGTGCGCCATACGCCAGATGAGGGCGCGCGCCGTCCCGTTCACGGCGAACGTCGCAATGAACAGAAGAAGGCCCAGCTCGGTCAACGACGACAGGTACAGCGGCCCGGACGCCTCGGAGTATTCGTTGGCGATGACCGAAGACATCGTGTACCCGGGCTCGAAGAGTGAGAGGACAATCTGCGGCGTGTTCCCGATCACCATCGTGACCGCCATCGTTTCGCCGAGGGCGCGGCCCAGCGCCAATATCACCGACCCCCCGATGCCCGTCCGACCGTACGGAAGGACCACGCCCCAGATCGTCTCCCACTTGGTGGCCCCGAGCGCAAGGGAGCCCTCCCGCAGGGGCTGCGGGACAGCCGCGAGCACGTCGCGCGACACGGCCGCAATGAACGGCAGCACCATGATCGAGAGGACCAAGCCGGCGGTCAGCATGCCCACGCCGTGCGACTCGCCCGAAAAGAACGGCAGGAAGCCGAGCGTGGCATGCAGGAAAGGTGCAACGTGGTCGCGGACCAGAGGGGCCAGGACGAAGAGGCCCCAGAGGCCGTAGACGATCGAAGGAATCGCGGCGAGGAGCTCGACGAGGAAGCCGATGATGTTTCCGACCGCCGGGGGCGCCATCTCCACGAGGAAAATCGCGATTCCCACGCCCAGCGGAACCGCAACGAGCAACGCGATGACGGACGTCACCATCGTGCCGTAGATGAACGTCGCCGCTCCGAACTTCTCGGCAACGGGGTCCCACACCTTCTCGAAGGCGAATCCGAAGCCGAACCTCGATAGCGAGAGGCTGGAGCCCCGCGCCAACTCGTAGAGCAGAAGGGCGAGGAGCGCGACGATCGCGAGCCCGAAAGCGGTGCAGACCTTCCGAAAGAGAGCGTCGCCGCTCGTCCAACCCTGCAGCGCACGGGGCCCGCGTCTCCGAAATGAGCGGGAACGCTCCCCATGCGCAGAGACGGATACCATCCCGGAATCAGCTACCATGGCGCAGTTCTCGCGAGTGTTTCATGCTACTTTCCCGCTGGTTCGATCAAATCGAGCTTGGCGTTTGCCTTCTGAATGAGCTCGGCCGGCAACGGCGCGTAGTTCAACGCGGCGCACGATTGCTGGCCGTCGCGAAGCACCCAACGCAAGAAGTTCATGAGCGCCGTCTTCTCGGGGCCCGCGGCCATGTCCTGGTACACGATGGCCCAGACCGTTCCACTGATCGGATAGGCCTTGTCGCCTGTGGCATTGGTGATTGAGTAACGCAGGTCGTCCGGGATCTTCGACAGAGCGGCCGCCGCCGCCGCGGTCACGGACTCGAGCGTGGGCTCGATGAAGCCGCCAGCCTGGTTCTTCACGTGGCCGACGGGCATCTTGTTCTGCAATGCGTAGGTCAGCTCGACGTACCCAAGGGCGCCGGGCGTCTGGCGGACGGTTCCAGCGACACCTTCATTGCCCTTGCCGCCAAGACCAACGGGCCAGTTGACCGACGTGGCCATTCCTACCTTGCTCTTCCAGTCGGCAGAGACCTTCGAAAGATAGTCGACCCACACGTAAGTCGTTCCGCTGCCGTCGGACCGATGAACGACGACGATCGGCGTCGAGGGGAGTTTCAGGTCCGCGTTCGCTGCGCTGATCTTCGGGTCGTTCCAGGCCTTGATCTCTCCGAGGAAGACCCCGGCCAGCGCTTCGGGGGTAAAGTTGATGGCGTGCGGCAAGTCCGGCAGGTTGTAAGTAGGGACCACCGCGCCCATGACGAGAGGGATATGAAGGACGGGCGATTTGGCCTCCTTGAGCTGATCGTCACTCATCGGTCCGTCGGTTGCGCCGAACTGCACGGTGCGCGACGTCAGCTGCCGGATCCCGCCACCCGAGCCAATCGATTGATAGTTGACGTGTACGGAGGGCGCGACCTTCTGGTAGTCGCTCGACCACCGCGACATCATCGGGTACACGAACGTCGAGCCGGCGCCGTTCAGAGTGACCGTTTCCGCGACCTGCGCGCTGGCTGACGTCGCCGCGCCGCCTTCCGCGGCTTCACCGTTCGATGACGTCTTGCAACCGAAAGCGAACGATCCAATGAGCCCAATGCAAGCCAAGAACATTCCTGAGCGAATCATGTCGACCCTTTCTCACGTCGCCAGCGGCTCGGGCCTATGGCGAACGTTCTCTCCGCGAACGATGAAAATGACCTCTTCGGCGATGTTGGTAGCGTGATCGGCTATTCGCTCGAGGTACTTCGCGACTTGCATGACGCGAAGCGCTTCGGCGGCATGTGACGCGTCTTCCGTTACGAAGGCGGTCATCCGTTCCATGATTCGTCGATAATATCGGTCGACCGCGTCGTCGCAGCGAAGGACGGCTTCCGCGCCCGTCGCGCCGTTATCGGAGAAGGCCTCGAGCGAGTTTCGTAACATGTCCTGCGTGGCGTCTGCCATCGCGCGTAGTTCCACCTCGGCTCTCGCCTTGGCGGTTCCGTCGTCGTATTTAGCGCGCTCTGCGATGTTGACGCTTTCGTCTCCGATGCGCTCCAAGTTCGTAGCGAGGCGCATCACGCCGGTCAGGAGACGGAGGTCGTACGCAACGGGGTGTCGAAGGGCGAGGACACGGAGCGCCAGCGCATCGATGTCCATTTCGTCCTTGTCGATCTGGCGATCGAGCGCTTCCACGTCCACCAGGGCGGTCGCGACCCCATCCCAGAAGGCGGTCACCGAAAGCCGCAGCATGCGTTCGCAACGAGCGCCCATGACCAGGATCTGCGCGCGAAGCTCGCGAAGCTCGGACTCGAAGTCGCGGCTCGTATGCGCTTGCTGCAAGTGACTCATCCCGTCAACCGAACCGGCCGCTGATGTAGTCTTCCGTCTGGTGTTCCCTTGGGCGAGTGAACATGGTCGTCGTGTCGCCAACCTCGATGAGGCTGCCCATGTTGAAGAAGCCAGTGCGGTGCGAGATCCGGGCTGCCTGCTGCATGCTGTGAGTGACGATGACGATCGTGAGACCCTTTCGTAACTCCGAGACGAGCTCCTCGATCTTGGCGGTTGCGATAGGGTCGAGTGCGCTCGTCGGTTCGTCCATCAGGAGAACCTCGGGCTCGACGGCGAGGGCGCGCGCGATACAGAGCCGCTGTTGCTGGCCTCCGGAAAGGCTCGTGCCGGATTCTTTCAGGCGATCCTTCACCTCGTTCCACAACTCCGCTTGCCTCAACGCGTGTTCGACGCGATCGGCCACGTCTCGCTGGCCTCGATGGGCCGCGACGCGCACGGTGTAGGCTACGTTTTCGAAGATCGACGTCGGGAACGGGCTGGCTCGCTGAAAGACCATACCGACGCGCTTGCGAACGAGAACCGGGTCGATTTCCGTACCGCAAATGGACTGCCCATCGAGCTCCACGTCGCCCGAAACGACCGCGCCCGGCACCGTGTCGTTCATGCGGTTGAGCGAGCGCAGGAACGTGCTCTTCCCGCAACCGCTGGGGCCGATCAGGGCGAGCACTTGCCTGGCAGGGACATCGAGGCTGACGTCGGTCACGGCGACGATCGGCCCATAGCGGACGGTGAGATTTCGGGCCCGCATCTTTGGCGACGGCCCGCCAGGCGACAATGCGTTGCCGGCATGGTCGGCGCTCGTCTTGCTCGCGGCTTCGCCGTGCGCAGCACCTTCCGCCAGGTACGTCGACGCGCGGGGGCTGCTTTGTTCCATGGGGTGCATCAAGACGCGGTCGACGGACGAACGGCCGGCTCGGGCGCCACAGCACCCCGGACCGCGGGCAGGTTCATCCGACCGCGTGCGGGCCAGGTGAGGGTTCTGTGCCAAACGTGCAACATTGGCCAACGCAACCTCAGGAAGTCGACCGTGATGCGCCGTTTTGAGTGGACGGCGTCTCGGTGAACCGGTACCCGACGCCGCGAACCGTCTCGATGAATCGGCCCGCGCGGCCGAGCTTGTAACGGAGACGCTTGACGTGAGTATCGATGGTCCGAGACCGCGCCTCCGAGTCGATCGCGCATACCTCGTCGAGGAGGACGCTGCGGGCCTGAACGAGGTCACGGCGCTGAGTCAGCGTTACGAGCAGCTTGAACTCGAGGGGGGAGAGCGAGACCGGCTCTCCCCCGACCGTGACGCGGTGGGCGTCCCGATCGATCCGGAGGTCGGCCACTTCGATCGCGCGAACGTCGCGGAGTTCGGCGCGGGCGAGTACGGCGGCGATGCGCAAGATCAGCTCGCGCATGCTGAACGGTTTGACGACGTAGTCGTCCGCGCCGAGCTCGAAGCCCACGATCCGATCGATCTCGTCGGTCTTCCCGGTCACCATGATGATGGGGATGGACCGCGTTGACGTGTCGCGCCGGAGCTCCTTCGCCACCAGCGTTCCGGGGACGTCGGAAAGCATGAGATCGAGAAGAACGACGTCCGGCCTCACTTCCTGCGTGAGCTTCAGCCCCGCGGCCCCCGTGGCCGCCGTAAACGTTCGATGCCCGGCCCCAGTGAGGTTGTACTGGAGAAACTCCCGGAGATCGGCGTCGTCTTCGATGACAATGACCCGAGCCATCGGCCCGAATCTGTTCCGAGTGCGCGGCCCCCCGGTGCCTAACGAGTGACGTTCTCGTCACGGAATAGCGCGGCGAGTCATCCCGCGTACGGCCCGAGACATGCGAACGCCCTCGGAACGTCGCGCGCAACCCCCATTCGCAGCGATCCGGTTCAACCAGGAGTGCCCGCCGAGCCGCTGGCAGAGGACGCGACGATTCGCGTGGCCTCATCGCGAATTGTGAACGACTTGGCCGCCGAAGGCCGCCGAAACAAGTGGCTCCTGGGCATCGTGGGCCCCAAAGCGAGACACCCAAATGTCACCCAGCGTTCACGCGGACACATAGGCACCCACCGTAAGGTGCGCTCGCGTGCGCTTGGGCTTCGGGCCCCGCCCGCAGGAGGGTGCTGTTCGTCATGAGAAATAAAGTACGTGCTGCGAATGCGGCTGCCTGGCTGCTCGGGGGCGCCACGCTCGCCATCTCCGGGAGTGCGGCGGCGGCTGCCTGTCCAAGCGGAGCAACCACTGTATACCTCAACGGTTCGACTGCCGCGCCGCCGCTCATCGCGGCCGTGGCCAACGTATTGGGCGCTTCCGTAAACATCATTTACCAGCGCCCGGGGTCCTGTCAGGGCCCCGACCACCTGCTGAACAAAACGCCGGGCCTCGAGAGCGCGGCGTGGATGCAGCCTGGCACGGGCGCCGCGGGCACCACCTGTACCCTACCGACGCTTCCGGCTCCGACCAATGCGGCAGGAGCCGTGGTCGACATCGGAGTGTCCGACGTTTACGCGAGCACGTGCCACGCCACGTTCGACCCGAATCTGCCGGACGTCGGAAGCGGGACCAAGGACTTCCTCGGCCCCATCCAGGCGATGACGCTGGCCGTGCCGACCAGCTCGACGGCGACCTCGATCAGCGCCGAGGCGGCGTACATGGTGTTCGGCTATGCCGCCGATACGCCGGCACACACCATCGCCCCGTGGAGCGTGCCCGGAGACATCTTCACCCGGTACTACGATTCGGGAACCCTGGAGATGACCGCGACGGCGATCGGTCTGGTGGGCAGCAAATGGAAGAACGCCACCTGCAATCCGAACACGAGCACGTGCCCGCAGACGGAGACCGGCGCTGGAGGCATGGCGACGGCTCTCACGAATGCGGCGATGAAAGGCACCGCGGACACGAACGCGGCGATCGGAAACCTCGGTGATCAGAACCTGGTGACGGGCGTGAGGCCGCTCGCGTTCCAGGCGACGAGCCAGGAGTGCGCGTACTACCCGGACTCTACGTCGACGGCGCTGGACAAGATCAACGTGCGCCAGGGCCGCTACGCGATTTGGGGGCCGCTGCACATGATCGTGAATGTCGATCAAAACGGCCAACCCGTAGGCCAGAACAACAACACGGCGGCCGTTCAGACGGTCATCAATGCGTTCGCAGCGACCTCGCTGGAGCCGGTCGCGCTGAGTGGCGACGCGGGAACCGACGGGGGAGTCACGAGCTTGACCGAAGACCAAGTCGGAGCGCTCGTCGACGCGATTTCGGCTCCGACCGTCCGGATCATTCCGCAATGCGCGATGCAGGTGCAGCGCACGACCGAGATCGGTCCGGAGACTTCGTACGCGCCTCCGGCCGCCTGCAGCTGCCGTTTCGAGAACGCAACCGGTGTGCCGGTCACCGGCCATACGTGCACGGCTTGCACCCACGCCAACGAGAGTACGACCTGCACCGGCGCGACGCCGAAGTGCCGATTTGGCTACTGCGAGGCCAAGTGATGAAAACGAATCCTATGATCGTGAAGCTTTCTGCGATCGCGCTTATCGCGATGGCTGGCTCGGCTGCCGCGGTGGCATGCAGCAGCAACGACAACAACCCGGGGCCGATCGTCATCGAAGCGGGACCGAGCGACGATACCGGTACCGGCAGCAGCAGCGGGACCAGCAGCAGCTCGAGCGGCAGCGGCTCGGGCAGCAGCAGCGGCGCGAGCAACAGCTCGAGCAGCGGTGCCAGCAGCAGCAGCGGCGCGGGCGACAGCGGCCCGTCGTGCACGCCCGACGGGGGCACGTCTGCAACGTGCAACTCGTGCGCGATTACCGGGGGAAACGACTCACGCAACACCTGCTCGTCGTTCGGGTGCGCGGGCAAATACGACAACGCCGCGCACGGCGTGCCGAGTCCTCTTCCGATGCTCTAGCGCGTGAGTCATGTACGGGCCGAGTGGTTTCGGCCCGTACGGGTGGCGCTTTCTGAAAGCGAGCAGTTTTCACCTTGTCGTCCTCATTGCTTAGCCGCCGCTTGTCGGTCGCGGTGGTCATTGCGGGCCTGTGGCCGAGTGTCGCCGCGGCGCAGAACCCGAACGTGCCGCCTCAGGAGCCGCCCCCATCGTCGTCGCCGACCGATGCGGCGCCCAGCTTCCCGCAGGGTGGAGTGGCGCAGCCTTCTCCACCGCCAAGCGTACGAGAGTCACTCATCAACGGGCCGCCGGCCGCGGATGATGCGTTGCGCGGGGACGTGGAGCGCCTGCGCGAACAGGTGCGTGAGCTCGGCCTGATCGTCGAGAACGCCCACCCGCCGCCGCAACCGGCTCCGGTCGTGGAGAAGCCAACCACGTTGCGCCCGAGGCCCCTCGGGTACCAAGCGTTCTGGCCGTGGGTGATCCCGCCCGAAGGGATCTCGCTCGGCGCATATGTCCAGTCACAATACGAGGCTCACCAGGACTCGCAAGATCAGCTCCAGCAGGGTGGCGCTGTCCTGAACAAGAATCGGTTCCTCATTCGGCGTGCGCGGGCGAGCCTGTTGGGAGAGTGGGAGTACGCCGCGATCGCCGTCGAGATCGACGCGAACACGACGAACGGTCCGCAGGTGGACCTACGCAAGGCCGAGGCTTCACTTCAATACAGGCCGGATCGCACGAAGCCGCCCATCGTGATGGCCACGCTCGGACAGTTCGACACGCCCTTCGGCTACGAGCTCGTCGAGTCGCCGCGGACACGCTGGTTCATGGAGCGGTCGCAGACATCGCTGGCGTTCTGGCCTGGCGAGCCCGACCTCGGTCTGCGGCTCGCGGGCGCGCTGGAGTTCTTTCGGTGGACGATCGCGGCAGTCAACGGCGAGCCCCTGGGCGAGAAGTCTGCCTATGTCCTCCAGGATCCGAATTCGGCAAAGGACGTCGTCTTCCGCTTCGGCTTCGACGCGACGCCTCGTGAGGATCTGCAAGTCGCCGGCGGCGTGTCGGCGCTGCGAGGGAAGGGATTTCACCCCGGCACGGACGCCACGAAGAGTTCCCTCCAGTGGCAAGACCTCGACAACAATGGTCTCGTCGGTAACGCGGAGCTGACGGCCATACCCGGCAACGTGGCGACGCCGTCTCAGAACTTCGACCGTTGGGCCGCAGGTGCCGATCTGCGCCTGAACTACCGATCGCCCCTCGGCGTCACGAAGGTGTACGGCGAGTTCGTCCTGGGTTCGAACATGGATCGCGGACTCTACGTTGCCGACCCGATCGTGACCCTGGTCGACCAGCGCGAGCTCGGCTTCTACGTCGGGGCCAGCCAGGAGGTCGGCCCTTACGGAATCGTCGGCTTTCGTTACGACTACTACGATCCGAACTCGAACGCGGTCGACTCGCGCGCGGGGCGGAACATCCCCACGAGCGAGGTGGTCAAGACCTACTCTCCTCTCATCGGCGTAGCGCTACCTGACCGAGCCCGCCTTCTGTTCCAGTACGACATCGTCCGCAATGCGCTCGCACGCACGGCGGAGGGCGTGCCTACGGACTTGAAGTCGAACGTTTGGACCGTACGGCTCCAGGTGCAGCTATGACCCGCGGCGGCTGGCGAGCCCTCGACGTGTCGTGGCTGCCGGTGCTCGCCCTTCTGGCGTGTGACACCGGGCAGAGTCCGGTGACCGGCATCGGCGAGCCCATGGTTGTCCACGGCGGCCAATTCATCGAGGGCGATTTGCCAGGGGCTCGGCCCCCGCCGGACGACGGCGGCGTCGCGAGGGTGGGAGACGCCGGAGCCGGCGCGCTCGCGGTGTTGAGCGTCACGTTCGCGGGCACCCAGGTGGTGCCTGGCGTCTCCGGCGACTCGTTTGGCGGCGACGTGACCGCCCGCGCCGCCGCCGTGGGGGTTCGGCTCGGGGACCTTGGCACCGGATACTGGATCGTACCGGTTGGCGCTCCCGACACGCAGGTTCCCGGCGCGCTCACGTTCAAGGTCTCGACCGGCTTCGACGCGGACGATGCGCCGGGCCTCTACCCGCTCCGCTTCGTCGCAATCGACGGCGCCGGCAACGCGGGAACGCAGACCGACGTGCAGATATGCATCGATTCGCGCATCCCCGACAATGGACACGGGTGCACCCCTGCGGCCTCGCCCCCCGCGGCCGTGCTGACCCTCCAGTGGGACACGGCGTTCGATCTCGACTTGCACGTGGTGACGCCGTCCGGCGCGGACATCAATCCGAAGACGCGGGTGGGCGAGCCCATCGAGGCCGGTCTCCGGGCGATTCCGCCGGACGTGCCGTTCATCGACCGCGACTCCTTTCGAAATTGTATTCCGGACGGTTTGCACCAAGAAGATCTCGTCTTCCAGGATCCGATGCCCAAGGGCGCGTACGAGATCTACGTCGATCCGTTCGCGGCGTGCGGCCAGGCCGCGGTGCACTTCAAGCTCACGGTCACGCAGGTTTCCGGGAAGTGCCCCGCCTGCACGTTCGCCCCGACCGCGACGAAGACCGGGGAGCTCCTCGCGAGCCAAGTCACGGGGGGCATCGGACCGCCCCTCTTCGTCGACCAAATTTTCGTGGAATAGAAAGGACGGATTGCCGTGGTCGTCAAATACCTGCTCAAAGTGGCGATGCTCGGCAGCGCGTGGGTGATGTACGTGCTGCTCGCGCTCAGCGTCGCGTCGATCGCCGTGATGGTCGAGCGATGGTGGTTCTTCCGCAAGCACGGCCGCGGCGGCGACGAGCTCGGCGAGGCCCTCTGCGATCTTCTCGAGACGGGCGACCGCCAGGCCGCCGAGGGGCTGCTCAAGCGGCACGCCGCGTTCGAGGCCGAGGTGCTGCTCGCGTCGCTCCGCTGGGCGCAGGGCGGGCCCGACGCGCTGTCGGCGGGGATCGAGGGCGAGATGATGCGACGCCGGAAGGAGCTCGAGAGCGGCATGACGCTCCTCGGGACCCTGGGCAACAACGCCCCCTTCGTGGGTCTCCTGGGGACGGTCATCGGCGTCATCGTGGCGTTCGCCGACCTCGCCGAGGGCTCGAACAAGATCCAGATGGACAAGGTCATGGGCGGGATCGCCGAGGCGCTCATCGCGACCGCCGTTGGCCTGTTCGTGGCCATTCCGGCCGTCGTCGCGTTCAACGTCTATCAAAAGAAGATCGCCGACATCGAAGACAACGTGTCGTCGATCAACAAGCGCCTGTGCGCCCTGCTCGCCGCGGTCGGCACGTTCGAGGAGTCGCCCCCGCCGGGCCCGGTCGACGCGATGAAGATCGGCGGCGAGAGCCTGCGCGACCTCGCCCGCGCGAACTCGTCGCCGCGATTGCCGGTGTCCGACCGGCACGACGCCGAGGCGGAGGAGTAGCCATGGGCGGCTCGACTGGTTCGTCCCGCGGAAGACGCGGCGGCATCGTCGGCATCAATGTCACGCCGATGGTCGACGTCATGCTCGTTCTCCTGGTCATCATGATGGTGTCGGCGACGTACATCGTCTCCCGCGCGCTGAAGGTCGAGCTTCCTCGCAGCGCGTCATCGGACGAGGCGGCGCAGGGACCGCTCACGGTCACGATCACGAAAGAGGGTCAGACGCTCGTGAACCAGGAGCCGGTCGCAGGCGACGCCGGGCTCATCGCGATCTTCCAGAAGGCGAAGAGCGCTCCGGGCGAGCCCAGCATCGTCGTGACCGCCGACGGCGGCGCGCTGCACAAGTGGGTCGTCCACGTGATCGACGTCGCGAAGCAGCAAGGCATCACCAAGTTCGCGATCAGCGTCCAGGCCGAGTGAACCTTCCGTGAAGAGCAGGGCGCGAGCGATCCGATCGTGGATCATCGGCGGCAGCGTGGCCTTCCACGCGGCCCTCGCCGTGGCCGCCGTGCTCATTCCGAAGCCCGAGCGCACCGAGGCCGTGGCCATCGAACTCGCGGACATCAAGAAGAAGAAGGAGCCGCCGAAGCCGCCTCCGCCTCCGCCCCCACCGCCCCAGGAGAAGCCGAAGCCTCCGCCTCCGCCACCGCCGCGCGCCCAGGCTCAGGCCAAGGTGGCCGCGGAGGCAACGAAGACCGAGGCGCTCCCGCCGATGGCAGATC
>CALFNG010000126.1 GCA_937902985.1 uncultured Myxococcales bacterium
CGCAGGAGCACAAGATCAAGCCGAAGAAGTTCGCGCAGACGGACATCGACGAGGTCATCATCGGCCACACGAACGAGGCCGAGTACAAGAAGCTCCTGAACAACGAGTTCATGGAAGCCTTGCGCGACCGGACCATCAAGATCGACATCCCCTACATCACGAAGCTGACGGAGGAGGTCCGCATCTACAAGAAGGACTTCAACGCCCAGAAGATAAAGGGCAAGCACATCGCTCCGCACACGCTCGAAGTGGCGGCGATGTGGGCCGCGCTGACGCGCCTCGAAGACCCGAAGAAGCACAACCTGTCGCTGCTCCAGAAGTTGAAGCTCTACGACGGCAAGGTGCTGCCGGGGTACACGCAGGACACCGTGAAGGAGCTCCGCAAGGAGACGAAGCGCGAGGGGATGGAGGGCATCAGTCCGCGCTACGTTCAGGACAAGATCTCCAACGCGCTCGTCAACGAATCGGGCGAGGGCACCATCAACCCCTTCATGGTGCTGAACGAGCTGGAGAAGGGCCTGCGCCACCACTCGCTCATCACGGGCGACGAGATGCGCAAGCGCTTCGCGGAGATCATCGGGATGGTGAAGCGCGAATACGAAGAGATCGTGAAG
This sequence comes from uncultured Myxococcales bacterium, assembly GCA_937902985.1. Lineage (GTDB taxonomy): Bacteria > Myxococcota_A > Polyangia > Polyangiales > Polyangiaceae > Palsa-1150. The sequence goes on from CALFNG010000126.1 coordinate 615, forward strand.
AACGAGGTCCAGCGCGCGATCAGCGCCGACGAGGACGCGATCGGCAAGCTGGCCGCGAACTACATCGACAATATCAAGGCGTTCACCCTCAAAGAGCGGGTGAAGAACCGGTACACGGGGCAAGACGAGGATCCCGACGAGCGCCTGATGCGATCGATCGAGGAGAAGATCGACGTTCCCGAGAACCGGAAAGACGACTTCCGCCGCGAGATCATGAACTTCATCGGCGCCCTCGCGGTCGACGGAAAGAAGTTCGAGTGGAACACGAACGATCGCTTGCGCCGGGCCCTCGAGCTCAAACTGTTCGAAGACCAGAAAGACAGCATCAAGCTGAAGACGCTGGTGAGTGCCGTGGTCGACAAGGATACGCAAGAGAAGATCGACATCATCAAGTCTAGGCTCATCAAGAACTTCGGCTACAACGAGGTCAGCGCGACCGACGTGCTCAACTACGTCGCCTCGATCTTCGCCCGCGGCGACGCCAAGGAGTGAGAGACGGAGAAACCGCGGAGACGCGAAGACGCAGAGGTTTGGGGTTCGCGTTCACGCTCGCGTGACCTACGCAAACCCGATCCTTTGCGCCTTTGCGGTCTCTTCGATCTCACCAGCGGGTCGTCAGGGGTAGACGTGACGCAGCGCGTGAGCTAGGCCCGGGCTTCAATGAGCGCGATCAAGAAGACCCTGATGCAGCAGGGCATGAAGTTGATGACCGATCCCCGCATCATGAAGCTGATGCAAGACGAGCGGGTCATGAAGGCGATGATGGCGGCGATGAGCGTGCCCGGCAAGGCGCAGAGCTTCGCTCGCGATCAGGTCGAGGCCCTCGCGAAGGCGATGGCGCTCGCGACCGAGGGTGAAGTGAAGGACCTTCGTCGAACGGTCCGCAAGCTCGAGGAGGAAGTGGCCCGGATGCGCGCCGAGAGTCCGGCGCCCGCCCCCGCCAAGAAGAGGGGCAGCGGCAACTCGGCCGGCTGAAAACGACCGCAACGGTCAGGGCGCGTCAAGCCGCGCGCTTTTCAGCGCGCTTCGCCATCCAGTCGGTCACCAGCGACCATGTCATCTGGGGTGCCTCGCGGCCGACGATGAGGTCAATGTGTCCGAGCGGCACGACGCGGTAGGTCTTGTCGCTCGAGCGGCTGGCGCTGAAGCCGGGCCGCACGCTCTCCGGGGGTGCCAGATCGTCGTTCGTGCCCGCCACCACCAGCAGCGGCAGGTCCATTCCCTCGAAGCGCTCGACGTAGTTGGACTCCCGACCGCCGAAGCGCCCCTGCGCCGCCCAGGCGAACATGTCGCGCATCTCGGCGAGGGCGGCACGATCGAACGCGAGCCTCAGGTATTGCTCCAGCACGTGGGGCTCGCACGACCCGGCGTGCCACCCGCGGAGCGGGAGCGGATAGAGGGGACTCTCGGCGAAGCGTCGAATGAACCGCATCGTGACCCCCACGGGGGCGAGCGGCAGCGGCGCATTCGGCAGCGGCGCCAGGGCGATCGCCCTGAAGAGGAGCGAGATTGCGCCGAGCGTCAACGACCCGCGCGTGAAATGATACGGGCTCCCGATCGACGCGACGCCGGCGATCGAGCCGGCGAGGGTCGGCGCCGAGGCGTAGGCCACGAGACCGCCGAGCGAGTGCCCGACCACCCAGACCTTGCGGCCGCCCGAGAGGGCCTGGACCTCTTCGACGGCGGCAGGGAGATCCTCGCGTACATAGTCCTCCACGCCGCGACAGCGGCCGGCCCCGTAGTGACGCGAGCGGCCGTGGCCGCGCAGATCGAGGTTGAAGACGTCGAAGCCCGCCCGCGCGAGGTAGTTCGAGAAGCTCCGGGCCGGCAGGTGCCACGTGTATCGGTTCTGGCCGAATCCATGGACGAGGAGCACCGGCGCGCGAGTGCCCTCGCCCGCCTCGAGGCGCTTGCGCACCATCGCCAGAGGAACACGACTTCCGGTGACGATGATTTCTTTTCGAAAGGCGGAAATATCGCCGCGGTCGACGACCTGTTTGACGATTCGGCCGTGAAGAATCACTCGGTCGGTCCGGAGTAGGCGCTTCCCCAAAGCGCGTTCCCGTAGTGTAGCATCGCGCGCGCCACTAATCGCCTCCTTGCACTCCCGAGCACTCCCGAGGTTCTCCATGGCTCGCTCCCAGCATCTTGGCCGGCATCGACACTCCTTCTTTGCGACCGTCGCCCTGCTCATCTTGGCAGTCGGACCGGTCGCCTTCGCGCAAAGCGCACCGAAAGCTAAAAAGAAGGGGCCGAAACCTGCGCCATCGGCGTCAGCTTCCGCGAGTGCCGCAGACGAGCCCACACCGACTGCGAGCGCCGCGCCGGCCGAGCCCACCCCGGAGCCCGCCGCGACCGAGACCACGACTCCGCCCGAGGCGGGCACCGTCAGCGTCGCCAGCACCGAAGACGCCGACGACATCACCAACACCGCCGAAGATCCCGGGAAGACCTACAGGTTCGTCGGTGTTCGCTACCGCGGCACGATCATCCCGTCGTTCCTCGAGCACCTGTTCGTCAACGACGGCGGAACCATCTATTCGAACACGATTGGCGCCGAGATCGACTTCAGAAAAGACGCCAAATCGACCGTGGTCTGGCTGCAGTACACCGAGTACGGGTTCAGCGACACGCTGTTCTTCCAGAAAGGCCAGCCGGACACGCCGAACAATTACTCGATCGTCAACAGCGGCCTGAAAGGCATCTACGCGGGACTCGACGAGCAGTGGTCGTCGCCCGTCGCCAATCACCTCGACTTCGAGTACGGCTTCGGCCTCGGCCTCGGCGTCATCTTCGGGAGCCTCACCAACGACTGGGCTTACTTGACGCCGTCGATGTCCGGGGGCGCGGTCCCGGCGCACACCGTCACGGCGGACAACGGCACCCAGTACACCGCTTGCCAATCTGTGCACGACGACCCCAGCAGCGCGAATAGCTGCGCGACCTCGGCGCACCAGAACCCGACGACCGCGAAGGTCGGCAATTACAAGGAGCCGAACTGGTTCAACGGCGGCGCGGTCCCCGTGATCTTCCCTCACATCGGCGGCCAGCTCGGCTTGCGGTGGAAGCCGATCAAGCAGATCGAGAGCCGCCTCCAGCTCGGCATTTCGCTCACGGGCTTCTGGTTCGGCCTGAGCGCCGACTACGGGCTCGAAGACACGGGCCACGGCGACAAGCATCCCGCAGCCAAGCCCCCCGCCAAAGAGGAATCTCCGGCCGATCACCCCTCGACGGAGGACAAGTCGAGCCGAGAGGTCGGCCTGCGCGATACACTCTGATCGTATGCCCGAGCTGCCTTCGCGGTACGAGTCGGTCAGCCGCCTCGGCGCCGGGGGTGGCGGCGAGGTGTGGTCCGTCCGCGATCGCGTCACGGGCCGTGTCCTTGCGCTCAAGCTCCTCGCGAACGACGCGGGGGAGCACGAAGTCGGCGCCCTCGTTCGCGAAGCGATCGCGCTGAGCGGCCTCGAGGGCCTCGGCGTACCGCAGGTGATCGCCTTCGGGGCGCTCGATGGGGGGCGCAAATACATGGTTCGCGAGCTCGTCGACGGCTCGAGCCTCGAAGACGTGCTCCACAACGGCGGGTCTCGTCCGTGGCTCGACGCCGTCGCGACGGCGTGTGACCAGCTCACCGTCGTTCACCGCGCGGGCCTGCTTCATGGCGACATCAAGCCCGCGAACGTCATCGTCGGAGCGGACGGCCGCGGCACCCTGGTCGACCTGGGTCTCGCAGCGCCCTGGCGCGACGGCGGCGCAACCGCCCAGGGACTGACGCCTAAATACGCCGCGCCCGAGCTGTTCCAGGGCGAGTCGCTCACCGTGCGGGCCGAGGTGTACTCGCTCGGGGCGACGCTCGCCGAAGGGCTCGAGAGGCGGGGGGCCGAGCTCGGCACGGAACGGCGCGGAGCGCTGGCGAACATCGCGGCCCGAGCGACCGAGGCGCAGGCAGCCAAACGCTGGCCGAGCGTCGACGAGCTGGCGAGCGCGCTCCGGACCGCAGCGGGGTTGCCGCCGGGACGACCGAGCGACGCGCCTCCCTGGCCCGTGCTCGGACTCGAAGCCACAGCGCGAGCGCTGCTCGAGCGCGTCCGGTCGCTCGCCCCCGGCGGGGCCATCGTGCTCGAGGGACCGCGAGGCTCCGGGCGCTCGACCCTCGCGCGCCGGCTCGCCTGGACGCTCGGCGTCCACGGCGACACGGTCGCCGTGATCGAAGCGCCGAAGGGCGGGATGCCGATCGGTCAGGTGATCGAACTCGAGCTCGCTCAGCTCGAGGCGGGTCGAGCGGTCGCCTCGTCGGCCGACGGTCGCACGACCGTGGACCGGGCGCCGATCGTCATCGTCGACGACGCGGAGCAGATCGACGAAGCGGGCATCGCGCTTCTCCGCAAGGCGTCCGAGGCTGGCGCGCGGCTGGTGGTCGTCGCGCCGCGCGAGGTCGTCGGCAAGATCGTCCGCGGAGAACTGACCGCGTTCGTCGTGCCTTCCCTCGACGGGCAGGCGGCGGAAGACCTCGTCCGCCGGTCGGTCCCCTCCCTCCCCGATGCGCTGCGGGCGCACCTCATCGCAAGAATGGGCGGCCGACCCGGTCCGCTCCGCGCTGCGGTGCGGCGCCTCGCGGGCCAGGCGATCGTGTCGCGAGAAGAGATCGATGCTGCCCTTGATGGGGAGGCGCGGCCGTCGGCGCCACCATCGCATGGCGGACGGACTCGAATGTTCGAAGACGTCGAGCGCGCCCTCGACATGGGACGCCTCGACGACGGGGCGCGGGATCTCGAGCGCATCGGTCCCCCGCGGGGCGACGCGGAGCGCGTGCGCATCGGCATGGCTCGCGCGCGCGTGGCGGTCGGTCGCGGCGACACCACCCGGGCGCTCGCCGAGCTGGCAGCCGTCGAAGAGCCCGCGCTGCGCGGGCCGGCCCGGAGAGCGTGGCAAGCCTTGCGAGCGCGGGCGCTGCTCCGAGCGGGCTCTTACGCCGACGCCGCAACCCTGGCGAAGGAGGTCACCGAGGGCGGCCTCGAAGACGCGCTGGCCGCCGAAGCGCTCAGCGTCCACGGCGTGGCGCTCGCGTTCGCCGGAGAAGATCCCGCGGCCCGGGCGATGCTCGACGAGGCCATCCGGGTCGCGCGAGGCATGGGCGATCCTCGCGTCGAGGCCGTCGCCCTCGGATCGTCGGCGATCGCCCACCAGCGCGCAGGACGAAACGAGAACGCGCGCGCCGCCTACGAAGCGGCGCTGGCCGCTGCAGAGAAGGCCCGCGACGCAGGGACGGTTGCGACGATGCGCCTGAACCTCGCGGGGCTGTCGAAGGCGGAAGGCGATCTCGCCCAGGCGCTCGGGCACCTCGAGGCGGCCGTCGACATGGGCCGGCGTGCGGGCAGCGGCGCCGCTTTGACGCAGGCGTGGCTGAACCTCGCCAACCTCGATCTCTACCTCGGACGGTGGGCCCGGGCGCGCGGTTCGATCGACCTCCTCGCGGAGCGCCGCGCCGAGCTGTCGCCCGCTGCAGGCGCGCAGCTCCTCGGCCTCGAAGCGGAGCATGCCGCGCGAACGGCGCCCGCCATCGCCGGCCCGTTCGTCGGCGGAGCGGCGACGCAGGCCTCCGGAGAAGACGTCGCGCGCGCGTACGAGGAGGCCGCGCGCGCTTGGGAGGCGCAGGGGCGGCCGCACGACGCGGCCGAGTCGCGCCTCGAAGGTTTGCTCTCGCGAGCGCGCCAGCCCGGATCCGAAGCGCGGGTGCTCGAGCACCAATTCAGTGACATTCGCTCCGCTCTGGGCGACGCGGGGTTCGGCGAACATGCCGCCCTGGCAGAGCTCGTGCGCGGATCGATCGCACACGCGGCGGGCGACGAAGAGACCGCCCGCCGCGCGCTCGACGCCGCGATCGATCTAGCGCGCCAGGCTGGACGGCGGGAGTGGGCGTGGCAGGCGCTCGATGCGCGGGCACGACTCGCCGCGGGTCAGGGCGGCCTGGCCACGGCCCGTCGCGACACCGAAGGCGCCCTGGCGATGCTCGAAGAGACGGCGGGCAAGCTGCCGCGCGATCTTCGCGAGGTCTTCTGGGACGACCCCCGGCGTCGCGCCCTCCGCCAGGCGCACGCTGCGACCATCGCGGTCCCGCTCGGGCCCGCGATCGGCTCGAGCGGGTCGTTCCATTCACCGCAGCGCGGCGCCACCGAAGATCGACTCGCTCGGATCCTGGAGCTGACGCGCGAGCTGGCGAGCGAGCACGACGTCCCCCGACTCCTCCAGCGCGTCACCGATCACGCCGTCGCCCTCCTCGGCGCCGAGCGGGGGTTCGTCCTGCTCGTCGGCGACCTGGGCGAGCTCGAAGCGCGCACGGCCCGCACGGGGTCGGGAGGCGACGACCCTCACGCGGCGTTCTCGCGCTCAGTGGCCGAGCGCGTCGTCGAGGGTGGCGAGCCCGTGGTCACCATCAGTGCACGCGACGACGAGCGCCTCGCGCAGGCCGTCAGCATCCACCAGCTGATGATCCAGTCGATTGCATGCGTCCCGATCCGCGGCGCGCCGCCCGTCGGACGCACCATTGGGGCCCTGTACGTCGAAACCCGGCTGCGCCCCGGCATCCGCTTCAAGGACGAGCTTCCGACGCTTCAGGCCTTCGCCGATCAGGTCGCGATCGCGATCGAGAACGCGCGTCTGCTCGCTGAGAACTACGCCCGGGCCGACGACCTCGCCCGCGCGAACGTCGCGCTGGCGGGCGCGCGCGACGAGCTCGCCCGGATGCTCGGCAAGCGCACCGAGCAACTCGTCGAGGCCCGGCGCGATCTACGGCAGGTCCGCGCCGAGCTGCGAGGCCACTTCGGGTACGCGGGGCTCGTGGGAACGAGCGCCGCGATGCGCCGTCTCTACGCTCTCATGGATCGGGTGAAGGACACCGATGTCGCGCTCCTGGTCACGGGCGAGAGCGGAACCGGCAAGGAGATGGTCGCACGCGCGGTTCATCAGGCCGGGCCCCGCGGCAAGAAGCCGTTTCTCGGGGTCAACTGCGGTGCGATCCCGGCGAATCTCCTCGAGTCGGAGCTCTTCGGCAGCATGAAGGGAGCGTTCACCGACGCCGATCGCGATCGCCGCGGAGTCTTTCAGGAGGCCGAGGGCGGCACGCTCTTGCTCGACGAGATCGGCGAGATGCCGCAGAAGATGCAGGTCGGTCTCCTCCGCGTGCTGCAGGAGAAGCAAGTGCGCCCGCTTGGCGGCACCGTCGAAGAACCCGTCGATGTCAGGGTCATCGCAGCGACTCATTGCGATCTCGAGCAGATGGTCACCGAGGGGACGTTCCGTCAGGATCTCTACTACCGGCTCCATGTCATCGAGCTGCGCGTGCCGCCGCTTCGCGAACGCGTAGAAGACATCCCGCCGCTCGTCGATCACTTCCTCACGCTGCTCGCTGCGCGGTACCGGCGCGATCGAAAGTCGGTGTCGCGCGACGCGCTGCGCAGGCTCTGCGCGCTCCCGTGGCCGGGGAACGTGCGACAACTCGAGCATGTCCTTCTGAACGCGTGGCTGATGGGCGAAGGCAAGGAGATCGGAATCGACGACCTCGAGCTCCCCGCGACGGGGCGCGCCGAGCCGGGGCGCGCCGAGGGGGCGCGCGCGCGCCGAGGGGCGTCCGGGCCGCCGCGCGCCGAAAACAAGGCCGAGTACAAGGCCGCGGAGCGAGACCGGATCTTGGCTGCGCTCGGCGCGTGCAACTGGAATCGCGCGAAGGCCGCCGAGATGATCGGCGTGCCGCGACGCACGTTCTATCGGCGACTGAAGGAGTTCGGCCTGTTGTGAGCAGTCGTCTCTTCGTCACGCTCGCCGCGCTCGACCGGCGCAGAGGTGGGGCGGCCGAAAAGGTGCGACAGACCGCGCGCGGGGATGCGCCCTTGAATCTCACGGCGTCGGGCCGTTAGGACGGAAGCGCCTACAGAGCGGCCTCGGATGGCTGGGGCCTCCGGGTTTCCCGAGCAGGGCAACGAGAATGGCGAACGACGAGCACTCCTTCGAGCAAACGGCGAGTGAAGACTGGTCGGACGCGGCGCACGCGTATCGCCACGGCCGAGCGGTATCGCCCTCGTCGATCTCCTCCCTCCCTTCGGAGGACAAGGATTCGCGATCCTCATCCGAGCAGGCCGTGGCCGAGTCTGCGGTCGTGGAGTGTTCCCGCAACGCCGAGACCTGGCGACCCGGACCGTCGTCGTCGCGGTCGCGTCTGGCACTGCCGGGCGAAGCCCGCTTGCCGGAGAGGGGAGACGTCCTCGGCTCGAAGTACGAGATCGTCCAGTGCATCGGCGCGGGTGCGATGGGCGTCGTCTACGAGGCGCGGCACATTCGACTGAACCAGCGCCTGGCCGTGAAGGTCGCGCGCCCGGAGCTCGCGACATCGTGCGGCTCTCTCCGCGCTCAGTTCGACCGAGAGGCGGCCGCCTCGGCGCACCTCAAGTCGGTGCACGTGGCACGAGCCATCGACGTTGACGAGCTGCCGAACGGACTGCCGTACGTGGTCATGGAGTACCTGACGGGCCGCGGCCTCGACGTGGAACTCGAGGCCACGGGCCCGATGGCGGTGGACATGGCGGTCGACGTCGCAACCCAGGTGACTGACGTCATGGCCGAGGCCCACGCGCTCGGAATCGTGCACCGGGACCTCAAGCTGGCCAACCTGTTCGTTTCGCACGCTAGCGGCCGCCTGATCGTCAAGGTCCTCGACTTCGGCATCGCGACTACGAGCAGCGACGACGGCAGCTCGGCGTACAACGGCGCATTCATCGGAACGCCCTGTTACATGGCGCCCGAGCAAGCTCTCGGCGGCGTCGGCGACCCTCGTAGCGACGTGTGGTCGCTCGGCGTCATCTTGTTCGAGCTCCTCACGGGGCACACTCCGTTCGAAGGGAGCGCGCTGAGCGTGCTGCGGCAGGTCCTCATCGAGCCGGTGCCCTCGATGCGCCCGTTTCGCCCAGAGCTGCCGCTCGAGTTCGAGCGATCCGTCACGAAGGCGCTCGAACGAGAGCCGGCGCGGCGCTTTCAAACGATGCAAGAGATGCGAGCGGCCATCGCGCCCTTCCTGCCGGCCCAGAGCACCGCCGTCTTTCTCGCCAACCTGCAGAAATCGCACGACAGAGTCGGAGACATACTCGTCGCCGACGGATTGCTGACCGACGTCGATCTCGAGCGCGCCCTCGCAGCGCAGCACGCCATCAGCTCGCCATCCGGCAGTTCCGGGAAGCTCCTCGGGCGCGTGTTGCTGGCGATGGGTCTCGTGGCGCAGGCCGACTTGCTTGCGGCCCTGGCGAAGCAACAGGCCCTTCCTTCCGACGACGCACTCGTGGACCACGGTCCATCGCTCGGCACAGCTCCAGTGCCCCGAGCCGCCAATGTGGCGCGACGGGGCGGGTCTTCGCGATACTTCCGAGCCCTGGCGCTTCTGATCCTGGCCGTCGCTTTGATGGCGCTCACGTGGATGGTCGGCGCGCGCTGAGAGCGGCGACCGACCCCGGCTCCGCGCAGGGCAGGCCCCCTCTTCCATCGCGTAGACCAAGAAGGTGGGGCCGCTGAGCGTCGGCGCGCGGCCTTCGAATTCGCGTGGAGGAGGCGACGGCGTGGCGTCGACCTCGCTCGACTCACTCGGAGGGAGAGTGACCTCCGGGCGCGCGCTTCGCGTCGAGCATGGCTTTCACGTCCGGCGCATCGAGGATTTCGCGGATTCGTCCCGTCAACATCGAGGGGGTGATCGGCTTCCGAAGGAACGCGACCTCGCCCCGGGCGGCTCCGAGCCGGACCACGCTGGCGTCCGTGTAGCCCGAAACGTAGAGGGTCTTCATCTGTGGACGACGGGCGGCGAGCCGCTGCGCCGCCTCCGGCCCGCTCAGACCGGGCATGACGACGTCGGTGAGGAGGAGATCGATCGTCCCCGCATGGCTCTCGCTGACCTTCAGCGCGTCGAGGCCGTCGGTGGCAACGAGGACCTCGTAGCCCTTCCGGCGAAGGACGTTCTCAAGCATGACTCGCACCTGCTCCTCGTCTTCTACCAGGAGCACCGTCTCGGATCCTCCGCGCGACCCCGGGCGCCTCGAATGGATCTTCGGCACGACCTGCCCCTCGACGCGCGGCAGGTAAATCCTGAAGGCCGATCCCAGCCCCGGCTTGCTGTCGACCCAGACGCTCCCGCCGGCGTTCTTGACAATGCCGTACACCGTGGAGAGCCCGAGCCCCGTTCCCTGGCCCTTCTCCTTGGTCGTGAAGAACGGCTCGAAGATGCGGGCCATGGTCGCGCTGTCCATCCCCGTCCCCGTGTCGGTCACGGTCAGGACGACGTGGTCGCCCACGCTCGCCCCGAAGTGCGACGCGACGTACCTTCCGTCGAGCGTCGCATTCCCGGTCTCGAGCGTGACCTTGCCTCCGTCCGGCATCGCATGGCGCGCGTTGACGATGAGATTCATGATGACCTGATCGACGCCCGTCGGATCGACGAGCGTCTTCCAGAGGTTCGGCTCCTTGACGATCACGAGGCTCACGTCTTCCCGGAGCAACCGCGACAGCATCTTGTTCATGCTGTCGAGCAGATCGTTGAGATCGACGACCCGTGGCTCGACCACCTCTCGCCGGCTGAACATGAGCAGCTGGCGAGTCATGTCGGCTGCGCGTTGGCCGGCCCGACGTATTTCTTCGACGTCTTCGCGGTTCGGATCCGACGCGTCGAGGCTGGAGAGCACGAGCTCGCCGTAGGTGAGAATGACCGACAAGACGTTGTTGAAATCGTGCGCCACGCCTCCGGCGAGCTCGCCGAGCGCCTCCATCTTCTGAGCCTGTCGCAGCTGGGCCTCGCTCTGGCGCAAGGCCTCCTCGCTCTGCAGCAGTCGGGTCTCGGACTTGCGGTGCGCCTCGCGCCGAAAATGGTCGCGAATCTCTCGCTCGACGGCCGGCCTCAATCGACTGAGCCGGTCTTTGAGTACGAAGTCGTGGGCGCCGGCGCGCATCGCGTCGACTGCGATCTCTTCGCCGACGGTGCCCGAGACGATGATGAACGGGAGGTCCAGCTCGAGCTCCTTGACGACCTTCAGGGCCGCTTGCGCGCTGAACTGGGGCATCGACCAGTCGCAGACGATGACGTCCCAGCCCTCGTTTGCCAGGGCGACGCGCATCGCTGTTGCCGACTCGACGCGTACATGGTGGACAGCTCGCCAGCTCCGCGCGAGCTCGCGCAGGACCAGCTTGGTGTCGCTGGCCGAGTCGTCCACGACGAGCACGCGCAGCGATTCCGGGAGTTGCTGTTCCGACTCTTCGGGCAACGGACTCTCCACGTCCGATCGATCAGGCGCGTTTTGACGCACTCGTTCCCCCCATCGCTCCAGGCCGTCCCGGGACGCCCCCGATCTCTATCACGTCCGATGTCCACCAAATACCTTCTCGGTCGGGACGAGACGAGAGAAACACACCAGGACGCAACACGTTCGCTCGACTCGTGGTGTACGTAGAAGTCGCGACAGCGCATAGGATCGTCGAGAGCGTGGCGGACGCTGCGCTCGAGTGCGCGCCGTGCATCTCGACATCGCCGCGGATCTCCGTGATCCCGCACGAGTCTACGTCTCGTCAGGCCCGACGGTTGCAGTAGCGTCGGGCATGGCCTTCGACGAACGAAGCTGGCTCGGCGATCCTGCCGCAGAAGCCCGGCGGAAGAACGTGCGCACGAGCGAGTCGGCGAGAGTCGCCGCCCTGCAATGGGTGCGCCCGTTCCCCATGGCCGCCGTCAAGATCTTGGCGCTGACCTCGGGCGAGGCCTTCGACGTGCCCAAGATCGTAGCCGCCGTGGAGAGCGACGTGGCCCTCGCAACGCGCGTGCTACGCGTCGTCAACTCGTCGGGTTTCGGTCTGAGGAACGGTTGCGCATCGATCCATCAAGCCGTACCCCTCCTCGGCTCGAGCGGCATCCGCCGGGCGACCATCGCCAGCTCCGTATTGAACCTCTTTCCCGGGAACGGTTCGCAGGACTGGCGCGACCTTCACGCTCACGCCGCTCTCGTGGGAGGCCTCGCCCGCCACCTCGCGCCGGAGTGGTGCGTTCCTGCCGACGCGATGTTCACCACGGCGTTCCTGCACGACATCGGCAGGTGGGTCCTGCTCGACACGGTGCCCGAGTACACCGACATCCTTGCCTTGGCTCACCACCAGACCGATGCCGCACTCGACGAGGAGCGCGGTCGCTTCGGCTTCGATCACGCCGAGCTTGCCGAAGCCGTGCTCCTCGCCTGGCAGATCCCCCGGCCGCTCGCGCGGCTCGCGGGGCTCCACCACGATCCGGCAAACGGATACACGGAGAGCCGTGACGTCGCCGTGCGCGTCGCCCTCCTGCGTGCCGCCGATCAGCTGGCGCACTTCATCGCGAAGAAGACGACGCCTGACTTCGATACGCTCGGCCGTGGAGAGCCGTTCTCGTACCTGGGTCTCTCGGCCGACCAGTTGCGAGACCGATTCGACGCCCTTACCGTCCTCTTCCGTGACGGCACGGACGCCGACGAAGGCTCGGCGGCGAAGGGGCCGTCCCCACGGGTCGCGAGCCCGACTCCCACGGTCCGGACGCACGAGGCCTGTGCCTTCTGCGACGGACCGGCGTTCGGCGCGCGATGCGTGACGTGCGACGCCCGGCTGTGCGGCGATCACGTGGGGTATCGTGGCGCCTGCCCCGACTGCGAACTCGAGAGATCGAGGGGGCGGAGCCGACAGAAGGTGGGGCAAGAGCGCGCAGCGCTCGTGGTTGGGCCGCTGGTCTTGGGCGTCGCTGGCTCCCTCGTGGCGGCGACGCTGAAGTACGGCCCCTGGGCCGCCGCGCCACTCGCGGTCGCCATCGTCGCCGTTGCCTTCGTGGTCAGCTCGATGCGCGAAAGCTCCGCGCAGGGGAAATGAGAACGCCGGCGCGACCCGACGTCGGAGTCGCCACGAACAGATGATGGTCCTTTCCGTCAGTCGTCACCGAGTTTGATCGGATCGGCCTGCGACTCCTCGACTGCGCGCCCTGCCCCCCC
>CALFNG010000127.1 GCA_937902985.1 uncultured Myxococcales bacterium
AGATGCCTAAGTGACTGGAGTTCAGACGTGTGCTCTTCCGATCTGCGAGCCCCGCGGCGGCGAAGGTGGACTGCGATCCGCCCTTCTACTTCGAAGGAACGAAGAAGGTCTTCAAGCCGAGCTGCATTTGACAACGAACGACTGGAACGAGGCAGAGACGTGATGAAGGGGAATGCGAGCGCGAAACGATGGGTGGCGACGACCGGCGTCGCCTGCACGGTCTTCGCCGCGGTCTTCGTGAACGGCGCCGCGCGCGGCGAGAGCGAAGCGTGGGCGTCGTCGAAAGAGGAGTGCCTCGAGGCCCATAGCCGCGGGCAAGACATGCGCGACGCCGGCCGGCTGACCACCGCCCGCCAGGCGTTCATGGCGTGCGCGCAGACCTCGTGCCCCCAGCTCATTCAGGCCGACTGCGCGCGCTTCGGCGAAGAGCTCGAGCGCCTGGTGCCGACGGTGAGCTTCGCCGCCCGCGACCCGAACGGCGGCGACTTGCCGAACACCTCGGTCTCCGTCGACGACACGCCGGTGGCCGCGAAGCTCGACGACGGCAAGGCGTACGACCTCGACCCGGGCCGCCACACCATCCGCTTCGTTCACGACGGACGCGAGACCCTGGTGACGGTCGTGCTCACGCAGGGCGACAAGGGCCGCAGCGTGATCGCGACCTTCGCAGACCTCAACGGCGACGGCCGCCCCCTGACCACGCCCGCGGCGGCGGTCGCCGGGCCGAGCCGCCCGATCGGGCCGCTCTTCGTGGCGGGCGTCGGAGCCGCAGCGGCCGCGACCGGGGTCGTGCTCGCGATCGTCGGGATGAAGCAGGTGCCCGACGCCTGTTCGATGGGATCGCGGCAGTGCGTCGCGGCGCCCGGAGACCCGGCGTTCGATCAGGCGCGTCGCGGCGTCACGTTGGCGAACACCGGCATCGGCATCGGTATCGGCGGCGCCGCGCTCCTGGCGGGGGGCGCCCTCTGGTACTTCGCTCAGCCCCTGAAGCTCCCGAAGGAGATCGGCAGCATCACGCCGTGGGCCGGCGACCGCTCCGGCGGGGTCGCCGTGCGCGCCAGGTTCTGAGGGTCACTCGTCGCCGCTATCGCGAGGCGCGGGGCGGAGGTTGTGCTTCTGAACGAGGCGGTGCAGGTACATGCGGTCCATGCCGCCGTTGCGCGCCGCCTTGCTGATGTTGCCGCCCGCCGCTTCGAGGAGCGCGGCCAGGTAGGTTCTCTCGAAGGCGTCGACCGCCGCGTCCTTTGCGAGCTTGAAGGGTATCTTCACGCTCGGCTCGCTCGGCGGCTCGGGCTCGCTCGCGTCGCGCGACGGGTGCGGGGGAGCACGCCGTCGCGAGGCGGGCAGCGCCTCCTTGAGGACGAGGGACCGCTCGACGTAGTTCCGGAGCTCTCGCACGTTGCCCGGCCAGTCGTGATCGGCGAGGTCGGCGAGGACGTGCGGCGAGAAGAGGCCGCCCTGGTCGTGGGAAGAGACGCCGAGCGAGGTGAGGAAGCTGGCGACGAGGGCGGGGACGTCTTCGATCCGATCGCGCAGCGACGGGACGCGCACGACCATGACCGCGAGGCGAAAGTAGAGGTCTTCGCGGAAGCGGCCCTTGTTCACTTCGCGATCGAGGTCGCGGTTCGTGGCGGCGATGACGCGCACGTCGACCTTTCGCGCCCGCGTCTCGCCGACGCGGCGGATCTCGCGCGACTCGAGCGCGCGAAGCAATTTCGGCTGGAGCTCGAGGGGCAGCTCGCCGATCTCGTCGAGGAACACGGTCCCGCCGTTGGCGGCCTCGAACGCCCCGACCCGGTCGCGATCGGCGCCGGTGAAGGCGCCGCGCACGTGTCCGAAGAGCTCGCTCTCGATCAGATTCGGCGAGATCGCGCCGCAATCGACGATGACGAACGCCTTCTCGGCCCGCGGGCCGCGCTGGAAGATCTCCGAGGCGACGAGCTCCTTGCCCGTGCCGCTGTCGCCTTCGATGAGCACGTTGATGTCGCTCGCGGCGACCTTCTCGAGCGACGCGAAGAGCTTGCGCATCGCGACGCTCGTGCCCGTCAGGGCGCCGAACGACGCCACGTTGGGGATCGAGACCTCGCTCGCGGCCTCGAGCCCGCTCACGTGGACGATGCAGTCGCCGAGCGCGAGGGTCGCCTCACTGGCGAAGTCGGCGTCGCGGACGCGGACGCCGTCGACCTTCGTCCCGTTGAGGGACTCGTTGTCTTGCAAGCGCCAGCCCTTGTCGCCGAAGGTCAGCTTGCAGTGAAAGCGCGAGACCGACGGGTCGCGCAAGACGAGGTCATTGGTCGAGTGCGTGCCGATCCGGCAGACTTTGCCGTCGTGAACGACGGTCCGCGGCCCGTCCGCGGCCGCCAGCGGCTCACGGCAAACTTCGAGCGTCAGCTTCGGGACGACGTCGATGATGCGCCGCATGGCACGCACCGCCGAGTCGCGCGAGATCGCGGTGGGGGGTTCGTCTGCGAGGCGTTCCGACGGCCGTCGCTGCATCCCCCCGATGATGACACGCCCCGAGGGCGCTGGCAGCAGCCATCTCGGGCCAGCCTCGGGCCAGCGGCGACCTCAGCGGGGCTCGTTGCCCCACGACGTCCCCACGACGTCCCCACGACGTCCCCACGACAGAGGGCGGGGGGATGGGCCGCTGGCTTGCTCCCTTGGCGCCTTCGGCCTAACACCTGGACCCATGCGAACGATGTGGGTCTCGAAGCGCTCGAACGACACTTGCAAGACCCAGATGTACTACGCCCGCCAGGGGGTGATCACCGAGGAGATGGCGTACATCGCCATACGCGAGAAGGTCGAACCGACTCTCGTTCGCGACGAAGTGGCTCGAGGGCGGCTCGTCATCCCGGCGAACGTGAACCACACGAACCTCGAACCGATGGGCATCGGCATCGCCCTCGGGTGCAAGGTGAACGCCAATATCGGCAACAGCGCCGTGACCAGCGACAGCGTCGGCGAGCTCCGCAAGCTCCAGGTCGCCGTGAAGCACGGGGCCGACACGGTCATGGACCTGTCGACCGGCGGCGACATCGACGGCATCCGCGCCGCGATCATCAAGAGCTCGCCGCTGCCGATCGGTACCGTGCCGATCTACCAGGTGCTCAAGGAGCGAAAGACCGTGTCGGACATCCGGGCCGACGACCTCATCGACATGCTCGAGCACCAGGCGAAGCAGGGCGTCGACTACTTCACGATCCACGCGGGGGTCCTCGCCGAGCACCTGCCGCTCGTGCAGCACCGGATCACGGGCATCGTCTCGCGCGGCGGCTCGATCATGGCCCAGTGGATGATCGAGAAGAAGAAGCAGAACCCCTTTTACACGCACTGGGACAAGGTGCTCGAGGTCTGCGCGAAGTACGACGTGACGATAAGCGCCGGCGACGGCCTGCGCCCCGGGTGCCTCGCCGACGCGAGCGACGCCGCGCAGTTCGCCGAGCTGAAGACGCTCGGCGAGCTCACGCTGCAGGCCTGGCAGAAAGACGTGCAGGTCATGATCGAGGGGCCCGGCCACGTGCCCTTCGATCAGATCGAGATGAACGTGAAGAAGGAGATGGAGCTCTGTCACGACGCGCCGTTCTACGTGCTCGGCCCGCTCGTGACGGACATCGCCCCCGGCTACGATCACATCACGAGCGCCATCGGCGCGACCATGGCCGGCACCGCGGGCGCGGCGATGCTCTGCTACGTGACGCCGAAGGAGCACCTCGGCCTGCCGAACGAAGACGACGTGCGCCAGGGGCTCATCGCCTACAAGATCGCGGCGCACGCCTCCGACGTGGCGCGGCACCGGCCGGGCGCGCGCGATCGCGACGACGCGCTGTCGCGCGCGCGCTACGCGTTCGACTGGAAAGAGCAGTTCCGCCTGTCGCTCGACCCCGAGACGGCGCAGGCGATGCACGACGAGACCCTGCCCGACGAGTACTTCAAGAGCGCCGAGTTCTGCTCCATGTGCGGCCCGAAGTTCTGCAGCATGCACATCAACCGCGCCGTGCAAGAGTTCAACAAGCAGGTCGAAGAAGACAAGAAGACGGGCAAGCGCACGCTCGATCTCTTCACGCCGTGAGGGGGCGCCTCCGCGCTTTCGTCGCCGCGATCGCCGTCGGGCCCGCGATGGGCGCGGGGTGCGGAAGGGGAGCGGCCACCGCGGCGCCGGCCTCGTCTTCGAGCGGGGCGGCGACCCTGCCGGGTGCCGACGGCGGAGCCGCCACGGCAGCCGACGACGACGGGGGCGGCCCGATGGACGCGCGGGAGGCCGCCGCCTGGTCGCGCGCGCGCGACGGCGGCGGCGACGACGACGACGATCTTCGCCTCGCCGATCTCGTCGGCTGCTCCGGCCTGCGCGAGCGCGCCTCGACGGCGGCGCTCCGGCCGACTGCCCTCCGCGCCATGGCCTACTGCCGTGACTTCTCCGAGCTCCCCTGGATGGCCGACGTCGGCGTACACGGGAGCGACGCCGACGCGCTCGCCGTGCTCGACGCCGTCGTCGAGCAGTCCGCCCGGGTGCGCCGTGCCACGGATCCCGAAGACGCCGACGAGCTCCACACCGGCTGCGGCGCGCTGCTCGATCTCGCCCGGGCCGCCGACCGCCCCGCCCCCCGCCGCGTCCGAGCCATCCGGGCCCTGCGCATGCTCTCCGACCGCGGCTGCGTGAAGCGGGCCGACATCCCCACCGACCTCGACGCCAAGTAGCGGGAGAAACCGCAAAGGCGCGCTTTTGCGGTTCTCAGGCGTCGTGATCGACCATGCGGCGGGCTTCGTGAACGAGGCGCTGCACTTCGGTTTGGGCGTCGTCGCGAAGGCGGGCGGCGCGGACCTTTTCGCGAATCGTGATGGGGGCGCCGATGCACATGGCCACGCGCGAGGGATCGGCGGCGGCCATGCGCGCGAGGTGGGCCGGGAATGACTCGTTGACGAACGCGGCGTCCGAATCGGCGGCGTACGCGAGGCCGACGGGGATGATGTCGGCGCCGGAATGGAGGGCGGCGACGAAGGCGCCGGCGTGGAACGGGCGGACGTCGTCGCCCGGGAACGTCGTCCCCTCGGGAAACACGATGACCGTCGAACCCTGCGCGAGGTGCGACCGGATGACGCGCACCGCTGCCGCGCCGCTCACCGCGTCGGAGCGATCGACGAACACGGTGCCCACGGCGCGCGCGGCCTGCCCGACGAGCGGCCACCCCGCGAGATCGGCGCGGCTCACCATGCGGCCGCCGAAGGCGCGGAGCAGCACGAGGATGTCGGCCGTCGATCTGTGGTTGGCGACGATGAGGTGCCCGTGCCCGTGCACCGGCATGGGGCCGCGCGTCGACGCGCTCACGCCGAAGATGCGAAGGAGCGCCGCGGCCCACGCTCCCACCCAGGCGTCGCGCCGCGCCTCGGGGTCCGACAGGGGCGAGACGGCCTCGCGCAAGACGAACGCCGGCAGCATGAGAGCGGTCACCGCGCCGAAGCCCGCGACCCGGGCCGCGCTGCGAACCAATCGCCGCGCGGTCACCATAGCCGCCTCATCGCGAAGGACGCCCACTCGAACCCGCGGCGGACGAGCGAACGATCGCGCCACGCCTCGAGGCCGACGCGCGCTGCGTTGCCGAGATCGTGCTCGAACCAGGAGCGCACATGCCGCGCGAACGCCCGGTCTTCGACCGCGAGGTTGATCTCGAGGTTCTTGCGCCACGACCGCTCGTCGAGGTTGTAGCTGCCGATCGTCGTGAACTCGTCGTCGATGATCGCGGTCTTCGCATGGAGCATCGTCCCCGGCAGCGTCCAGAGCTCGACGCCGTGGCGGAGGAGCGTATCGAAAAGCGCCTCGCTCGCATATTGAACGACCGGGACGTCGCCTCGCGCCGGGATCATGACCCGCACCTGCGCGCCCTGCCGCACGGCCTGGAAGAGCGCCGCGCGCACCTTGCGATCGGGCACGAAGTACGAGTTCGCGATGTCGACCTGGTGGCGAGCGGCCCGGATACGCACGACGTACTCGCGGTGCATGCTCCGGCGCGTGCGCCACTGGCTCGCCAGCACCCAGACCGGGCGGGTTCGCCGGCGCGAGAGCGGGCGCACGTCGTGCGGGGGCGCTTCGGTGGTGAGCTTTCGCCACGTCCGGTAGAAGAGCGTCCGGATCTCGCTCGTCGCGTCGCCGCGCACTTCGACCATGTCGTCGCGCCAGCCGGCGCCGCCCTCTTCGGGCGAGAGCCACGGCGACGCGAGGTTGATGCCGCCCGTGAAACCGTGGAGACCGTCGACGACGAGCAGCTTGCGGTGATCGCGGCGCTCGATCCGTTCGAGGCGGAAGTGGGGATCGAGCGGCGAGATCGACGCGTACTCGGCCACGCGACCGCCCGCGGCCGAGAGCGTCGCCCACCAGACCTCGTTGATGCCGAGGCTCCCGACCGAGTCGTGGATCACGAGCACCTTCACGCCCGCCCGCGCGCGCTCGGCGAGCGCGTCGCGAAAGGCGGCGCCGACGGCGTCGGCCCCGATCCAGTACATCTCGAGCAGGATCTCGCGCGTGGCGCGGGTGATCGCGTCGAGCATGACGGGGAAAGCCTGGACGCCGTCGCGCAAGAGACGAACGGAGTCTCCGCCGACCTCGAACCACGGCGAGCCGGCGTCGTCGACGCGGCTGACGTCGGGGTCGAGGTCCGAAGGGCGAGGGGAGTTCAACGGACGGGGTTCTTGTCGGGCGGCGGGGGCGTCGCGCGCGGGGGCCGCGCCGCGACGATGACGAACGCTTCGTCTTGCAGGGTAGCGGTTGCGAACGCGCGAAGGTCGTCGATCGACGGGGTCGGCGCGGGCCCGTCGCCCCGCCAGAGATCGACGACGCGGGCGCGAGGATCGAGCGAGCTCGCGAGCTTCGCGCGGGAGAGCGCGGCCGCCGCGCGGGTTCGGTCTTCTTCGCGAAGCGCTCCGTGCCGCAGCCGATCGAGGAGCGCTCGCACCTGGGCGACGGCGGCGTCGATCGAGAGGTCGGCGCCCACCACGCGCACGACGAGCGCCGAGGCTAGATCGGAAGAGCGTCGTGTAGGG
>CALFNG010000128.1 GCA_937902985.1 uncultured Myxococcales bacterium
CTCGAGAAGTTGGCGCTGTTGAAAATCGCACTCTGCAACGCCCCCGCCTTGAGCATGTTCCCTTCCGCCTGCTTGCGCGCGGTGATGTCGTAAAAGCAGTTGATTGCTCCCGTGAGCTCTCCACGTTGGTTCTTTAGCGGACGGATATTCACGACGACGGTAACCCGCGAGCCATCGGGCCGCTCGATGAGCACTTCCCCGTCACGCACCTCCGGTAGTTTGCCGCTCACCACGTCGGCCATGGGGCACTGCTCGTGGGGCATAAAACTGCTGTCCGGACGGAATAACTTGAACGAGCCACAAAATCGCTCGTCGGCATCCCCTAACGCTGGCTCGCGGCCCCACAGTTCCGCGGCGCGGCGGTTGAATTCCCGGATCGTACCCGAGGCATCACAGGAGTAGGCGGCCGTGGGACCCAGGTCGAACAAGGCCCGAAAGCGCTCTTCTGTGGCGCGCAGGGCCTCTTGCGAGGCCTCGACCTCGGTGGGCTTCTCTTGTGTCACGGGCGGCATCGTGCGCTACCGCAAGTCTCGAGCCGACGCCAATCGCCGAGAAATGCCCTCAGTGGGCATGTTGCGGTCTGTGGTGTTCTCGCCGGATGAGGCGGTTTGGGCAAGCCAACTGTGGCGGCAATGGTAAATGCCGCCGCAGCGAACGCAGCCGGATAGAGCAACGGCGAATCCGGCTTCCTGACCGCGCCGTCAAGCTTGCACCCGGGATCGTAGCGCGGACCGCACTTCTCTCGTCTCGTCTCGTCTCGTCTCGTCTCGTCTCGTCTCGTCTCGTCTCGTCTCGCGCGGATCCACGAAGTAGCCATGACGGGTACGGCCGCGGCGCTGCCATTGGGTCCGGCTCCCCCCGGAAGAGCGCGGCGTGCATTGACGGGCTCTTCCGGGGGAGTACCGTGCGCCTGAGGGGGCCTGGTGGATCGTCATGCTCATCGAGTTCATCACCGCCCACCGCGAGGAGATCATCGCCCGAACGCGAGCGAAGGTCGCGACGCGATTAGCTCCGAGGGCTACCCAACGAGAGCTGAAGACCGGCGTGCCTCTCTTCCTGGACCAACTCGGCGAAAAACTGCGACGCCGGCCCTCCTTGCCGACCGCAACGATCGAACGCACCGCCGCGGTGCACGGGGCTGCGCTCCTGAACCTCGGCTACACGGTGGCGCAGGTGGTTCGCGACTATGGCGACATCTGCCAGGCCGTCACGGAGCTGGCCGATGAAATCGACGCGCCTATCACCACAGCCGAGTTTCATACCTTCAACCTATGCGTCGACGACGCCACCGCCGAAGCCGTAACGGAGTTCACGCGGCTTCGTGACCAATCGATGGCCGCGGGCGAAACGGAGCGCCTGGGTGTCTTCGCGCACGAGCTGCGCAACAAGATCTCAGCCGTGCAGCTCGCCTTCCAGGCGATCCAGAGTGGGCGTGCACCCACCCGCGGCAACGTTGCGGCCGTCCTTGCGCGAGACCTGCATGACATGACGGCGCTCATCAATCGAGCCCTGGTCGAAGTGCGTCTGGACTCCGGAAACACGCAACGGAGGCGCATCGATCTGCACGAGATCATCGAGCACGCCGAAATTGATGGAACGCTGGAGGCGGGTGTCCGCGGCGTTTCCTTGAGCGTCACGCCGATTGATCGCGCGATCAACGTCAACGCCGACCCCCAGATTCTCGCCGGGGCGGTCGCCAACCTTCTGCAAAATGCGTTCAAGTTCACGCACCGAGGCGGACATGTCTCGCTCAGGACGACCGTGATTGGCGCCCATGTCGAGATCGAGATCGAGGACGAATGCGGGGGCCTTCCGCCGGGCAAGGCGGGCGAGCTTTTTGCCGCCTTCCAGCAGCGCGGCACAAACCGAAGTGGTCTCGGTCTCGGACTATTCATCAGCCGCAAGGCGGTCGAAGCAAGCGGCGGAATACTTCGCGTCCGTGACCTTCCAGGAAAAGGATGCGTCTTCACGATTGACCTGCCGTTGCTGCCCCTCACGTCGTAGCGCCTCCTCGACGCGAGGAGCACGAGTGCCCGCTGCTCGGGAAACGCGCCACCCCAGGACCCCGCGCGACTACGGGATGTAGCCGTTCGCGGTGCAGGACATCTGGCCGTTTGGCGCCGGCGTTGCTCTTGCCGTTCGCCACGAAGATGTGGCGCCCGTCGCCGCTCACGCTGACCGAGTTCGGGTACCAGCCGGTCGGGATCAGGCCGGTCACGCGCCCGCGGCCCTCGCCGTCGAGCTGCACCACGGCCACGGAGTTGCTGCCCGCGTTGGTCACGTAGAGCGTTCGTTCGTCCGGCGACAGCGCGAGGCTGTTCGGGCTGCTGCCGACGGGAGAGCGCCCCCAGAGGAGCCCATCCGGCGCGGTAGTCTTGACCCGGTGTACGACCTGGTTCGTGCCCGTGTCGATCACGTCGATGGTGTCGGCGTTGTCGGTTGCAGGGCCCCGGGACCTCCGCCGCACCCCATCGAGAATCACGGGCGTGAATGTCGCCTCGCTATCCGCTGTAGAGCGACATGCCTGCCTGTCCATGTCGCCCTCCACGGGTACGGTAAGGCGACGATGCGGTCGAGAATGTCGCTCCACAGGGCTTGCATCTGAGACATGCGAGGTCGCCCATGTCGCTCCGCACGCGTGTTAAGTGCGACATGCTGGCGTGGCAATGTCGCTCCGTGCGGTACATCGAGAGCGACGCAGCGCCGTGACCGGGTCGCATTAGGTACCTGAGGCGCGAGTGACTCTCACTCGGGGCCGGCGTCGGCCGCATCGTCTCCGCCGCCACCGTCGCGACCTCCGGCCGAGAAGCAGTACGGCGCGTAGGGCGCCATGTTGTTGCAGACCTCTCCGGCGGGGCAATCCGAGCTGGAGCCGCAGAGCTGGTAGTGAACCATGTCGCCCGTCGGACAGTCGGTCGCGCACTGCGTTGTGAAGGAGGTTCCCACTCCGGCCGCGCTTACCCCTGCGTCCGTGGCGAACCCAAAGCAGCACACCTGGCCCGCGGAGCACCCGGCCGGCCCCGAACAGGAGATGGCCGATCCGGTGCACGCGCTGGAGGCCGTGCAGCCCGCCAGCGGCGTGGGTACCTGGCTCTGGTCGCCCCAGCAGCACACTGCCGGGGCTGCGCAGGCTGCCATCAATCCGAACTGGCCAGGGCAGTAGACCCCGCCGTCCATCGAAGTGGGCGGAGTCCCGATTTGCATCCCCATGAGCAGGCCTGCCTCCCGAGTGCCGCCGCTGCTCCCACTGCTACTGCTCGCGCCGCTACTGCTCGCGCCGCTACTGCTACTGCCGCTCCCGCTGCCCGACGCGTCTTGTTGCCCGCCGTCAGGGGTGCCGTTGCTACTTGACGAGCTGCACGCAGCGCCTGCCGCGACACCGAGCGCAGCCAGGACGATGAAAGTCCGTTGTCGCATGTGGATCGTTCTCCTGGGATTAGGCAACATCTGTCGGAAACAATGAAGGAAAGGTCAGGTGGGCATCCGCGCGATGGGTCGTGAGGGTATCCCCGAGGAATCCCCGGCGCTAGCCTATTTTCAACCCGTCTTTAAAGGTCATTCTTGGCTCTCCCAGGACGGACAATCTCTAGCCGTAAGGGGCGGTTCTGCAACGCAGTAACGCGCGGTCGCCAGCATGTTCCGCTCAGACTTCAATGTTCGTCCGTCACCACTACCGTAGACGACATTGAGACGCTCCTAACAGCATGAGCACGATTGCGCGTGCCCGGTATCCCGTGGCAGGAAACTTGTGATGTTGCGTGATGAAGCTTTTGGCTTGGTCGCGGCGGTCTTCCTGGCCGTCGTCGTGTTCGGTGGCTGCGGCTCGAAGACGAACAACGTCGGTGACGACGCGGGTGAGGTCTTCAGCAGCAGCAGCAGCGGCGGGAGCTTCGGCGACGACTCCGGCACAACACCCGGCACAACACCCGGCGCCACCTGCGTCAACGGCATGGGCTGGGCCTGCTCGGTCAACAAGGCCTGCGGCAGCAGCCCGACGACTCTGACGGGCAAGGTCTACGATCCGGCCAGCAAGAACCCGCTCTACAACGTGGCTGTCTTCATTCCGAACGACGCCTCGGCCCTGCCTACGATCACACCCGGAACGAACTCCTGCAACACGTGCGACGTGTCGCTCGGAGACTACGTCGTTGCGACGACGACGGACGCCACCGGATCGTTCACGCTGACGGGCGTCCCCACCGGCAAGGCGGTCCCCGTGGTCGTCCAGATCGGCAAGTGGCGACGCGTCGTCTCCGTCGACACGGCCGATTGCCAGACGACCGCCATCTCCAAGGGAACGCTCCGGCTCCCGGGCAACAAGAGCGAAGGGAGCCTGCCGCAGATGGCCCTCCTCACCGGCGGCCTCGACAACCTCGGCTGCTTCATGAAGAAGCTCGGCATCGACACGAAGGAGTACTCGAGCCCCCACGGCGGCGGTCGGCTCGACGTCTACCAGGGGTTGAACACGCCGTTCGACGTGCCGCTCGGCAACGGCCCGGGGCTGTCGAGCGGCACGGCGGGCAACTGCACGAAAGCGTCGTGCCCGCTGTGGGCTTCCAAGCCGAACCTCGAGTACTACGACATCGTTCTCTTGGCCTGCGAGGGCGGCGAGGCCAACCAGACGAAGCCCGCGGCGGGGAAACAGGCGATGCATGACTGGCTCAACGAGGGCGGCAAGGTCTTCGCCACGCACTTCCACTACACGTGGTTCAAGAACAGCCCCGCTGCCGACTTCAAGGGCGTGGCGACCTGGCTGGGATCGTCGGCGGGCTCCGGCATGGGGCAGTTCGCGATCGACACCTCGTTCCCGAAGGGCCAGACGTTGCACGACTGGCTCTCGGGGATCGGCGCCTTGTCGGGGGGCGGCACCATCGCGCTCAACGGCGTGGCGACCAGCGTGTCGGCCGTGAAAGCACCGACGAACCGCTGGGTCTACGACAGCGCGTCGAGCGACACGAAGTACCTCTCCTTCGGGACGCCTGTTGGCGGCATCTCGGGGAGCGCGGGCGAGACCACGAACGGCAAGTACTGCGGCAAGGCCGTCTTCAGCGATCTGCACGCGGGCGGCGCGCCGTCCGGCGACATCCCCGCCGCATGCACCGACGCGACGATGACGCCCCAGGAAGAGGCGCTCGAGTTCCTCTTCTTCGACCTGTCGGCGTGCGTGCAGGACGACTCGCAGCCGCCGCAGATCATCCCGCCGCCGAAGTAGCCCGCCGGCTTGCGCCGTCGCGGCTTCGGTCCCGTTCTCGTCGGATCGAGGGCGCGGTAGCGCTAATCCCCGCCGACGGTCGTGCGCCGTTATCCATGACAGGAGCTGCACGTCGTCCTCGACAACTCCTCGACGCACAGTACCCCCGACGTCAAGGCGTAGCTCGCCGCGAACCCCTTGGTGCCTGGAACCGATCGCCCACTCCCTTTGCGTGGACCAAGCCCGCAAACGCCATCATCAAGTCACACCGCCGAATGTTGAAGCGTATCTCGACGGTGGTGCACTAGAGATTCCAGGCCCAGCGCAGCCGGTCGAGCCCGGACGCGTTGACGACCGAGAGAGTCAGCGTCGTGCCCGAGGTGGCGAGCTTCGTCATCGAGTAGCCGTCGCCGTTCCTGAGGCCTGGCCAGTAGCAGCTCCCCATGCCCTTGCCGCGGATGTAGCTAGCCATGGTGATGACGTACGAGAGCGCGTTGTTCCCGTCGGACGCGTCGGTGTCGTAATCGGTGCCGGTGTTCATCGTGTCGCCCCACTCGCCCACGATCGTGCGCGACGCGGAGCTTCCGATCGCCGCGTTGAACGCGTCGGTCCACTGTTTCTGTGTAGTCCATGTGGTGTGCTGAAAGCCGTAGATGTGAAACTCCAGTGGATATCCCGCGAAGCGGGTATCGCCGCCGACGGTCGTCACGTTGTCGTCGTACCCGGTTCCCGCGACGATGACGCGCCCCTTGGGCAGGCTCGGAAAATATCCCAGCCACTTCGCGGCTTCGTCGTTCCACGAGCTACCGTAGCCGTAGGGCTCGTTGTGGATGTCGAAGTAGACGAGGTCGTTCGTTGCGTAGGCCGACACCACGGTCTGCCACATGGCCTTGAAGGCGGCCTCGTCGTCCGGTTTGCCGTTATGATAGGCCCAGTACGCGATCATCACCTTCACGCCCTGCGCGGTCGCCGTGTCGATCACGGCCTTGTACGCGCTCCACCAGGCACCCGCGACGGTCGGCTCGTTGATGGGAATGCGGATCGTGTTGGCCCCGAGCTTGGTGCGAAACTGAGAGACAATCTGGGTCGTCTTGGCCTGGACGGTCGCGTACGTATCCGCGGTCGTGTCGAGCCCGGAGAGTTGCAAGAGGCCGTTCACGAAGTTGTCCCTGGCGTCGGCCCAGTTGACGCCATGAAACGTCTCCGGGCCCTGGATGCCCGTAGCCGCGTCGACCGCGCCCGTGTCGCTGCTCGCATCCGCGGCGTCCGCGATCTCGGGGATCGTTGGCGCGTCGGCGACGCTGTCGGCGGCCCCGGGCGACGCGGCCTCTTCCGGGCCCGCGCTACCGTCCGGCCCCCGCGTGTCGCGGACGGCGGTGGAGCTGGCGTCGCCACCGGAGGGGGCGTCGCCACCGGAGGGGGCGTCGCTCCCGCCGCCGCATCCGGGAATGCAAAGGAGGCGCAGAGCGGCCACGAGAGGCGCCAGAGCTCTTCGCGCGAGGTACCCTTTGAAAACGGACGAAGGGCGATCCGTGGTGAGTACGGTCATCGAGAGCCTCGGGGTGACGGGGGTGTGCCGTCCACGCTACCGCGGGAAGCACGGGGGTCGAGCTTGCCGGCGTGAGGTGACCTCGATTGCGGTGCGGGCTCTTCGGGGTAAAGGCGCCACTCCAGGAAGGACGGAACCTTCCGGCATGCCGGCGCGCGGCTCGTTGGCGCGCCGGAGGTAATCGCTGACCGACCCCGCGGAGCCCCCGCAGAGGGTCCACGCGTCACTTCTCCGCGGCGAGCTTCTCGTCGACGGCGCG
Source organism: uncultured Myxococcales bacterium (assembly GCA_937902985.1). Classification (GTDB taxonomy): domain Bacteria; phylum Myxococcota_A; class Polyangia; order Polyangiales; family Polyangiaceae; genus Palsa-1150. The sequence goes on from CALFNG010000128.1 coordinate 7,000, forward strand.
CTCGGCCATCTCCCGTGTGACGTCGCTGTTCTCGATCTTGGCGTTGCCGTAGGCCCAGTCGACCCTCTGCTCCCGTGTCGGCCGCACCGGTAGCTTCCCGGCGTCGTGGAGAAGTCGAACTTCGGCGAGCAACTCTTCGTAACTATTGCTCATTGTTGGATCTCCACTCCGTCGCTCTCAGCGAACACGATGCGGTACCAATGTGCAGCTCTCAGGATGCACGCAGAGCTCTCGCTCGATCGTGGATCGTTTGGCGGGCAGGCGAAGGTGACGCGGGCCTCCTCGCGGCCGCGGGCCGCCGTCTCCCCTTGCTTTCCCCTCGGCGGTCTCCTGCGTCAGCTTGAGAAAACTCGGGGGAATGGGATGCGAGGGATCTCGGAAAACCATCGTGCTGCCGTCCCCGATGGCCGTGCTCCGTCGATCACGGGTCCTCGAGGATCGCCCGCATGCCGTCGACTACGATTCTCGCGTTCGCGGCCGCCGCAAGCGACGACGGAGCCGGTCCGCCTTGCCAGATGACCAGAGGATCCGCCTCGTCGGGACCGAAGCCAAGTTCGTCCGCGCCGTAGGGGACCATGCGCGCAAAGCGTCGGCGCAGAAGCGGCGACGCGTCGAAGCAGTGGCCGGCCACCGGATTGCAGTAGACGACGTAGATGCTTCGTCGTTCCGCGGCGAGGGCCGCTTCCACCGCGGCTACGACCTTGGCGACGAGTACGGGTCCGAACGGACTGTACAGATGGATAACGAGGTCTCCCGCCGGCAGGGCGAAGGTGCTGGCATCGCCGACCGCGACACGCACGGCGGTTCGGTTCGGAAAGCGTCGAGCGACGATGGCGGCGTTGCGGCGAGCGATCTTCGCGAGAGGCGGCGAGAGCTCGATGCCAAGGATGTCCCGGAAGGCGAATTCGGATGCCACCAGCAGCGCGCGTCCCTTGCCGCAGCCAAGGTCCACGAAGGTAAAAGGGCCGGCCGGCGGCAACGTTGCCAGGGCCGTGCGCAAGACGTTCGGCTGCGATCCAGCGTAGAAGAAGGCATGGGCCCGAGCCTCTTCGTTCGCCGGAAGGTCGTCGGCGGGCGCAAAGCCGCTGGTGTCCGTGCCGTGAACCCGATCGAATGGATGGGTCCTCTCCCAGCCGCTGGCGTAAAGAGATCGGACGCCGGGCACCCTCTCGAGGACCGCGCGGACCGACCGATGACGGACGACAGGCGAAACGACGGGCAGCCACCCGAAGGCACTGACGACGCGCTTGGCGGTGGACTTGAGCGACACAGCGTCTCCTTCGGTTCCGATGATCCCGTTACCTCGCGGAGGTTACCATCGGCCGTGGAGCCGCGGTGACGAGACTCGGCCGGGCGTTGCTCGCAGAGAACGCCTTGCTCCGCCACCAACTCGCCGTCTTGTGTGCAGGCCGTCCAGGGGCGATTCTTTCGGCGCCGCCCATCACGCGGTGCAGCGAATTTTCCGGGGGTACGGGTGCAACCCCACTCGGAGATGGACGTGGCGGGTGCGCATCCAGTCGTCTGCGAGCCACAGCTCCGTCCGAGAAGTGACGAGCACCCGCACGCCGTAGGGTCCCGTGTTGACGTGGTGGAGGAAGCGTTCTAGGCCCGAGTGCTCGGTTCGGAAGCGCCCGTCAGCATCGAGGAGGTCCTCGACATTGTCCAGGAACACGACGTAACAGCCTTCCCGAGTCGGCTCGAGTAACCGAGGGAGCTTCTGATCGGTGAAGCACTCGTGCTGCACACGGACCAGTTGAAGGTTGGCCAGCAGCTCCTTGCACAGGCGTTTGTCGCGCTTGCTGTAGCCTACGAAAATTTGATACTTGGCGTCCCCCATGGCACCACCTATTCGTCTAGCGTGAACGGGCTAAAATTGGTATCGAAATCGAAGTAGTCCGCGTGCTCGCTGCGCTTCAGGGCATTGACGATAGCATAGGTCACTGGCGTTAGAATCACCTCGACCGATACCTTGAAGAGCCAGTTGCTCATCGCCACATGGGCCAGCGTCGTCGAACGGAGCAGGCCGTAGAACGAAAGGGGGTAGAAAATGACCGAGTCCACGAACTGGCCAGCAATCGTCGAACCGACCGTGCGCGTCCAGAGGTACTTCCCCCGGGTGACCACTTTCATTTTCGCCAGCACGTACGAGTTGACGAGGTCACCTGCCCAATACGCGGTGAGGGAGGCGACGGAGATCCGCCATGTGTTTCCGAACGCCACGTCCAGCGCCGGCTGAAGGACCTGGTTGAATGGCTCCCGGGGATCGGCGGGGAGCCGCAGGACGACCGTACTCATGATCGCCGCGAACAACATCGAGCCGAAGCCGACCCAGATCGCCTTGCGGGCTCGCCCGAAGCCGTAGACCTCCGTGAAGATGTCCCCGAATATGTAAGAGATCGGAAAGAACACATTGCCGGCGGCGAACGTGACGGCGCCGACGAAGGGCAGCTGCAAGAGGACGGTCTTCCCGGGTCCGATCAAGTTGGAGCAGAGAAGGATCGCGACGGAGCCACCCACGAGAACGTCGTAGTACCTGTAGGAGCGTTCGGTTCGCATCGTCTCAGCATCCGGCGATCAGGATCACGCCGTCGTCGACGAGCATCCCGTCAGACGCCATGTCGGGCAGCTCCCGCTCGATCAAAAGGCTCGAGCCACTCGGTCTCGGCTCCCGCGTGATGAAGGCGGCGCACCAGTGAGCTGACCGCGGAAGCGCGACCCCCGGTGGGGATATCTCGGAAATCTAGCGGTATCGGGCAATGGACCACATCGAGCGTCCTTAGGCCCAGCTCGTCCAGCACACGGGAGGCGAGATCCAGCAAGTAGCCGTGATGGGACTCTGGCTGGCCGAGCGCCCGCGCGCAGACGTTGTAGAGACGAACGAGATCGTTCATTGGCGCGGCTTGGACGACGACAGCGCGCGTTCCCGGCGTGCGGCGGCAGACGCGGGCGAGCTCGCGGATCGCGCGGGAGGGATCATCCGCGTACTGGAGCACCCACGCGGCGAGCGCGCCGTCGAAAACGCCGTCGGGGAGGGGGATCGCTTCGGCCTTGGCCTGCAGCTGCCGCACGCCGAGCCGGCTGAGGGTGACGTGGCTGGCCATGGATCGGCCGGACGGCACAGTGGATGATGCCGCAGCGGGCGGAATGCCATTGTGGGAATGTACGCCAGCGTGGCGTCGCAAGTCATCTCGCTCCCATCCCGTTTCGCCAGCGGAGAGATCTCCAGCCAGCGAACAGGCAGATCGAGAAACGGCGTCGAAACGCGGCTCCGCAGTCCTCAAAGGGGAAGGATGCGGCTCTGGTGCACACCTCGCGCGTGGCCGGTATCCAGGTACTATAGTTGGGGGATCCGCGGAGGCGGTGTTCATGAGCGATGGCGAAGGTGGGTCTGGAAATCGAGGGACGGGAAGGCGGAAGCTGACGCTTGTCTCCGAAACTCAGAGGCTTCGAGACGCGTCGCGATCGAACCGCCTTGCCGCGGGCCCGCTGGAGCTGGTGGACGCGTTGCGACGCTCGCTGCTCGAGGTGGCTGCCGACGCAAGCGTACTTCGGCCGGCTGACGTCGCGGCGTTCGCAACTCTTCTCGGTCCACGGCAGGGAGAATCGGAGGCAAGCGTCACCCTGGAGGCCAAGGAAAGGCTCGCCGCAGTGATGAGCAGCGCGCTGGCCCTCGTAACGTTTCTCGGGGGATACCCCGACGAGCAGGGCGAGCTGAAGTTCCGCCCGCTTGCCGGACCGGCCGGGCGACAGCGCCGATCTCAACGGCTCTAACCGATCGGCTTGTGCCCGCACCACGGGGGACATCGTTGGTCACCTCGTTTTCGAGGTTGAGCCAGAGCACGCGGAGAGCATGGATGTCGGCGCGGGTGAATTACCACGAGGCGGGCGACGTTCTGGAACTCGCAACGCTGACCGATCGGCCACCGGGCACGTAGGTCGGAGGCATCACGATGACGGCCCGGCGCAACGCCGGCGGGATCGGCAACGGCGTCGGGAGACCTGCGAATCTCGCGAGATCAAACGGGAAATCACCACGCTCGATCCCGCGCGGAGGGGAAATCGAGAC
>CALFNG010000129.1 GCA_937902985.1 uncultured Myxococcales bacterium
ATGCGGGTTTCAAAACTCCGCCGACGAAATAAACGCTTCCAGAGCCGACGACCATAGAAAAGAAGGGCGGGAATTCCCCCGAGAGCGATGACGCATCGACGTTGCGATCGACATCAATCCAAAGAAACAGCAACAATTCGTCGCCGGAACCGGCCACGCGATCGTGGCCCCACGCGAGGTCATGGACCGTGGTATCGTGAACGTCATCATCATGAATCCGAATTATTTGAACGAAGTGAGGCAGATGCTCAGGGGCCTCGGGTTCACTGGACACGTTCAGGCAGAGGGCGATCTGTGAAGGTAACGATAGACACCGAGGCGAGAGCGGTCACGCTCGATGATGGCGGCAAGCCGCGCTCGATCCCTCTGTACTCCGCCGAGTTCTACGCCGTTCTGTCGCACTTGTGGACGGTCGTCGGTTGGGATCAGAAGTACTCGTACGGCTTCACGTGGATGGGACGGCATGGCGATTCGCGTTAGCATCATCGTTCCAACGCGAAACCGGCCGGCGATGGCGGCGCTCGCCGTGAGAGCCGCGCTGGCCGCCGCGGGCCGCGACGACGAGGTCGTCGTCGCGGACAATGGGGACTCCCCGTTGATCCTCGACAGCAGCGACGCGCGGCTCCAAACGCTGCGCGCCGATCGCGTGTACTCGATGCCCGACAACTGGGAGCGGGGAGTACGCGCCGCGCGAGGGCAGGACTTGCTCGTCCTCTCGGACAAGCACCGACTAGTGCCGGGCAGCCTGGACCATCTGCTTGGAGCCCGGCGACGGTCCGACGACGTGGTCTCGTACACGTACGCCACGTTCTCGCAGCACCTGGGACCTAGCGACGTGAACCGCCTCGACGCCATCGCCTCAGCGCCTGGAATACTCAATTACTTGCAGAGCGGCCCCCAACGTATCGAACGATCGTCTCGCGAAACGTTGAAAGACTGGTATGCCACGGTGCGGTATCGACCCGAGAGGCCCATGCTTTACTCGTCGCTCGTGCCTCGTCAAGTTGTCGATGACGTCGTGCGCGCCAGGGGCCGCTTCTTCCAGGGGATGGCCCCCGACGTGTCTTCGGGATTACATATCTTGGCAGCCCGTCGGACCTACGTTGAAACGAACGTGACCGCCGTCCTCACTCACTTTCCGTCTGCGGACACCCGCTGGAGTAACGGCGCGTCCATGTCGCGAGGCACTGAGGTCGCCAACGGCTTCCTGCAAGAATTTGCAGGTTCTCCTTTGGGTCGGCTTCCGCCACTGACGACCGCGGTCATCTTTCAGACTCTCGTCGAATTCTCGCGCATCCACCCTGACCTCATATCGCCGGATATGACCGATATTAGCCGCTTCGCTCGCGTCGCGGCGATCGAGATCGAGAGCGCAGGCCGAGCCGACGCCGCTGCGATGCATTGGGCGCTCTTGAAGGCCACCCAGGCCGGGGGAATATGTCCTCGCTCGCTCTTCGAGCAGCTCCGTACGATCGTGTCGTCGAAGGTTCTAGGTGACACGTGGCTTGCGCGACGATTGAAGCGGGCGTTTGAGAAGGGCGGCATTCCAGGTCGCCTGGCGGTCGCGGCGACGTCAATTCGCACTCAGTCTCTAAGAGACGCAATAGAGCTAATCGTTGCCGCGAATCATCCGGTGAGGTGGTGAGTCGCACTCGACGTGTGATTGCTGGTGCGACGCTCGGGTACGCGAATATGGTTTTGACCACTGCGGCGGGCCTCTGGTTTACACCGTTTCTCCTTCATCGCATCGGGCAGCAGTCATTTGGCCTTTGGGCCGTGAGCGCACCGATCTTGTCCTACCTAGGCCTGATTGACTTTGGGATCATCTCGCTCTTTCAGCGCGAGGTGGCGCACCTGCTTGGCGCTGCCGCCGGCGACTACCGGTCGGCGACAGAACTGCCGATCGCAACGGGCAAGGTCTTTCGGCTCGTGCTACTCCAGGTGCCGATCCTTATGGTCGCCTCGGTGGTCGTTTGGCGTTGTCTGCCGAGCGCGTGGGCGCCGCTGCGCGCGCCCCTCGGGATTGTCCTCGCCTCTCTCGTCGTGTTCTTTCCGCTCAGGATAAGCCACGCGCTATTGATGGGTTTGCAGGACCTTGCCTTCATTGGCAAGCTGAGCATCGTTGCGTGGCTCGCAGGATTTGTGATCAGCGTTGTCATGATTGTGCTCGGGGACGGGCTCTACGCTCTCGCAATTTCTTGGTCAATGAATCAGCTGATAGTGAACGTCGCATACTTTTTACGTGTGCGTTTCAAATTTCGCGAAACACTTCCTCGGTCTCTGCCTCCTCTAACCAGGAGGGAAGCGAAGGACAGGCTCGGGCGCGGATTCTGGATTGTGGTGGCGCAGCTTGCTTCCGCACTGCTATCGGGAGGAGATGTGCTCGTGGTTGGTGCCTGCATGGGACCCGCCGCGGTGGCTCCGTATACCATCACGGACAAGCTGGTCACGATGTTCAACAATATTCCTCAGCAACTGATGGCGTCGGCGCAGCCGGCTCTTAGCGAGTTGAGGGCCGCCGGGGATCGACAGAAACTCGGCACGGTGTGCACGGCGCTTACCCAGGCAGTGCTCCTCGCGAGTGGCTTCATCGCCTGCCTGGTCGTCGTCGTCGATCAAGGATTTGTTGACTGGTGGACCGGAAAGAGTCAGTTCGCGGGGAACGGTGTAGTGATCTTCTTGGTCGTCGGAATGTTGCTGAGCCACTGGGTGTCCAGTACGATCTACACCATCTTCTCCTTCGGCTACGAACGCCTCATTTCGGCTACAAGTGTTTTGAACGGTATAGTGTCATTCGGCCTGAGTATCGGGCTGACCCGTCGTTTCGGACTTGCCGGCGCGGCCGCCGCGACGAGTGTTGGGCTCTTGTTCCTTGCCTTGCCCCCCCACCTGGTTGCGATCTCACGAGAGACCGGGACTGCCAAGAGGGCCCTTCTTGGGTCGCTGTGGCCTTGGGGGTGGCGCTTTGGCGCGCTCATCGCGGCCGCCGCCTTCACTGCGCGCCTTTGGATTCCCGAAACGTTCATGAAGCTCGTGGCGACGTCCATTGGAGTCACGATGATCTACGGCGCCATCATGTTTCCGCTGCTGATGAGGGAGCCACTTGGCTCTTACGTGCGGCCACGCATCGCGTTGTTGCGGCAACGGTTCATTCGGAAGGACGCGAGCTGACCCCGAAGATCGTTCAGCTCGGGTATTGCTCCATGCATCGCTCGACGACGCGCGCCCAGGTGAAGAGCTCCTCCACCCGGTTTCGTCCAGCCGCCCCGATTGACCGGCCGAGGGACGGCTCCGCGATCAAGCGCCGGAGGTGATTCCGCATCGGCAAGACGCCGTCGATCGGCACGACGAAGCCGGTCTCGCCGTCCTTGACGAGCTCGGGCATCGAGCCGACGGCCGTCGCCACGACAGGGGTCTCGCACGCCATCGCCTCCAGCGCGGTGGTATAGCCCCCGTCGACGAGGGACGGAATCGCCACCACAGCGGCGGTCTGGTAGGCCTCGAGTAACCGGTTGTCGGCGAAATCGTCGTGGAATTGTACGGCTTTTCCAGCGGCCGCAGAGCGCAGGCGGGCCGCGTACTCCGGCGTCGTCGGCTGACCGACGACATCGAGCTCCATGCCCGGCTCGAGAGCGTCGATGAGCAAGTGAACGCCCTTGTGCTCCATCAAGCGCCCCACGAAGAGGATGCGTTTGGAGCGTGGGCTCGACCCGGGCCGGAAGTTGTCAGTATCGACTCCGCCGTAGATGATCTTCTTGGGAACGGCGAGGTCTGCGAAGAGGGTCCGGTTGAATTCGGAGATCAGGAGAAAGGAGCGAACGAACCTCCACAAGGGGAGGTGATACGAGAGCGAGAAGCCAGAGCCGCCGAGGTCGGTGACGAACACTCTCTTGCGGGTCAGCGCGGCGCCGAGGATCGCCACGTCAGAGGCGACGACCTTGAACTGGTGGCAGTGCACTACGTCAGCAGACAGAATGTCTCTCACGAAGTCCAGAGCGAACGGGTTCGTGCGCTGCCCGTTCACGTAGGCCCATCGGCGATAACACCGGATCGTCAGTTCTCCGTCGCGCGTCTCGAAGGGAGCGTCGCCGAAGGTGACCAGGGTGGTCGGGGTGACGCGAGACATGGCCTTGCAGAGCCCGTACGAGTAGCGCTCCGCGCCGGCGAGAACGGAGCCTGGGCTGAAGTGCGTGGGGCAGACGTGGAGAACACGCATCAGGTCGGGACGACCTTCACTTCGGGCAACGGCACGATGAACCTGGTGCCCTGCGAAACAAGCGCCGCTTCGCGCCGCATGAACGCGTTCACGAAGCTGTACGGGAGCGCCAGGAGGTAATCGGGTCGGGCTTCTCGCATCGACGCCTCGTCGCGAATCGGAATGTCCGCTCCGACGATGTACTTGCCGAGCTTGAAGCTGCTCGCGTCGGCCGCGGCCACCAGTTCGTCTTTGCCGAGCCCGCAATACTGGAGAATCGTATTCCCCTTCGTGGAAGCGCCATATACCCAGATCGTCTTGCGGTCCGAGCGGAGTCGCGCCGTGAGCGCGCGGAGATCGGCGCGCGTGCGTAGATCGGAAGAGCACA
>CALFNG010000130.1 GCA_937902985.1 uncultured Myxococcales bacterium
AGGAAGCCCTCGCGGCGGCAACCGGCAAGACGCGGATCGACTTCAGCGCCGAGCAGCGACGCCGCCTGGCGCTCAAGGGCAAGGAGCTGACCGCCGAGGAACGCCGGGCTTGCTGCCAGATCGTGCGCCCGGAGACGATCCTCGCCTGGTTTCGCCAGCTGGCCGCAAAGAAGTACGACAGCTCCAAGGGCCCCAAGGTGGGCCGGCCAGGCAAGGCGGCCGACGTCCGCGAGCTTGTGCTCGCGCTTGCGCGCGACAATCCGGGGTGGGGCTAAACGAGGATCCGCGACGCGCTGCGCGGCCTGAAGATCGAGATCGGCCGCACGACGGTGGCGACCATCCTGGCGGAAGCCGGTATCGAACCGGCCCCGGAACGCAACCGCAAGCGGAGCTGGGGGCATTTTCTCAAGAGCCACTGGGAGACGCTGTACGCGTGCGACTTCTTCAGCGTCGAGACGCTGGGGGTGTTCGGGACGGTCCGCTACATGGTCTTCTTCGTGATCGAAGTGAAGTCTCGCGCCGTGCAGATCACGGGGGTTCGCATCGCTCCGGACGGCGATTGGATGAAGCAGATTGCGCGCAATTTGCTCGATCCGGTGGACGGATTCCTGAGCCGCGCGACCCACCTGATCCACGATCGGGATCCGGTGTTCACCGAGGCGTGGACGGCGCTGCTGGAAAGCGGCGGCGCGAAGTGCGTGCCGATTCCGGCGCAGAGCCCCAACTGCAATCCGCACGCGGAGCGTTTCGTGAAAACCGTCCGAAACGAGTGCTTGGACCACTTCGTCATCTTCGGCGAACGGCACCTGCGCCACCTGCTCAAGGAGTTCGGGGAGCACTACCTCACCGAGCGCCATCACCAAGCGATCGGCAGCCAAATCATCAGGCCGAGGGCGGCGCCGAGCAACGACAACGGGACGCTCGGCGTGATCGGATGCCGGTCGCGCCTCGGCGGACTGCTCAACTACTACGGCCGCGACGCTGCATGAGGCAGGCGACAGGTTTCCGGACACCACGAGGGCCGGCCGTTCTGAAGCGCGTGCGAGAGCATTCAGCGCTTCCGAGTCGAGAATCAGCGCTCGGGCCACGCGGCTCTCGCGAGAGCGAGGGCCTTCTTCGGTACCGACCCGAGGTCCCTGTCCATCTCTGCGAGATAGGATCCGAGCTGCTCGCGCTCGAGCTCGTGAGCCATGGCTCTAGCAACGAAGCTCGACAGACCCCGCACGCCGACCTTCCGGCGTACGGCCTTGGCTAGCGCGTCGGGAACACTGATCGAAAGCTTTGCGGCACCTTTGCCCATGGCTAATCCTACCGCGGTGTGAATTTGCGAGCAAGTCGGGCGCCACCTTGCCCGGCGCGGCGGTTCGGCGGCGGGGCGGTCACGCTCTTCCTTCTACCAGCGCCTCGGCAACGTGCAGGAGCCGCTGTGCGTCAACGCGACGGCGAAAGAAAAGGACCGTCCCTCCCAGCGCGGCCCCGTCACCGCAATCGAGCGATTCTTCGACACAGACGATGAGCTTGCGGTTCGCGGCCGCGCGGAGCGCCTCGGTCTTGCGCGCAAGATACTCGCGCGTGTAGTAGCCGACGATCTCGACGAGGACACGATGGGCCCCGCGCGTGAGCGTAAAGTCGGGAAAGAAGAGGCGATGGCCCGCGCGCACGACCTCCGTCTCCCGCTCGATCTCCCAGGTGCCGAGTCGCCGAACGTCGCGCACTAGGGCGCGCTCGATCGCACTATCGGTGTCGCGCGGGATTGCGTGCGTGCGCGGCACTGGGTCGCCGGCGCGGACGACGACGTGGCGCTCGTCACCCTTGACTGAGCACAGAGCGTCAAGCCGATAACTCGGAGTGGATACAAGGACCGGAAAGAACATCGCGAGCGCGTGGCCATATTTCAGCGTGTGTCTGAAGAGCGCGAGCGGTCCCGATGCCTCCATGCGAAGCCCGCCCCTCTCTACCACCGCGAAGGTCGCGAGCAAGCCGCGGAGCTTGGCGTAACGGACCACGGACCGCACCATCTCGGACACCTCGACGCGAACACGATCGCTTCGGAGAAGGAGCCCCTGAACAAGCGCGAGGTTGTACGCGCCGACGAGTTCGCGGGCCGATGGCACGGCCTCGGGAGCAACCAGAACGCGCTCCCCGGGTCGATCCGCGAAGAGCCCAGCTTCGATTTCCTCTAACCGCACCCCCAACTCGACGCTCGCCCGTGCCAGCACCTCGTCGCGACTTCCGCCACGCGCCGCTGCTTCGAACACGACTTCGCGGATCCGTGGCGGCGGGAGCGCAGCGCGGATCTCCGTCCGGAACACGCGGTCCAGGAGATGCTTCACCCCCATCGCGGGCTTCCGCGCAACGCCGGATGCGCGAAGCGCAGGCTCAATCTTGTCGCTCCAGGCCCGCGCGACCCGGTCGAACGGCATGTTCGCGAGATCAGCATGATAGGAGATCGCGTGCGCGACCCACACCTCGTCACGCGACCCGAGATAGCGAGGCGCCCACCCGCCCTCACCGCGTGGCTCAAGCGAGAGCAGCGCAGCCGGCAGCAAGCCGCCTCCTCCGCACCTCCGCACGACGATCGTCGATCGTGGCGGATGTGACGAGTTCGTAGACTTGAGCGCGCTTGCCTGCCGCGGGCCGCAAGACACGCCCGATGCGTTGCACGACTTCGCGGGTGCCGAGTGCGCCACCGACCAGGATCGCGACGCGCGCATCCGGCACGTCGAGTCCTTCGTTGAGCACGCGCGAAGAGACGACCGCCCGCAGCCGCCCTTCGCGAAAGCGCGTCAGCACGGACTCGCGCTCTCGACGCGAGACATCGGCCGTGATCACGGGCGCGAGGCAATCGCGCCCCACGCGATACGCGGCGTCAACGCTCGCCGTGAAGACGAGCACCTTGTCGTCGCGATGGCGCGCGAGAAGTACGGCCGCGAGCGTTCTCTTTGCTTGCGGAAACGACGCGATGGCCACCGCTCGGTGAAACCCCGCGATCGCGGCCCGCCCGGCGGCGCTCCGGCCGAGCGCAGACATCAGCGACGCCCAGTCCGCCCCCGGGCTCGCGCGCGCGAACGCCGCACGCAGTTCACTAAACGGTCGAAACGAGCGAGTGTATTCCTCGCGCTCCGCCGAGCTCAGACGCACGGCCAGACGAGTGACGTCAAGATTGGCCAGGTGCTTGCCCAGCAGCTCGCCCAGCCCGATCTCGGAGACGATGGGACCAACGAGGCTCTCGAGTCCCTGGGCCGCTGCGGACTCGGCGGGCGGCGCGGTGGCTGTCAACCCGAGCCGCATCGGCGCGGTCGACATCTCGAGCGCCTCGGCGCGAGTTCCTCCGGCGAAGTGGTGAAACTCGTCGATGACGAGCATCGCGAAGCGATCGCCTATCTCGTCCATCCGCCGGTACGCGCTCTCGAATGTCATGACCGTCAGAGCTTCGACGCGGCACTCACCGTCGCCGATGATGCCAATCGGACCCTGGAACCACGCCCCGAGTTCGCTCCGCCACTGGTCGAGCAAGACCCGCGTCGGGCAAAGCACCGCGGATGGCACGGCCGCCTTCGCGAGCGCGGCGACGGCGACCCGTGTCTTGCCGCCCCCGGTCGGGATGACCACGACGCCACGGCACCCGAACGCCGCCCACGCATCCAGGGCGCTCTGCTGATAGTCCCGAAGAGACGGGCGTATCCAACCGCCAAGGGCATTCGTTGGCCAGGGCCGCCGAGCGACAGCGACGCCGTTTGCCGCAGCGTATTCGAGGATTGCGGAGGCCGCGTAGGCCGGCGCCCGATGACCGGCGGTGCGCTCGTCCCAAAGCACGGACGGGAAGTCGCTCGCGTCGATCCCCTCGATACAGAGTGTTCCGCGATCGAATCGGAGGGTGGCGGTCGTCACGGCTCCCGCCGTAGCGATGCCCGTACCATCGGCGGCTCCCGCGGCGGAGGCGCTTTTTCTGCGAGGCGGGCCTGGCTCGGACAGACTCGGGCCTGTCCCGGACACCCGACGGGGTTCCGCGGGCATGCCTTCGCTTCGATCAGGACTCTTGGCGCGCGCCTTTCGCGGCGGATGGACGACCGACTACCTTCGCGATAGGGGTGCTCAGTCCTATGGCATCCCGGAGGAAAAGCGCGATCGCGCTCGCCGAGGCATCGCGCGGACCGTGGACGAGCGAAGGGGACGTCGGACGGCTCAAGCATCTCGCGACCAAAAACCCGCGCCAAAACGTCGTTGTCACGATGAGAACTACACCCTGTCGTCACGGTGTAGTTCTCATCATGACGCTCGCGGTCGGCGCTCGGCGCGGCACGGCCCGTCGGAATCTTCCAGCCCGGGAGACCTGCGAATCTCGCGAGATCAAACGGGAAATCGCCGCGCTCGATCCCGCGCGGAGGGGAAATCGAGACTTGATCGCTGGTATGCCCGGTCT
>CALFNG010000131.1 GCA_937902985.1 uncultured Myxococcales bacterium
CTGCCCTCGGCGACGTGATCGCAATCGACGGCGGCGCGTCTTCCGGCGCGCCGCCCGCTCCGGACCCGGCGACCGCGGCGGCGGCGGCAGCGAGCGCCAGAGAGGCGGCCGAGCAGGCGAACGCGCTGGCAGCTCAGCGGGCGGCGGAGGCCGACCGGACCCGGAAGCGGGCAGAGCTCGAAGACGACGCGGCGCAGGAGCAGCGCCACACATTGACCGCGCTCGTCGAGACGCTGGAGACCGCCGAAGACGGCAAGCGGGCAACCAGCGCCGTGGCCGCCCAGGCCTTCACCGCCTTCTCGAGCGCCACCAGGGTCCTGAAGAAGGCCGAAGTCGAGGCGCGGAGGGCCGCCGAAGACGCCGCCCGGGCCCGGGCGACGCCCGCCGATATCGCCCAGGAGGAGCGCGGGGGCCTCGGCTTTCAGAACCTGCTCTCGAGCTACCGCAAAGACCTCGAGGAGTGCCGCGTGCAGCCGGCCAGCGGCGGCGGCGAGAGCGTCGGCCTGTGCATGGCGCGGCGAATCGCGACGGCCAACGAGGCCGACGCGCGCGGCGTGTCGATCGTCCCCTGCCCGCCGGGGGTGACGCCGAGCCGCGGACCGGTGGTGATCGAGAGCGCGGACCCGACCCGGAGCGCGGACCCGGTTATCGTCTTTCCGCCGAGCGCAGGCGCCGACGCCATGGCCGGCGTCTGCGGGCAGGTCGCGATCAGCCGGCTCCTGGGCAGCGGCCCGAGCGCGTCCACGCCGTGGGTGGTCGAGCCGCAGGAGGAGGTCTTCGACCAGGTGCTCCTCTTGAAGGACGACGGCACCGCGCTCTACGCATCGCCCGGCGGAGCCAACGTCCGCGTCATCACGCTGCCCGGCTTCGACGCCAAGGCGCCTCGCGCCTCGCGGTTCGTTCCCGAGGTGCCTCTGGGGACCTCCGCCTACGAGGAGCTCTTGCAGCCTATCGACGTCCCGGCGGCCTTCCCGTGCTCCTCCGGAGACGCGTGCCCGACCGGGTCGAGCGCGTCGACGCCACCGCCCTCGACCCGGTCCGGCGGCCTCGTCCTGTGCGGTCTCGTCCAGCACGAGCGCTTCCTCCACGACCGGGATCGCGTGCTGCCGATCACGTTCCTCCTCGGCGCGGCGCTCGCCGGGATGGGCGTGCTCCTCTTGCCGCTCGCCAAGCTGTGGCTCGTGGGGCCACGGTCGCGGTTCCGTCGCTTCGACATCGCGCTCCTCGTCACGTCGGCGCTGGTCGCGACGTTCCTCTGCACGATGCTCTTCTTCTCGTACCTGGCGACCAATCAGCTCGATCACCGCCTCGATCACGACCTCGACGGCGTGTCGAAGACCGTCGCGGCGCGGTTGAAGGGCGAGCTCGCCGCCGGCGCCAACGCCCTCTCCCAGTTCACGAGGCGAACGGTGGACTTGCAGCGCGCGCTCCACCCCGGGGGCAGGGACAAGCGCGCCGCTTCGCCGAAGGAGGCGTGCAAGAACGGCGGCGTGAGCGGCGGCGCGAGCGGACCCCCGAACGGAGGCGAGAGCGGAGCCGCCCGGGACGGTTGTTCGCTCCCGGTCTGCGAAGTGACGACGGTCTCGTACCAGAATCTCCTGGACAACGCCGAGCCGGACCCCGGCGCCTCCCGCGACGCGCCCGCCCCGGAGACCGGGTGGACCCTCGCCTTCTGGGCCAACGCCAGCGGCCGCCAGCAGATCAAGTATGTTCCGCCGCCCTTCAAGCACGCACCGAACCCGATCGACGTCTCGAAGCGGCAATACTTCCAGCGCGCGCTGAAGAACGACGTCGGGTGCCTGGCGTCGTCGGCGGCGGAATGCGCGTCTCGCAAGTTCGACGGCGTGCCGGAGGTGGTCCGGTCGGCCACTTCCGGCAAGATCGTCCTCATCATCGCGCGGCCGACCTTCGACGTAGATCCCCCGCCGCCCGACGCGCCGGCGAACGGCGTGGCCGGGGTCGAGTGGAATCTCCGAGCGTTCAAGGCGCCGCTCTTGCCAGTGGGGTTTCAGCTCGCCGTCGTCGACGCGAAGGGCGTCGTGATGCTCCACTCGAACAACGACGCGCACCAGGGGCAGAGCATCTTCGACGACCTGAGCGACCCCGGGCCGCTGCGGGCGCTGATGGCGGCCGACACGACGACGACGCTCGACGCGAACTACCTCGGCGTCGGGAGCCGCGTTCACGTGAACCCCCTCCCGGGCGTCGGCTGGTATGTCCTCACGATCGCGCGCAAGGATCTCGTGGAGTCGCCGACCGCGACCATGGTGATGCTGACAGCCGCCGGCTACGCGTGGCTGGTCGCGCTGGTGGCCTTCGCCGGCGGAGCCGTGCTCGTTGCGACGCGCGTCGCGTGCCGGCTCGCCGGCAACGCCAGCGTGCGACGCCACACCTTGCGCCCGAGCAGCGCGCACGCGAACGAGTACGGGCGGGCGGCCCTGACCACGCTCGCGGGCACCGCCGCGCTGTGCGTGGGTGCGGTCGCCCTCGCGCCTTCCGTGCCCATCGCGGTGTTCCTGGTCCTGAGCGTCGCGCTGGCTCTCGGGAGCGTGTGGATCCTTCCGGGAAACCGTCAGGCCCGTCGGCCCTCGCGCGGCGCAGACGAAGGCGCCTCCACGGCGACCGCCCCCTCGAGCGCCGAAAGAGACCTGGCGCGACGCCGGGCGCCGATGTTCCCCCTCGCCTACGCCTCGTGCTGCTTCGGACTGGCCGGCGCGCTCGTCGTGGCGCCCGCGACGGTGCTCTTTGTCGGCGCGTTCGACCAGTCCGTCGACAACCTCGTCCGGACGGAGCAGGAACACATCGCGCGGCCCTTCCGGTACGACGCGGCCTGCTTCGACGGACACCCCGACAGCGCCAACGTCCACTGCGGTCCCAGCGCGTCCCTCTTCAGGAGCGAGCGCGTCGAACCCGCCGATGCGCCCACGGCCGCGCGCTGGGCCTGGTGGCTCTGGCCGCTTCCGTACCTCGAGGATCTGCTGCCGCCGCTCGCGGTCGGCGGCGGCGACTGGTCCGCGCGCCTCTATCGCGCGCCCTGCGCGCTCGACCCTGCGAACCCCGCGGATCGGGCGTGGCACCGCGCGTCGGCGGAGCTCGACCTCCTCGCGAGTGGCGCGGCGTCGAAGTGCCTGATGACCGCGGTCCCGCAGCTACGGAGTCTGGGCAACTACGACCTCGAGTCGCTCGTGGGCCTCGTGGGCGCGATCCTGGCTCTCCTGCTCCTCGCGCACGTGATCGCGTTCCTGAGCATCCGCAGGCTCTTGTTCCTCGACCTGGCGGCGCGCCTCGCGGGCCGGCCGCCGCTGGCTCCCGAGACCTGGCGTGGATCGAAGCGGAAGATCCTCGTGCTCGGTGCGCCGCCCGAGCTCGAGGCCACCCTGCGGACGCAGGAATTCGAACCGGCGGACGCGACCGCCGAGGCCGCGGGCGCGGACGCCTCGATCTTTCTCGCGATCGACGGACTCCTCGAGAGCGCCGATCACGCGGCCCGCGTCGGGCGACTGTCGCAGACGGAGGGGACGGTCGTCCTCCTCGCTCGCGTCGACCCGATCGCGAACGCGCCGGCCGCGCTTCGCGCATCGTGGGCCGATGCGCTCATGGCCTTCGAGATCGAGCGAGCGCCCGCCGCGTCCGATCCGCGGCTCGACGAAGGCTGCCGCCGGGGCACTGCGCTCTTCGTCCACCTCTGGAACGACACGACCGAAGACGAACGGCGCGTCCTGGCGCAGATGGCCATCGACGGGCACCCCGCGCCGCACCCCGCGAACACCCCCGTGCTCGAGCACCTCTGTTCGCGAGGGCTCCTCGATCCCTCGACGCTGGCGATCGCCAGCAACGACTTCGCCGACTTCGTGCGGCGCACGATGTCGACGGCCGACCTCGAAGCGTGGGAGAACACCGACGGGGGCACGGCCTGGGGCATGCTGCGCGTCCCGCTGCTGACGGGAATCACGGCGCTGCTCGCCATCCTCGGTAACAGCCATATCGAGCTCGCCGCGACCGGAGCGCTCGTCCCTTCGATCGCGGCGGCGCTCCCGCCGGTGCTCAAGATCCTGATGGGATCATCGAGCGCAAGCTAGATTCGACGGCGCGTCGGTCAGCGTCTCTAGGAAAGCGACGATCGCGTCGACGTCATCGTCGTCGTACGCGGGCTCGACGCCCTCGCGCCGGTTGTAAGGCAGCGACGCGACGTTCACGTTGTCCCGGTACTTCGCCGGTACGTCGTCGAACTTCGCGTCCTTGGGGTACCAGAGCGCGGGCTTCGTGGAGCGCTCGCCACCGCGCCCGGCGCCGTCGACTGGCCGGTCAGCTGCGCGGTGCAGACCGAGCGCACCGTCCCGTCGAGGCGGTATTCGGTAATCGTCCAGACCGCGCCCGTGTACTCCATCAGCAGGA
>CALFNG010000132.1 GCA_937902985.1 uncultured Myxococcales bacterium
CGAGCACGGCGAGCGCCGAGACGGGCCCGATCGCCGACGAGGAAAAGTGCTCTACAGGCGGGTCACGTACCAGGCGCCGCGCCAGGCGGTCATCTCGCGGATCGGCAGGGTGCGCGTGCGGCCATCGACGACGAACGTGAGGCGCGAGCCGGTCACGATCCAGAGGGGCTTTTGCCAGCCGTGCTTCTTCGGCGACGCCTGGTTCATCGAGTGGCCGAGCTCGAGCGACGCGAACTCGGCGCGCTCGAGAGCCTTGTGGCGACGCGAGAGCGAGTGGAGGGTCCGACGGATCGGGCGAGCGACGCGCTTCTCCCACTCCTTGCCGGGGTCGGCCGCATCGCGCGTCGCCATCCACGCGTCGCGAGGGAAGAGGATGTCGCTCGCGAGGTCGATGTTGTCTTGCGCGATGGCCTCGAGGAGGTGCTTCGCGCGCACGGAGAGCTCGTCGCTCGACGTCGGCGGGATGGAGTCGTCGACGGGGGCAGCGTCAGGGGTCCCCGCGTCGGCGTGCGCGTCGTAGGCCGCGTCTGCCGATCCCGCGTCGGCGCCACCGTGCAGTCCACGGCAGCCGACCACCGAGCTCGCCGCGAGGATGACGAAGACGATTCGCTTCGAGAGGGCGACCACGTGCTGCGCTACCACGCCGACCCTAACCGACGATCACGCGAGCATCGGGAGCGTCACGAGGCCCACGTGGAGCACCTCGTCGAAGGCCTTGATCTCCGCAAGGCACGCCTCGGTCGGCCGAGACTGCACCCGCAGCTTCGCGCACGCGGCGACGCCGCCCTCGAAGATGGTGTTCGACACCTCTTCGAGGTTGATGCCGTGGCGCTTGAGGACGGCCAGGACGTTCGCGAACGTCCCGACCTTGTCCATCATCCGGATGACGAGCTGGAAGCGCGCCGCCGACGACGACGAGACGTTGACGACGTTGGGCACGCTCGCGTCGAGCATGAACGATCGGATGATCCGCACGGTCTCGGTCGCGATCGAGAGCTGCGCCTGGTCGGTCGCGGCGGCTACGTGAGGCGTGCCGTAAACGAGCCCGCCGGAGGGATACGAGCGCAGGAGGTCAGCCGAAGGGAAGGTCCTCGCTCCGCGCGGCTCGTCGGCGAACACGTCGAGCCCGACGCGCAGGCCGCGCTTGTCGACCGCGTCGAGCAACGCCGCGTTGTCGACGAGATCCGCGCGGGCCGTGTTGATGACCAGCGCCCGGTCCGGCAAGACCTCGATGACGGGCCGGTTGACGATCTGGCGAGTGCGGTCGTTGAGGGCCAAATGGAGCGTCAGGATCTGGCTGCGCTGGGCGAGGTCTGCCAGCGACGCCGCGTGAGCGATCCCGAGCTCGGCGGCGCGCGTCGGCGTGAGCGAACGACTCCATCCGACGACGTTGAGGCCGAAGGCCCGTGCGCGCAGGGCCACTTCGCGCCCGATGGCCCCGAGGCCCACGACGCCGAGTGTCTTTCCGTGCAGCCCCTCGGCCTTGCCGTATTCCTGCCGCTCCCACTTGCCGCTACGAAGCGAAGCGACGGCATCCGGAATGCGCCGATCGAGCGAGAGCATGAGCCCGAACACGAGCTCTGCCACCGCCGAGGCATTCCGCCCCGGGCAGTTCGCCACGTAGATGCCGCGCTTGCTGGCTGCGCGAACGTCGATCGTCGCGTACTCCGCGCCCGCCCGGACGATGAGGTTGAGCTGCTTGGCGTGCTCGATAGCGGCTGCCGTGACCTCGGTGGAGCGAACGACCAGTATCCCGATGCCGCCGAGCCGGGTCTCGAGGCTCTCTCTCGTGAGCTCGGGCTCGTAAATGACCTCCAGCGACAGCGTGCGAAGCTCTTCGACGGCGCGTGGGTGAAGCTTGTCGGCGATGAGCAACCGCATGGTGTGGGCGGTGCACGATAACCGACTGCCCTACGTTTGCCTACCGGCCAACGCCTCCGATCTGGACGACACGGTTCCCGAGTCGCAACGCGGGCAAGCCCGCCGCGCCTCCCTCGACGAGCGCCGGCTCGAGCGACGCTTGCGCGTGAGCCGTGAACTTGGCTTCGAACGGGCCCCTCGGTGACTCCCGCTTCACGAGCGCATAAAGCGCGTCGCCATCGCCGACCCACGAGCTCCCGGGTTCCCATGGTTCCTCGGAGCCGTCGCTCAAGACGAGCGTTACCCCATCGGCGGCGATCTTCAACGACTGCACGAAATAAGGCGCGTCGTCGACCGTGAAATACGTCCAGTCGTAGCCGTTCGTCAGAATGTACCGACCGTCGTCCGGGTGCCGGCTTATCCACGAATGGAGCGCGTTCGACAAGCCCGCGTGCTCGACCTTCGCGCCGTCATGCCAGAACCGTCCGGACCCGTCGAGCCGCAACGTGCTCTCCCGCGAGCGGCCTTCGGGCGCCGGGAAGCGAAAGAACTCGGGGTGGTCGCCAGGTTTCACGGGTTCATCTAGAGCGCGCCCCACCCCGCCGTCGAGACCCGCGGCCGTTTGACCCGCGCCTGACCCGTCTTGACGCATCCGAGGGGGGAGCCTAAAGAATCGTTGTTTCAAATTATTTTGAAACTTGTATGGGAGGCACGTCGATGGCGTGGGACGGCTTGGGCGCGTTCGTTCGTGCGCTCGAAGAGCGGGCGGAGCTGGTGCGCATCCGCCGGCGGGTCGATCCGAATCTCGAGGTCTCCGCGATCGCCGACCGGGTGATGAAGAGCAACGGCCCCGCCCTCCTCTTCGAGAACGTAGCCGGCTCTTCCTTTCCGCTCCTCATCAATGCTTACGGGTCGAAGCGGCGGATGTCGCTCGCCCTCGGCGTCGACGACCTCGAGGAGCACGCCGCGGCCATCGCCGAGCTCGTTCATACGAAGGCGCCGTCGAGCGCGCGTGAACTGGCGCAGCTCGCTTTGAAGCTCCCGGAGCTGGCCCACGTCTCGCCTCGCTCCGTCGGCCGCGGTTCGTGCCAGGACGTGATCCACACCGGCCCCGACGTCGATCTCGACTCGCTCCCCATTCTCACGTGTTGGCCCCACGACGGCGGCCCCTTCATCACGTTGCCGCAAGTCATCACGCGCGACCCTGAAAACGGGGTTCGGAACGTGGGCTGTTACCGGATGCAGAAGCTCGGTCGGAACGAGACCGCGATGCACTGGCAGGTGCACAAGACGGGGGCGCGTCACTTCCGAAGGGCTCGCGAGATGGGCCTTCGACGCCTCGATGTGGCCGTCGCCCTCGGCGGCGATCCGGCCATGATGTACGCCGCGACCGCGCCGTTACCCGACGGGATCGACGAGTGGATGTTCGCGGGATTCCTTCGGAAGCGGGCCGTGGCGACCGTCGCGTGCACGACGGTGGACCTCGAAGTGCCGGCCGACGCCGACTTCGTGCTCGAGGGGTACGTCGACCCGCAAGAAGAGCTCGTAAGCGAGGGGCCGTTCGGAGATCACACGGGTTATTACACACCGGTCGAACCGTTCCCCCGCTTCCACGTCACCGCGCTCACGCGGCGCGACGGCGCCGTGTACCCCGCGACGCTGGTCGGGCCGCCGCCGATGGAAGACGCGTGGCTGGGCAAGGCCACCGAACGCCTGTTCCTGCCGATGCTGCGTCTGCTCTTCCCCGAGGTGGTCGACATGAATCTCCCCGTCGAAGGGGCGTTCCATAACCTCGTGCTCCTCTCGATCAAGAAGCAGTACCCGTTTCACGCTTCGCGGATCGCGCACGGCCTCTGGGGCGCCGGTCAGATGACGTTCTCGAAGGTCATCTGCGTGTTCGATGACGACGTCGACGTGCAAGACCTCCAGCAGGTGGCCTGGCGTCTCCTCGCGAACCTCGACCCGAAACGCGACTTTGCGTTCGTCGACGGACCGATCGATCAGCTCGATCATGGCGCGAACCAGCCGCTCTGGGGCAGCAAGGTGTGCATCGATGCGACGCGCAAGTGGCGCGAAGAGGGCTACACCCGAGTCTGGCCGGAGCCGTGCCGCATGAGCGCCGAAGTCGTCGCCCGCGTGGAGGCTCTCTGGCCGGAGCTCGGCATCGACGCGCGCCCGGGCCCGAGCTTCACCAACGGCGCTCGGGCGAGCCACGGAGTCGGGGGCGCGGACGCGATGGCGCGCGTGATCGGCGTGGCGCGCGATCTGCTCGCGAGGACACGGTCATGACGACGACCCCGATCGCAGACGTGCGCGCCCGCCGCGGCGAAGAGGCGGTCCACGAGACGGCCGCGCGCGGTATGTTCGAGCGCATCGCCCCCACCTACGACACGCTCAACCGCCTCATGTCGGCGGGCCTCGACCGCCGCTGGCGCGCGCGCGCCGTCGGTGAAGTCGAGAAGGGGCCGCCCGGCCCGATCCTCGATCTCTGCGCGGGCACGATGGACCTCACCGCGATGATCGCCGAGGCCATCCCGCGTGCAGAGGTCGTGGCGCTCGATTTCTCGCCGAAGATGCTCGCCGCGGGCCGGCACAAGGCGCCGGGGGCGAAGGTCGTCGTGGGCGACGCGATGGCGCTGCCGTTCGATGACGGCGCGTTCGCGGCCGTGGTCTGCGGATTCGGCGTCCGGAACCTCGCCGACCCCGTGCGAGGCGCTCGGGAGGTGCTGCGGGTGCTCCGCCCCGGCGGCGTGTTCGTGACCCTCGAGCTCTTCAAGCCTTCGCGGTGGGCGACCCGCGCCTTCCACCTCGCCTACGCGCAGGTCATTCTGCCGGCCGTGGGCGGGCTGGTCTCCGGCGACCCGCGAGCGTATCGCTATCTCGCGAGCAGCATGGCGGGATTCCTCACGCGGCCCGAGTACGAACGAGCGCTCGCCGGCGTGGGCTTCGAGGCCGTTCGCGGGTGGGATCTGACGCTCGGCATCGCGTCCATCGTGTGCGGTTCCAAACGGCCAGGTCCGACGGCATGACCAGCACCCCCAGGAAGAAGATCGTCATCGGGATCACCGGCGCCAGTGGCGCACCCTACGCGCGACGCCTCGTCGGCTTGCTGCGCGATCGCGACGACGTCGAGCTCGGCGTCTGCATCTCGCAGACGGCCTCCGAAGTCTGGGCGCTCGAGTGCGGCGGCGAGCTTCGCGAGTCGATCGGCGTGCCCGTCTGGGGGGTCCGAGACTACAAGGCGCCCTTCGCCAGCGGCAGCGCCGGATGGCACGCGATGGCCGTCGTGCCCTGCTCCATGGGAACGGCCGCGCGCATCGCGCATGGAATCTCCGACACGCTCCTCACGCGCGCGGCCGACGTGATGATCAAGGAGCGGCGCTCGTTGCTCGTCGTTCCTCGCGAGACGCCGCTCAGCGTCGTGCACCTCGAGAACCTCACCGCCCTGGCGCGCGCCGGGGCCGTCGTCTTGCCGGCGATGCCGTCGTTTTACGGCAAGCCGGCGACCCTCGACGAGGCCCTCGACACCGTGATCGCGCGCGTCCTCGACCACCTGGGCCTCGAGCACGACCTCGTCCGTCGCTGGGGGGCACGATGACCGCGCTCGTCGATCGCGCCATCGAGGCGGCCGGCTTCGGTGCCATCGTCGCCGCGCGTCGGGCGGGGACGTCGATCGAGGCGTATGTCGCGCGCCTGCGCGCGGCCGACCTGCTCGTCCTCGGAGCTCTCGCCGACCGGGTGCGCGCGGAAGAAATCGGCGCCGACGTTCGAATCTACACGAGCGAGCCGCCGGCGGAGGACGCGCTCGTCATCGTCCTCCCGCCCGACGGTCGGCCCATCACCGGTCTCGAGCTCCTGCGCGAAGTGGCCATCGCTCGGATCACCGGGCCGCGGGCCGCGCGGATACGGGTCGACTGGACGCGCAGCGGGCTCGAGCTGGCGCAGGTGGCGCTCGGCTTCGGCGCCGACGAGCTGGTCGGGTTCATCGCGACCAAGCGCGGACTTCCCATTGCCGACGGCGCGATGTCCGGCGTCGGCAAGAAGAGCAAGCAGGAGCTCGTCGAGGTCGTGAAGCGCCGCGAGCTCGCGGAGTGCGTCGAGCGCGGCGGGCGGGTTCCTCTCTTCATCCGGGCCGACGGCGTCGTCGAAGCGCCCCTGCCTGCGGGTCCACTTCAGGAGGCGATGTGATGCTCGAGGCGATAGCGGACAAGGTGAAGCGAGGCGAACGGCTCTCGTTCGACGATGGGGTCACGCTCTTCCGTCATCCCGACGTCGTGGCGGTCGGCCAGCTGGCAAACGGGGTGCGCGAGCGGCTCCACGGCGACCGGACGTATTTCAACCGGAACATGCGCATCGAGGTCACGAACGTCTGCGTCGCGTCGTGCCTCTTCTGCTCCTTCGCGAAGCTCGAAGAGCACTCGCCCGGGGCGCACACCATGAGTCTCGCCGACGCCTGGCGCGAACTCGAGGTGCGCATGGACGACCCCCCCGCCGAGATCCACATCGTCAACGGCCTGCACCCGGGTCTCCCGTTCTCGTATTACGAAGAGCTCCTGTCGGGCTTCAAGCGCATCAAGCCGGACATTCACATGAAGTGCTTCACGGCCGTGGAGATCCACTTCTTCGCGCAGCACTACGGCATGACGCACACCGAGGTGCTCGAGCGCTTGCGGCGCGCGGGGCTCGACAGCCTCCCCGGCGGCGGCGCCGAGATCTTCCACCCCGAGGTGCGGACCCGCATCTCGCACGACAAGGCGACGGCCGACGAGTATCTCGAGGTGCACCGGGTCGCGCACAAGCTCGGGATGCGCACGAACACGACGATGCTCTACGGGCACATCGAGACCTTCGAGCACCGGGTCGATCATCTCCTCCGGATTCGCGCCCTGCAAGACGAGGCGGGCGGCCCCTTCCAGGCGTTCATTCCGCTGGCCTTCCACCCCGACGGCAACGGGATGCGCAACATGCCGGCTCCCACCGCCATCGACGCGCTCCGGACGGTGGCCGTCTCGCGTCTCTTGCTCGACAACGTGCCGCACGTGAAGGCGTACTGGGTCAGCATGACGCCCGAGGTCGCGCAGATCGCGCTCCGCTTCGGCGCCGATGATCTCGACGGCACGATCGTCCACGAGACCATCTACAAGGCGGCCGGTTCGCGCTCGCCCAGTGGGCTGAGCGTCGAGCAGCTCGTGCGCCTGGTTCAAGAGGCGGGCCGCATGCCGGTCGAGCGCGACACGTTCTACAACGTCGTTCGCGAGTACCCGCGCGCCACCCTGCCCGAGTCGGCCCTCAAGGTCCGCGACCGCAAGGCGAACAAACATCTGGAGGTGTTGTCTTGAGCGAGCTGGGCGAGATGCTGCGTGTCGCTGCCGTCGGTTACCTCAACGCGCGTCCTCTTTACGAGGGGCTCGACCGGTCGCCGGCGTCCTCGCGCGTCCTGCTCGAGTGCGCCTCGCCTCGCGAAGTCGCGCGGCGCGTCGCCGAAGACGAGGCCGACATCGCGCTCATGCCCGTCGCGGCGGCGGCCACGATCGGCGACCTGCGCCTCGCGCGCGGCTGCGCCATCGGCGCGCGGGGAGCCGTGCGGAGCGTCGTAGTCGTCGCCGACCGGCCGATCGAGACGCTCGACGAGCTCGCGGTCGATCTCTCGTCGCGGACGAGCGTCATTCTCGCGCGCCTCGTCCTTCGCGCACGAAACCGCGGTCGCGAGCCGCGCCTGATCGGTGCCGAGCCCCACGATGCCATCGCGTCGGTCGGCGGCGCGCGCGGGGCGCTCGTCATCGGCGACCCCGCGCTCGAGATCGAAGGTCGCTTCGCGCACGCCCTCGACCTCGGCCTCGCGTGGTGGGAGCTGACGCGGCTCCCGTTCGTCTTCGCGGCCTGGTGCGGTCGCGCGGGCGCGCTCTCGGTGGACGACGAGCGGCTCCTCGAAGCTGCGAAGCGCGAGGGGCTCGACCGGCGAGAAGCGATCGCGGACGCCCACGCCGAGCAGACCGGGCTCCCGCCAGCTTCGCTTCGCGCGTACTTGCGCGAGGCGATTCGCTACGACCTCGGCGACGAGGAGCGCCGCGGCCTCCAGCGGTTCTACGACGAGGCGGCGCACGCGGGGCTCTTGCCGCGCACGACCGTGCGGTTCTTCGACGACGATCGGCGCGCCGCGGCTCCCACGCCGGCGCTCGACACCCTCCTCGGCCGCGCCGCCGAAGGCGAGCGCTTGAGCGCCGCCGAGGGCGAGCGTTTGCTGGCCCAGGGGTCGCTCTTCGAGCTCGGTCTCGCCGCCGACGCCGTCCGGCGCCGCAAGCACCCGAACGGCGTCGTCACGTACATCGTCGACCGGAACGTCAACTACACCAACGTGTGCACCACGAGCTGTCGCTTTTGCGCGTTCTACCGCCCGCTGGGGCACCCAGAGAGCTGGGTGCTCTCGCGCGGCGAGCTCGCGAAGAAGCTGCAGGAGGTCGTCGACGCGGGGGGCGTGCAGATCTTGCTCCAGGGCGGCCTCCATCCCGAGCTCCGTATCGAGTGGTACGAGGAACTCTTTCGGTGGATCAAGAGCGAGTACAAGCTCGGGCTCCACGCGCTGTCGCCGGAGGAGATCTTGCACATCGGCAACCTCGAGGCGCTCGATACCCGCGCGGTCCTCGAGCGCCTGCGGGCCGCGGGGCTCGACAGCGTGCCGGGCGGCGGCGCGGAGATCCTCGTCGATCGCGTGCGTCGCAAGATCGCGAAGGCCAAGTGCACCAGCGAGCAGTGGCTCGGCGTGATGCGGGTCGCGCATCAGATGGGCCTCCGCTCGAGCGCCACGATGATGTACGGCACCGTCGACACGCCGCGCGATCGCGTAGCGCACCTCGTCAAGATCCGCGACCTGCAAGACGAGACCAGCGGCTTCACGGCGTTCTTCTGCTGGGACTTCCAGCACGAGCGCGGCACGAAGATCGAAGCGGGCGATCACGGAACGGTCCTCTACCTCCGGCAGCAGGCCGTCGCGCGCATCATGCTCGACAACGTCCCTCACGTCGGAGCCTCGTGGGTCACGCAGGGGCCCGAGGTCGGTCAGGTCGCGCTGCGCTTCGGGGCCGACGACTTCGGCAGCGTGATGTTCGAAGAGAACGTCGTGTCGAGCGCCGGAACGACCTTCTGCATGAACGCCGAGGGCATGGAGCAGCGCATCCGCGCCGCCGGCTTCAAGGCTGCCCGCCGCAACGTGCGCTACGACTGGCTCACTTCGCCTTCCTGAGACGCGCCTCGCCTGGTAGACCCTCCCTCATGCGCGCCGTCCATGCCGATGCCATCATCACCGGCGACGCGGGCGTCGTCCGCGACGGGGCGGTCGTGGTCGACGCCAGCGGCACCGTGGTCGAGGTCGGGCCTGCCGCCGACGTGCTCCCGCGCCACGCCGGCTTGCCGGTCGAGCGCGCCCGGGGCGTGCTGCTTCCAGGGCTCGTCAACGCGCACACACACCTCGAGCTGAGCGCGTTGCGTGGACAGGTCACCGGGGGCGCCGGCTTCGTCCCGTGGGTGGAGCACATGATCGGCGTACGCGCCGAGGCCTTCCCCGAAGACGACGCCGAAGCGATCGAGCAGGCCGTCGCCGAGCTCGATGCATTCGGCACCGTCGCGGTGGGCGAGGTGACCAACTCGCTCAGCGCCGTGCAACCGCTCGCGCGCCGCGGCATCGTCGGCCGCATCTTCCACGAAGTGTTCGGGATCGAGCGCGCGTCGCTCGAGCAGCGCGTCGCCGACCTGCCGAAGATTATGGCCGAACGCGTCGGCGCCTGGCCGACGCTCGAGCTCGATTACGCGCCCTCTCCGCACACGCTCTACACGACGCACCCGGCCGTCGTGCGTCGCCTGGCGCGCGAGGCGCGCGAGCGAGGCTCTCGCGTCAGCCTGCACCTCGCGGAGCACGCCGCCGAACGTCGCTTCCTCGAGCACGGCGACGGCCCGATCCCCGGTTGGTACGAACTGCGCTTGAAGCTCCGCCGCGATCTGCTCGAGTGGCCAGGAAAGTCACCGATCGCCCTGGCCGACGATCTCGGCGCGCTCGGTCCGCACGTGATCTGCGTTCATCTCACCGACGCGCGGCCCGAAGAGCTCGAGCTCGTCGCGCGCCGGGGCGCCCCTGTTGTCTTCTGCCCGCGCTCGAATCTCTTCATCGAGACGCGCTTGCCCCCCTTGCTGAATGCGCGCGCGGCGGGGATCCTGCCGGCGCTCGGCACCGACTCGCTCGCGTCGAACGCCTCGCTCGACGTGCTCGCCGAGGCGCGGGCGCTCGCCGATCGCTTCCCGACGGTGCCCGCGTCGGAGCTCGTCCGCATGGCGACGTGGGAGGGCGCGCGCGCGCTCGGGCGCGACGACCTCGGCAGGATCGTGCGCGCCGCGCGGCCCGGCCTCTTCTCGATCGAGGGCGATGCGGGCGCGATCGCCGACGACCCGTGCGCCTTCGTCTTGAAGAACCTGCGCGCGCCGCGCCGGTGGATCGTGCGTCGGCCCCCGCGCCTCACGAACCTGGCGGGGGCCGCGTCGTGAACGTTCTCGCGCGCGTCCGGACGTACGGCTCGATGGTGGCCTTCACGCACACGGTCTTCGCGATGCCCTTCGCGGCGAGCGCGGTCGTGCTCGCGCTCGCGGTTCCCCACGAGCGGCTCAGCGGGCTGCGGATCGTGGCGATGGTCGTCTGCATGGTCTGCGCGCGCACGAGCGCGATGGCCTTCAACCGATGGGCCGATCGCGACGTGGACGCGAAGAACCCGCGGACCCGCGTTCGGCACCTGCCCGCGGGCGTCGTGCGACCCGTCGAGGCCCTGGCGCTCGCCGTGGTGTCCGCGCTGGCGTTCGTCGCCGTGGCCGCCACGCTCGGGTTCTGGCCGGGCGTGCTCGCGCCGGGCGTGCTGGTCGTTCTCCTCGGCTACTCCTATGCCAAGCGGTTCACCTGGGGAGCGCACGCCTGGCTCGGCGTCGCCCTCGCGCTGGCTCCGGGGGGCGCCTGGGTCGCCATGGGCGCGCGGCCCGGCGCCGGTATTCTCTTCCTGATGGGCGCGGTCGTGACCTGGCTCCTCGGCTTCGACGTCCTCTACTCACTTCAAGACGAAGCGTTCGATCGCGGCGAGGGCCTACGCTCCATCCCCGCCCGCTTCGGTCGCGAGCGGGCGCTCGCGATCTCGGCGAGGGCTCATGTCGTCACCGTCGCCGCCCTGGCCGGGTGCGGGCTCGCCCTGGGCCGAGGCCCGGCGTTCGCTTGCGCCGTCGTCGTCGCGGCCGGGCTGCTCGTCTACGAGCACTCCCTCGTCCGCAAGCGAGGCCTCGCGGCCATCGACAAGGCCTTCTTCGACGTCAACGCCTGGGTCAGCGTGCTCTTCTTCGTCCTCGTCAGCGTCGACGCTCTACTGCGCGCCCGCTGATCCGAGAGGATGGAACAGGAAGGCGGGGAGACGGCGTCTTCCCGTCTCCTGTTCGAATTCTCGTCAGGCCGGGCGCGACGCGGACGCCTAGTTCCTAGTGGGTGGAGCACTTCATCAAGCACATGAGGTCGCCGTTGCAGCCGCAGTCGCTTCCGGCCTTCTTGGGCGGGGGTGGCGTGGGGGGCGGGGTGGCTCCGCCGGCAGCGGCTCCGCCTGCGGCCGTGGCTCCCCCGCCGGAGGGTTTGGCACCGCCTCCGGAGGGCGGGTGATAGCCGCCGCCGCCGGTCTTCGGTCGGGCGGCGACCGATGCCGACGGTGCGGGCGTGGCCGACGCTTCGGCCGTGGCCGACACCGCGGGGGCGGGTTCGGCTGACGCGGTGACCGTGGGGGCCGCCGCAGAGGCGGTGGCGCTCGCGTCGGGGGCGGGCGTGTTCGAGCCCGCGAGCTTCACCCCGATCACGATTCCGAGCACGAGGAGCAGCGCGATACCCGCGCCCCCGCCGATGATGAGCGGCAGCTTGCTCTTCTGTTGTGGCGCGTCGCCGAGGGGACCGCCGAGGACGCTCATCGACCCGCCCAGCGGCGCAGACCCCAGCCCGAGCGGTGACGTGAACGCGTTGGACTCGGTGAGCCCGGCCGGCCGCATCGACTCGGCCTTCGCCGCGAGCGCCTTCAGGTCGATCAGGCCAGAGTCTTCCGTGTTCCGGCTCGTCGACCTGGGCGCCGGCTCTTCCGGCACGCGGTCGTCGGCGTCCTTGGTCAAGACGGCGAGCGAGAAGAGCACCGAGTTCTCGTTTCGCTGGCCCGTCATCTTGTTCGTCGCGTCATCGACTGCGCCCGTAGACATCATCTGCGGCACGGCTGGAGCGCTGGTCTGCACTTCTTCGGCGGCGACGCCGGTACCGAAGAGATCCCGCGCGCGCGCTTCGCGCTTGACCGCCGCGCGCCTCGGCTCGGGTGCAGGCTCCGGCGCAGCCTGCGGGGCCGCATACGCGGGAGCGATCTCGTCGACGGACGCCGCGGGGGACCGGTACGCAGGCTCGGGCGCGGGAGCATTGGCGGCAGCACCGGCGTCGAAGTGAAGCGCCGACACCACGGCCTCGACCTCGGAGAGCGGCTTCCAGTCGTCCATCCCGTCGGTCCAGATGAACGTGTCCTGAGCGATCGTGCCGGCGTTGTACGCCTCCACCAGCTCGGCCATCGTCAGGGTGCGGGGATCCGCTTCGCCGGCGTTGACGTGCCACTGGGCGCCGTCAGAATCGCCCGCCGCGCCCGCGGGCCCGCCGCCCGTTCCGTTGGATCCGTTCGCCGCCGCGCCGCCGTTGCCCTGGACCACGATCGTGGACCCGCACTTCCGACAGCGGATTTTTACGATCTTGCCTTGGACCTTTTCGTCCGCGACGTTGTATTTCGACTGGCAAGACTGGCAGGTGATCTTCATGTTTGCCCGTTTGGGTGCTCTCGAGTGTACCTCGACACGAGTCAATCTCGCCTGATTTCCGGCCTCACGAGCCGAGGGGTGGGTCGAGCTGCTCTCGAGCGACGAATCGAGCGCGGCTCAAGCGAGACCCGCGCGGGCAGACGACGGGCGCCCGCTTGACCTTCAACGGGGCCGGAGCGCCGCGCGGAGGTCGTCGCCTCGCACGAAGGTAGCCTGGCTCATCGTCTGCCCGTTGAGCGTTGCCGGAGGCGGCGGTTGGCCCGGTTGCGCCGGCGGCTGCGATCCAGGAGGCGCGCTGAACACCATGACCACACGCTGCTGAACCTGGGATTTCCGGGCCAGCACCTCACCGCGCACGAGCTCTATCTCACCCTGCGCTTGCGCGTCGACCTGCTGAAGCGTCGCCCCTTTCGGCACCTCGGGCATCGCCGTATCGGAGGTTGTGGCGTACGCCTTTACATCGAGGGACAGGTGAACCCGGTTGCCCTCGACCGTCTTCACGCGAAACGCGCGGTACGCGATGACGTCGAGCCCCGAGAGCGGCAACCGCGACTCGGCGATCCACTGCGCGCCGACGCCGACGGGCTTCGGCGGCAAGGGCACGGTCGCGAAGACGAGCGCCTCGGCCGCATTCTGCGCGAGCCGTCCGAGCTCCGCGATCGCTTGCTTGCCGAGCGATACCTGGAGATCGCTCTCGGCGCCGTCGGGCCCGAGCTTGACGCGCAGGAGCGTCCCTTCGAGCGTGGCGATCGCCATGTCGGTGCCGGGCGGGAGATCGCCGAACTGCTCCTTCGACGTCGTCGCCTTCTTCAGCTCGGCCACGAGCCAGTCGGTGCCGCCGTCGTCTTTCTTGGCCGCGCCGATCGACAGGCTCATGTCCACCGTGGGAACGGCTGCGCGAGGCCCCATCTGCATTCCGAGCTCGAGCGCTGCAGGTCCGTAGGACGACGCGCGAACGACGTCGGCCGCGCCTTCGTTGAGCGCCATCCGCGGCTCGCTGCCGTCGCTCAGCATCTCGACGGTCGTCGGGGCTCCCTTCGGGTGCCGCTTGTCGGCCACGCCCGGCGCGAAGATGCCGTCGGGCGGCGGTCCGTTCTCGTTTCCAGGGGTCGCCGAGGCGGCGGCCTGGAGCGCTTTCGCGAGCTTCGGATCGGCGGTCGCGTACTTGTCCATCCCCGCGCTCGCGTCGAGCGACGAGGGCCGGGCGTCGGAGGTTTTCTTGTCGTCGCAGCCCGCGCTCGCGAGCGCGGCGCTGCTGCAGCCCAAGGCGAGCGCAATGGCGAACGGACCTGGCATCCGGCGGGTCATGGCCCCGTCCTTTATCACAAGGCCCGCTAGTCGAGCGCCCGCGCGACGCCGCCCGCCGTCACGGGAACGGACGGGTCGGGAGCTCCTTCTTGTATTTCTCTTTGTAGAGGTCGTGGCACTGCTTGCACGAGGCCTTGGTCCCCGCGACGTCTTGCTTCGCTGCCGCAGCAGCGCCGGCCGTGGCGATCGATGCCCACTGCGGGTAGTCGCCCGGCGGCGGCTTCGACGCCACGAGCGAGAGGCTCGTCTTCAGCGTCGCGAAGTCTTGCCCGGCCATCGGCGCGCCCATGTTGGGCTTCATCCACTTGCCGAGGAGGGTGGTCGGCTCGCCGGCCGCAGCCAGGCCGGCCGCGAGCGAGAGAGCAAGCGTGAGAGCGAGCGTGAGAGGACGGGTTCGCATCGTTGGTTTCCTGTAGACGGACGACGGCGCGAAACCTTACACGCCACGCCTCTCGAGTCACCCCCGTTCTGGTTCCGTTTTCATGGCTCTTTTCCGACCGTTCCGGACATTTTGCCAGGACCGTCACTGCCGGCTGCGTCCCGACCTGGGCGCCCGGCTCAGGCCTTCGCGACGCCCACCGGGCAAGACACCCCGGTGCCCCCGAGACCGCAATAGCCGGCCGGATTCTTCGCGAGGTACTGCTGGTGGTAGTCCTCGGCGTAGTAAAACGCCTGGAGCGGGGCGATCTCGGTCGTGATGGCGCCGTGGCCCGCCTTGGCGAGCATCGGCTGGTACGCGGCCCGCGAGGCTTCGGCGGCCTGCTGCTGTTCGGCGCCCTCGACGTAAATCCCAGAGCGGTACTGCGTGCCCACGTCGTTTCCCTGACGCATGCCTTGCGTCGGATCGTGGTTCTCCCAGAAGACGCGCAGCAGATCGTCGAGCGAGACCTTCGCCGGGTCGAAGACCACGCGAACGACCTCGGTGTGGCCCGTCTCGCCCGAGCACACTTCGCGGTACGTGGGGTTGGGCGTGGTCCCGCCCGCGTAGCCGACCTGCGTGGAATAAACGCCGGGCGTCCCCCAGAATTTCTTCTCCGCGCCCCAGAAGCAGCCCATTGCGAACGTCACCGTGCGCATCGCCGGCGGGAAGGGGGGCGCGAGCGGCGTGCCGAGCACGAAGTGCTTCGCGGGGACCGGCATTTTCTCGGCGCGGCCAGGGAGCGCCTGCGACGGCGCGGTAACGGTGAGCTGGTTCGCCTTGCGTGAATCGAGAAACCCCATGGTCCGTGGAAGATGGCCACGGAAAGGCGAGGTCACCAGGGGGGTTCAGGGACATTCGACGTCGGTGTTGGGCGCGTTGGGCGTCCCGAAGAACCCGGGGAACCAGGACGCGGTCGAGCGCTTCCAGTGGGTGAAGTCCGACCGCAAGCCCCCGTCGCACCCGCTCGGGAACGCCACGGAGATGCCCACGCCCGGCGCCAGCGACGGATAGGTCAGCGTGTCGACGAGGGCTCCGTCGAGGCTGAGCGTGAGCGTCGACCCTTGGTTGCGGAGCACGTCGCCCGTGTGACCGAGCCACACCACGATTAGCCCGGGTAGCCTGTGGTTGATGGCCGGGTCGCTCGAGTCGGCGACCACGAACGTTCCGCGCGGCGGAAGCCACCTGTCGCCGGCGACGTCGAACGTCGCCACCTTGCTGCCGCGCGGGCACTCCCCGTGCAACCGGTTGAGGTTGACGGTGCAATCGAGCGCGCTCGTGACTTCGAACCATTCGCCGTCGTCTCCCGAGCCGGCGACCGACTCGACCATGAGCTCGTCGATCGTGAGGTCGCCGCGCGACAGGGCCGACGTGCACGCGCCGTCGGGGCCCGCGTCGACCCCGCTCGCGGGGTTCGAGCGGCTCGCGTCGCCGTCATCGCTCGCTTCGCCCGGAGCGTTTTCGGCGTCTCGGTCGGCCGCCGTCGCCCCGGCTTCGTTATCGTCGTAGGTCGGCGGCGCCACCGGCCCCACGAGCGCCGGGAACGAGCCACCGTATCCGCCCTCGCTTTCGTCGCTCGAACCGGGCGCCCCCGCCGAGGAGCCCACGCTGCGACCGGAGCACGACGGCGCGCTGGCGACGCACACGAGAACGACCGCAGCGCACGAGGCGAGGACGGCGGCGCCGGAGCCGCGCACGAGGTGTCGTTGCATCCTCGCGGCTTGAGCAACGCGCGTTCCGGCGCGGCGGGTCGCGACGTGTCGTCTTTATGCCGGCGATTCTCGAGGGCTCCGGCGCGCTGCCGCTGTCCTGGACGAACACCGGGTGTCGCGGTCGCGCGTGACGTGGTCGCCGTTCGCTCGGCCGCAATCGTCATCGGAAATGCGACCCGGTGCCGCACACGTGCTTCAATGTGCGCACTCGGCCGCCAGCATGTTTCTAGCGCGCGCTTCGTCCTCGAGACGAATGCCGACGATGCGGTCCAGCACCAGAACGCCGTCGCCTATGTCGTCCCGGTGCTCTTGACCGTCGTCGCGGGGGCGATCCTCGCGGTCGCCACCAATCACTGGGACTTCGCGAACCACGGCGCCGAGGGCCTGACGACGCTGGTCGGCATCGCCGCCAGCGAGCTCCAGGTCGCTACGTACCCGCGCAGCTCGCTCCGCGTGAGCGGCACGTCGCTGCAGATGTCGTTCTGAGATCGCGAGCGCGGAACGCGGGAAGCGCGCTCAACTTCGGACGCGCCAGTTGCCGACGTACGTCTTGCCGATGTCGTCGCAGGTCGGATCGGTCACGATGATCTCGGGGCGCGCGTTCTTGCACGTGAGGATCGCGTTCTGGCGGAAGACGCGGCCGAACGCGATCGCCTCGTCGCGATCCATACCGTGAACCAGCCACGACGGTTCGCGCCACGTGCCCTCGGGATCCTCTTCGTAGCCGACGCAGGCCTCGACGCGATAGACGCCGAGAATGAGGAGATCGCGCATCACCTGGTGGCGCGCTTCGTTGACCTTCCGAGGTAGGAGCATCGACCTCGGGTTGAACGCCGTGAGCACGGCGAAGGGCCGCTGCAGGAGCTCCGGCAGCGACGAGGCATCGGTCACGATGTCCCCGTCGAGCGAGGTTCGCAGCGGCCCCGTGAGGCTGGGGAACTCGTAGACGGTCGCGAGGTAGCTCCGGAGAAGGCTCTGATCCATGGGTCGACCCCAGCACGCTTAGCACGGCGACCGGAGCGGCGACTTCACCCGTCGAAGCGATACCCGACCCCGCGCACGGTCTGCACGTGCCGAGGCTTCTGCGGATCGGCCTCGAGCTTCGCCCGGAGCTGCTGGACGAAATTGTCGATCGTGCGAGGCGTCCCGTGGTGGTTCGGCCCCCACACGCGCGAGAAGATCGCTTCGCGGCTGAGCGCCGCGCCGCGCGCCTCGATGAGACAGAGGAGCACGTCGAGTTCGGTCGCCGTCATCTCGACCGACGCGCTCGCGCGCGTGACCGTGCGGGCCGCCACGTCGACCCGCACGTCGCCGAAGACGTAAGCCGTTCGCGCTACCGGCTCCGTCGGTCGAGGACCGCGGCGCAGGGCGGCGCGCACGCGCGCGAGGAGTTCGGCCAGGCTGAACGGCTTGGCGACGTAGTCTTCGGCGCCGAGCTCGAGGCCCGTCACCTTCTCCATCTCGCCCGTGCGCGCGCTGAGCACGATGATCGGCATCATCAGGCCCTCGCGCCTCACGGTCTGCAGCACCTGGAAGCCGTTGAGCTTCGGGAGCATGACGTCGAGAATGACGAGGTCCGGCTGGTTCTCGCGAGCGAGCGTCAGCCCGGCTTCGCCGTCTTCCGCGGTGAGGACGTCGTACCCCTCGCTCTCGAGGTTGATGCGGAGCCCCAGCGAGATGCTCGGGTCGTCCTCGATGACGAGGACGCGGCGCTTGGTGACGCCGTTCGTGGCCCTCATCGAGAGGCTTTCTTCACGCTGGCCACGCTGGCCACGCTGGCGACGCCGACGACGCTACCTGCGTCGACCGCGCCCGCCGCGTCGGCGCCGAGCGCGTCGGCCGAGGCCGCGTCGGGCCGCGCCAGCGGCAAGATGATGCGGAAGGTCGACCCGAGACCCGCGTCGCTCTCTACCCGCACGCGCCCGCGGTGCGCGCGGACGATGTGCTTGACGATCGCGAGGCCGAGACCGCTGCCCTCGCGCTCGCGCGAGAGCCGGTCGTCGATGCGGTAGAACTTCCAGAAGATGCGCCGGTGCTCGACGCGCGGGATCCCCGACCCGTTGTCGCTCACTTCGATCGCCACGCCCTGAGGGACGCGAAGGGCGCGTAGGCGGACGACGGGCGGCGTGCCGCCGTACTTGAGGGCGTTGTTGAGAAGGTTGCCGATCGCGTCGGCAATGGCGCCGACGTCGGCGTTGACGGGCGGCAGGTCGGGATCGACGTGGAAGGCGAAGTCGAGCTCGGGGTGCCGGTCCCGCACGGGAGCGAACGCTTCGACGGATCGGGCGACGAGGTTGTTCGGGCGCTCGACGCGCAGCTCGAACAGCTTGCGCCCCGCCTCCATGCGACCCCAGTCGAGCAGGCGCTCGATGACCTGGGTCAGGCGCTCGGTCTCGCGATTGAGCCCGCCGACGCACTGGTCGACCGTGGCCTGGTCGCCGCGGGCGCGCTCCATGGTCTCGGCGAACAGGCGAATGCTCGTCAGCGGCGTCCGGAGCTCGTGGCTCACCTTGGACACGAAGTCGGCCTGCAGTTCGCTCAAGTTCGCCTCGCGCCGAAGGAACACGAGAACGAGCACGATGCCGGTGACGGCGACGAGCACGAAGCTGACCGTGAGCGCCCCGAAGAGCAGCGCGAACGTGCTCCCGAGGAACATGAGCACGATCCCGACGAGCAGCATGAGCGCCGTCGGAACGATGACGAGATAGACCAGCAGCTGGACGATGCGGCGATAGCCGAGCCGCTGCCTGTTCTTGGCCACGACTCCAAGATAGCTCGGATGGGCGGTGTCATTCGAGAGCAGCGCGCATCGCGCGGAGCGGGCTTCCGCCGGCGAACGGGTCCTCGGCGCCCAAGGCGCGCAGCCACAGCTCGAGGGCCAGCGCGCCCTGGCGAGCGAGCATCCCCAGGCCGTCGTCGCACCGGAGCCCGCGGGCACGCGCGGCCCGCAGCCACGGCGTATTACGCGGCGCGTAGACCACGTCGATGGCGACCGCGTTCGCGGGGAGCGCGCCCCAGGCCACGATGCCCGCGACCTCGTCTCCTGGATCGGCGCCGTGCATGCCCGCGGTCGTGGCCTGGACGACGAGAAACGTGCGAGCCTCGTCTTCGGCCGAAGCGGTCCACGCCTGAGGAGCGATCGGGCACGGCGCGGTCGCCATGAACGCATCCCGGCGCGCTGGGTCGACGAACGAGCGCGCGCGCACGGCGATGTCGCGGAAGCCGAGGTGCACGCCGATCGCCGTCACAGCGGCCCGCGCGGCGCCCCCC
>CALFNG010000133.1 GCA_937902985.1 uncultured Myxococcales bacterium
ATCAAGTCGGGCCCATACTGCCCCGCCCCCCGCCGCAGCTTCAAGCCTCCGATTGGCCGGCGAATCATGCGACAATCGGCGACGATGGCTTTGCGGACACCACGGGTGCGCGCCCGCCTCAGGCTCCGAGACCGCGGCAACCTCGCGCAAAAACGAATCGACCGCTGAGACGTCGCTGCTCGGGTCGTCGGGCATAGCCATTCTGCACCTACCGACGTCCGCGGTTGCCCGCAAGAGCGCGAGGCGTCAGCGTGTCGGCGACTCCGGCTCGTTCGTCACGCCGAGTTCCTTCGCGAGAGCGTGGAGCCGTTTGATCGCGTCGACGTGGATCTCTGCCCCTGTCCGCAGCTCGTCGTCGATTCCTGTCAGCGTATGTTCGATGCGTGCGAGGCCAGTGCGAACCGACGCGACCGCGTCCGTTTGTCTGCCAAGCGCGATCAACGCGCCTGCGCGACAGGCGTGTAGGAGCTCCCAGGTCCAGAGATATGCACCGACGCGCGCAAGTTCTTCGGCTCGTGCCAACTGGCGAAGAGCCCGGTCAGGATCGCCGCCCCACAACGCCACGAACGCGCCGCAGACGGCAGCGTTGGCGCGCGCATACGCCAGGACCGGCTCGTACGAGGCGAGCTCGTCCCCTAGCTTGTCGCTACGGTTGCTTTGAACGAGGTTTGTCCGCAAGACACAGCGCGCAGTTTCGGCAGTCACCAGGGTGGGCATGAGCACGCAGCGTCGGAGCTCTCCCATGTCGTCCGGACTAATCCTCGCTTCGAGCGTGGCGCGCCACGTCGCGAACCAATCAGCCATGATGGGTGCAGCAGACTCATCGAGTTGACCTTGGATGGCTTTGCTCAATTCCGGGATGCCCAACTCAGAGATGCACCACACTTTTGCTGCGTAGAGGAACGAGTCCGCCGAGGCACCGCCCCAGACATCGCCGTATCTCACGGCAATCTCCCGCGCGCGCAGCGCGCGGACGGTCCCCTCGCCCAGGCGTCCCGCCTGCCAAAAGGCGACGGCGGCGTGGGATAGCTCATCCCACGCCTGTCCTGCGGAACCCAACCGTGGCGAAGCGACCGCGAGAACGCCTTCGGCCTGATTCGTCATGCCGGCAGTTATCAGACCAACCACGACTGCAAATTGCGCAACGTACTCCGCGCGAACCCCTTGCAGATGAGGCGACTCTGTCAACCATCTACGAATCACCTCGGCACCAGTCGCGACATCGCCGATCATGCTCGACGCAAAGATCACGGCCCCGGCTGCGATAAACCATTCGGGGTGAGTTGTCGGGAGGCGATCCATCGCCAACCGGCCCGAGCTGACCGCCCTCGTCCAGTCAGCGA
The DNA here is from genome assembly GCA_937902985.1 of uncultured Myxococcales bacterium. Taxonomy (GTDB): domain Bacteria; phylum Myxococcota_A; class Polyangia; order Polyangiales; family Polyangiaceae; genus Palsa-1150. Next base: position 1,344 of record CALFNG010000133.1, read on the forward strand.
GGTAGACGCTGCGGACCGCGAGTATGCCGTGAAGCCGGCCCTCGTCGATTCCTATCGCACCCAGCGCGAGGCCTCGTCCAGCCAGTTCAAAGCCCTCCTTGTCTGCACCCATTTCTCGGCTCTGGAGGGCTCCCGCTACGATCCAAGGGATAGCGCGATCGGTGGCGCCGGCAGCCTCCAGATGGCCCATCATCGCTCGCGGACTCGGGTCCGGCTGCCGTTCGAGCCAGTTGGCAGCGCGCTCGTGAGCTGCGCGCCGGTCTGCTTCCGCCAGGGTCGCGTACGTCGCGTCCCGCGCCAGCGCGTGTCGAAACGCGAATCCTCCCTCGTCAGTCCGCTCGAGCAACTCGTGACGCACCAGCGCATCAATCGCCCCCCCTACGTCGTCACCTGTCCCCACGACCGCCGCCGCGCCCTCGGCTACGAAGCGTTCACCGAGCACGCTCGCCGCTCGCAGCACGCGGCGAAGCTCGGGCTCAAGCTCAGCGAGCCGCGCGTGCAGCACGGCTAGTATATTGACGGGAAGCTCGTGGGCCCGGTCCTCGGCGACGAAGCGCACGAGTTCCTCGAGGAAGTAGGGGTTCCCATCGGCGCGCTCCACGACCCGTGCGATAACACCCCCGTCCATCTCGGATCCGAGCACGGCACGCGCGATGCGCTCGGCCGCTCTCGCTCCAAGGCCGCTGAGCTCCAGTCTCGCGAGATTGCGCCACGGCTCGCGAAAGAGCGTCTGGACCTCGGGGCGCGCCAATGCGACCAGGACGAGAGCACGATCCGTCAAGGTCCGCAGCGCCTCGCCCAACTGAAGGATCGTCGCTTCGTCGCTCCAGTGCAGGTCTTCGATCACAAGGATTAGGGGCTTACGCGCCGACTCGGCCCCTAGCCACTCCCGCACCGTCTTACGCATCCACCAGGCCATCACCTCGGCATCGCCGCGAGCCGAATCCAGTTCCACCCCGGACTCGTAGGGACGCGGCGCGCCGGCCAGCTCCCCAAGAAAGTCCGCGAGCCTCTCGCCGTCCTCCACGCCGGGCAGCGACCGCGCGTATGTCCGCAGCAATGCATGGTCTTCTGGCGAGCCGTGAGCGCCGAGGCCGACGGCCGCGCGCAGCAGACCGCGCATGACTGCGTGGACAGTTCCAGCGCTCGCCGACTCTGCGCGCGCCTCCAGCGTCGTCACGTCCTCTCGTCGTCGCAGGCGCGTCTCGACGAACTCCCGCGCCAGGCGCGACTTCCCTGTACCTGGTCGGGCGACTATCAGCAGGGCTCGAGGCGCGCTCTCCTCGATTGCCTCCGCCACCGTCGCCTCGAGGATCGCCATGTCCTTCTCGCGTCCGACGAAGGGCACGACCTTCCCCATGACGCGACGCTCGCCGTCGGCTACGCGAGGGTCTCCCAGCGTCTGGTCGCGAATCTCGAAGTGGGCCTCCAGCAGGTCTCGCGCGATCGCATCAACTGCGACGCGGCCAGGCTGGGCGGTCCGCGCTAGCCGTACCGCGCCCTCGAGCAACTCGCCCAAGGGAAGACGCCCGGTTCGCTGGGCGAGGCCCGCCGCGAGTCCCAACCGTAAGCTCGGCAATGCCGCTACGATGGCACGCGCGACCGTCGCGACCACCACGGCCCGATCCGTCACCGTGCCATCCGCTTCCGCAATCACTAGGGCGGTACGCGCATCGATCGGCACCGCCTCGCCGCCGGCCGCCTTTGCAGCCGCGCGAACGCGATCCATCTCGCCCGTCAGTGACTGTTCCCAAATGGTGGATGCTCCCGAGTCCACGTGACCGAGGTCGACGATGGCAGCGATGGCAAGAGCCTGCTCCTCGTGCGTCATTGCCCGAACGACGTGAGGGGCCGTCCGGCGGAGGGCCACGACCGACAAGTCCAGCCCCGCGAGCGCCGCGAGGACCGCCGCACCGTCCCGAGGCCGCTTGCTCGTGTCGCGCGCCAGCATCGACGCGACCAGCACATCGAGAGCCTCGGGCACTTCCGGACGCACCGTCCGGACGCGTCGCGGAGTATCCTGAAGCAGCCGGCCGAGGACCTCGACGAGACGATCGCCCTCGAAGACGCGCGCGCCCGTCAGGCATTCGAAGAGCACGCAGCCGAGTGAGAAGACGTCCGCGTGCGCAGTGACGTCACGCCCTGACAGCGCTTGCTCGGGCGCCATGTACCCGATGGTGCCCACGATGAGGTTGGTCGCCGTTAGCACGCGCGTCGCGGCGCTCGTGTGCGCCACGCCGAGGTCGAGCAGCAGTGCTTTGTCGGAACGTCCGTGCGCGAGCATCACGTTGGAAGGCTTCAGATCCCGGTGGACAATCCCCTGAGCATGGAGCGCCGACAAAGCTCCGGCGATCCGACGTGTTAGCGTCAAGGCATCTCCGAGGGGCAGTCCTTCGCGCGTCAGCCGCGCGTCCAGGGTCTCGCCCTCGACCCACGCCATCGCAAGCCACGGGATGCCGGCGTCGACCCCGTGCGCGACGTGCGCCACGAGCGCCTCGTGCGTCACCTTCGAAAGAAGCAACGACTCGCGCGTGAAGCGGTCCGCGTCGGCGCCCGTGTCGAGCATCCGCTTGAGCGCCACCGGCGTTCCCGTTTCGGTGTCGACGGCCTTCCAGACTTCCCCCATGCCGCCGCGACCTGCGAGACTCTCGAGGCGGTAGCGGCCAGCGATCAGCGTGTCGTCAGTCACGAGAACGTCGAGGATCGCACGCGCCCGTACGGTAGAGAACGGCCAAATTGTCTCCTTCCCGACGCACCGCAGCTCACACATCCAGCATCGCGCCTCTACTCATGGCCAGTCCTTCGTGGCACCAGCCCGGCGACGTCTTGGCGAATAGGTGGTCGTAGCGGGCGCGGGCGAGCAAGGGGCGGGCGGTCCCATGGTCCATGAGGGAAGGCCTACAGGCTGCTGGCCCTGTCCGTGGACGTCTGAGGGGTGTCTCGCCATGTCCCCGTCGGTCCGGCCCCACGCCGATCGCTTCTGCTGGCTGCGACTGCGTGGGACACGGTGGACCCGGTTCGCCTTTATGACCATCGCGGCGAGTAGGGTAAACGTATCGCCCCCCCGCGGGGTGATCGAGCGTTCTCGGCGTAGCGAGGGGGTTGGTGTGTTGCAAGCGGCCGACTATATTGGGTCGATTTCAAGGCGCACCTCCGCCCTCCCGGCCCAGCGAGGCCGCGCGCGCAGCCCGGTCTGGCTGCGTATTCCGAGCGACTCGGGCACCCGTTCCGAGCGGACGCGGGGGCGCAGTCCGGGGATCGGAGCGAAGCGACGCTCGCAGTCAGGTCTTGTTCTCGGTCACCTCGGTCGCGATGGCCTTCTTCTTCCGCATCGAGCCGCTGCGCAGCGTGACCACGTGCGCGTTGTGGACGAGGCGGTCGCAGATCGCGTCGGCGATCGTGGCCTCTCCGATCGCCTGATGCCAAGTTTTGGTCGGCAGTTGCGAGGTGAGGATCGTCGAGGTCTGGTCGTAGCGGTCCTCGAGGACCTCCAGCAGGTCCCGTCGCTCAACGTCGGTCATCGGCGCGAGCAGGAAGTCATCAAGGACCAGGACGTTGACCTTCGCGAGAGGCGCGAGCGCGTTCACGTAGGTGCCGTCTGCGCGGGCGATCGCGAGCTGCTGGAGCAGCCGGGGGGTGCGCAGGCAGAGCGCGCGGAAGCCATGACGGCACGCCCCCTGGGCGAGCGCGGCGCCGAGGAAGCTCTTGCCGGCGCCGGTCGCGCCGACGACGATGACGTTCTGCTTGGCGCGCACCCACTGGCAGGATGCGAGGGCGCGCATGACGGATTTGTCGACGCCGCGTCCGGCATCGCACGTGACCTCCTCGACGCAGACGCCGCTGGGGACGCCGGCGTCCCTGAGGAGCCGATAGAGTCGCTTGTTCTCGCGGTCGGTCCACTCGCGGTCGACGAGCAGCCCGATCGTCTCCTCAGTGGAGAGTGGTTCGGTCCTTGGGGCGGTATTCATCTCGCGCAGCGTCGTCGCCATCGCGAGCATCTTCATGTCGAGCAGCTTCTGAATGGTCTCTTCCAAGATCACTGTCGTCCTCCTTGTCGAAATACGAAGCGCCGCGAATGTGCTCGTGCGCGATGGGCGCGCGAGCCGAGACCTCGACCGGCGGCGTGCGATCGAGACCGTTCTTGAGGATGGCCGCCACGCTCTTGAAGCTCGGGCTTCCGATCGCGAGAGCTCGCGTGCACGCCATGTCGACGCGCTCCCGGCCGTATCGATCGGCGAGGCGGATCAGTCCGAGGCACGCGCGGTACCCCGTCTCGGGGTGCGTACGGTGGCTCATGATCGCCGTCGCCACTTCGCCGACCCGCGGTCCGACGCTCTCCGCCCAGGCGACCATCCGCTCGGGCGGCCAGCGGCCGTAGTCGCGATGCGCTCGGGGACGATGCTCGTCGGCGATCACGCTGGTCCCCTTCGGGCCGAAGGAGCGCGCGTGCGACGCGACGCGGACGCCCTTGTGAAGGATCTCGACGTCGCTTGCGGTCGCACGGATCTCTGAAGAAGGTGCGATGGCGGAGCGCCGCGAGGATCCACCGCTGCGCGATGAGCACCCCACCCTCGACCTTGGCTTTGTCGCGAGGCCGCCGCGGGCGCGCCGGGATGATCGTGACGCCGTAGTGCTGCGCCATCTCGAGGTAGGTCGGATTGATGTCGGGCTCGTAACGGTCGGGCCCGCGGACTGCGCTGCGAAGCTGATCGGGGACGGCGATCTCCGGCACCGCGCCGAAGTACTCGAAGGCGCGAATGGTCGAACCGACGAAGTCGGCGAGCTTCTGCGAGCGCGTCGCCTCCGCGAAGGTGTAGTTGCTCGCGCCGAGCACGGCGACGAAGAGCTCGACCTCGGTGACCTCGCCGGTTTCGCGGTCGACGATGCGAGGCCTCTTGCCGGAGTAGTCGATGAAGACCTTCTCGCCAGCGCGATGCACCTGGCGCATCACGACACCGAGCGCCTTCTTCCAGCGGGCGTAGAGGTCGCAGAAGCGGCTGTACTCGTAGGGCCGCAGCGGCTTCTCGGCCGCCGCCGCTTCACGGTACTCGACCCAGACTGTCTGGAGCGTCACGCTCGGCCGCGCCAGCTCTCGGTGCACCCACGCGAAGTCGATAGCCACCCCCGCCGGCGGCTCGTTGCGGCCCCCGTCGCGGAACAGCCGCGACTCGAGCTCCACCTCACCGAGCTCGCGCGCGCTCTCCCACGTGAGCCCGAGGCGACGGGCTCGCGCCAGGTAGTCCCCGACGGTGCTCTCCCCGATCCCGAGCGACGCGGCGATCTCCGCGTGGCTTCGCCCGCTCTCGTACTTGAGCCGCAGGACTTCTCGTACCTTCCGCATCGACATTCGCTCCGACATCGCGCCCGTGTACGCGATGAGGTTTGCGACTGCGCACGCCGTCGATCTCCGATCCCCGGGTGCCCCGGAATCATCCCCCGGGTGGCCCGGAATGACCCACCGGGTGCCCCGGAACGGGCCCCCGAGTCTCCGGAATCAGCCCCCGAGTGCCGTCGGAACGGGCCCCCGGGTCAGCCCGGAATACGCAGTCTGGCCGCAAGGCTATCCGAGGTCGAGGCTGAGCTGCGCCACCGCCTCATCGCCACTCGGCTCGTCGGTCGAGTCCCGCGCACGCGCGACGACGACAAGAAGAAGTGCCGAGGACGCGAGCCCTCCGCGCTCGACGATTGCGGCAGCGGGGACGCCGAGAGGGCGCGCGGCGACGCCCGTCGCGCTTTCGACTTCGGAGGTCCCGTACGGGTCCGGCCGTGCCAGAGCCTCGGCGCACGGCTGCTATAGGGGCGCCTTGCGTGCGCGCTGGGCGCTGCTCGCAGAGATCGCCTTGCTCCGACACTAACTCGTCCTGCTGCAACGCTCGGTCGCAAGGCAGCGTGTGACGCCGTTCGAGCGAATCGCCCTGGTGGCGCTCACGGCCGTCACCCCGACCTGGAGGAACGTCCTGCGCATCGTCCAGCCGGATACGCCTCTTCGCTGGCACCGCGCCTGTTCAAGGTCTCCGGCGGTGGAGGAGCCGAACGCGACCGGCTTAGCGCGTGGCTCCGAGACGGGCGCCCGTCCGGTCCAACAGGCGATGCAATTGTTGCCGCCCGGGAGATGGTGCGTCGCTCGGCAGATCGCGTCTGTGAAACGGGATTCAAGGCAAGAGGGCGAAAAGAAGACGCACGTAGTCCTTACGGCTCCAGAATCGGCGACAATCCGGCCGCGCGAGATCCAGGATCTTGGACGAGCGAGTGCGCGTGCCCTCCGGAGAGACGCGAACTACGATCGCGCTCGAGCTCTCGCAGAAACGGTACCGAGCCGATTCGCCAGGTGATTTGCCAGGGGGCACTGACAGGTTATGCCTGCGGGCGAGCAGGCAGGCGGCACGCTTGCTGCTCTGCCACGGCCTATACCGCCTCATCGCCTCATCGGCATGACGCCGCGACATCGCGCCGGCGGGCGCGAGGGAGACTGTCATGCAACCCGTGGATACGAGCGGCGCACTCCCGTGTGCCGCGATGGATTTCGACACCGCAGAGGCGCGGGCGACGACGGGGAACCAGTCCGCCCTTCGGCTCGTGCACTCAGCGCCGGCCACGGTCGACGGGCTCCCCTCGTCGCTCTGGGCAGGTCTCATGGGCGGCCACCTCGAGCTCCGCCACGAGCTCTCGCCGGAAGTGCCGTGGATCGTCTGGTTTAGGGAGCGTGCACGGCCAGGTCCAGACATTCCCGAGAGGGAATCGCAAATACTGGAACGCGTGCTGTCCGGCGACCAGCAAAAGACGATCGCACTCGACCTGGGGGTGTCGGAGGCTACGGTTTCGGGCCGACTCGCCCGCGGCCTCGGCAATCTGGGTCTCGTCCGCCGCACCGTTCCTCTGGTAGTGGCGGTCGTGGCTTGTGCGCGTTCGATCGGCGTGTCCCTTCCCCCCTCGCGTTGCGAAGTGTTCTCCGCGGGTGACTCGCGGTTTCGACGTGTCGCTCTTCCCGCGCCGACTCTTGCGGCGGCCCGGGCGCTGACCGGTGCGCAGCGGGCCGTCGCCTGCATGCTCCTCGAGGGACGCTCGCGAGCCGAAATGGCGGCGCAGCGAGCGACCTCGGTGAGCACCATCGCCGTGCAGCTCACGAGTCTATACACGACGATGGGTGCGAGCGGTAGGTTCGCTCTTTTGCGAAGAGTGCTCTCAGAGAACCTCTGGTAGACGGCGGCGTGAGCGCGGCGTCCCCACGAGGCGCTCAGGGTTGCGCCGAGGTGCCGCAGCTGCTGGCGATGCACTGGACGTTCAACGTGGCCTGGGCGTTCACCGTGCAGTTGCTGTTGGCGGTGACGGTGATTCCCACGCTCGTTCCGGACACGGAGGTCGTGCAGTGACCGCCGGTGACGCCCCCGCCCTGGTTGACCATGGTGCAGGAAGCCGACTGGACGGCGGAGCCGCTGGGACAGACCGGGCTCACCGTGTAGCTGTTGCTCGATCCGAAGCAATTCGGACCGCTCTTGAACACTTGCCCAATGTTTCCGGCGACGCCGCTGAGCCCCGCGGGCGCGAAGGGGCTGGGCGCAGGGGGGACGCACGCACCCCAGCCGCAATCCGACCCGCAGGAGGCATTGGTGGCCGGGCATCCGTACGGGTAGCTCCAGTTGCAAGAGAAGGTAGCTCCCGGCGCGCAGACGCCCTGGTTGTTGCAGCTGCCGAATCCGCTCGGAGACGGGCCGTCGAGGCATTGCGCGGTCCCGCAGTTGCCGCATCCGGTGGTCTGCGCCCCCACGCACTGGCATCCCTCGTTCGGAGTGCCGTTGCAAGTGGCGTCGTCGCCCGACGAGCAGCCGTCATGGGCCGCCGGCGCGACGCTGCACGGCCCCCAGTTCCCGTTGCCGTCGCAGGTCGTCGTCCCGCTCGCGCAGTTGCCCTTGGTGCCGAGCGCCATTCCGCACGATTGCGTATCGCCCGAACTGCAGTGACCCTTGCAGGAACCGGAGACGCATTGCATGCCGAGACTCTTGCAGCTCGACCCGCTGTTCTGCCACTCTCCGGTCGCCCCACATGTCTGCGGCTGTTCTTGATTCTGCGGATCGCAGCGGGTGTCATTGGGGCCACACGTCCCGCCGCACGCGCCGGTCGTCGTCGCGCAGGTCTCGGAGCTAGCGCAAGAGGCAGGAGCGCCCCACACACCTGCGGTGCACGTCTGCATCGCCATGGTGCCGGCGCACTGCGTGCTCCCGGCAGAGCAACTCCCGGTGCAGGCGGCCATGCTCCCGGCGTCGCCCGTTGGGGCGCAGGTCGACTTTACGCAGGGGAGAGCATCCCCCCACATGCCGGATGCGTCGCAGGTCTCGACGCCCGTGCCGTCCGGCGCGCACTGCGTCTGGCCCTGGGCGCAGATGCCAGCGCAAGCGCCGGCGCGGCATGTCTGGTTGACGCAGGCCACAGCACCTACGCAGCCGGACTCCGTGCCGTCCTGGAGGCACGACCGCTCCCCGGACTGACACAAGGTACCTTCGAGCACGCCCCCGTCGGGGTTAGCCGTGCAGCTCTCCGAATGGCCGGGGAAGATGTTGGGGTCGTTGTCGTTGCAGTCGTCTCCCGTCTGGACGGGCACACCGTTCGTCGACTGGCAGGACGCACTCGGATGGCCGTCCCCGTCACCGTCCTTGGCCAGGAAGGAGCACGTTCCGGAAAGTGTGTCGCACTTTCCGATCGCGCAGCCGGGGGGCGTCGTAGGCGGAACGCTTCCGACACAATCGGCGTCCGTCATGCAGGTCGCGGCCGAACCCGACGAGGCGTCCGCGCGCGCGCCGCCGTCGGGCGACATGCTTGCGTTCTCCGTGGAGGCCTCCTTAGCGGAGCTACAAGAGGCGAGCCCCAGGGCAATAACGAACGAGGTCAACGAGAGAGACAGTCGACGTTTCATCGTCAATTCTCCTTCTGGGCGGTGAGGGGCAGTCGCATCGCCGGCGCGTTCCTGTCGCCCGCGCCCGAAGGCGAGGCAAAACAACGAATGATGGTCATGCATGCTCCCAACGCGCTCGGCATATCGGCAAGACGCCGCGCCGGCACGCTCTACGAATGCTGATTAACCACGGCGGTGCCCACCATTCGATAGTTTAATATTCAGAGAGCCTGGCCTCCGCGGCCTGGCCTGCGACTGCTGCGACTGAAGGGATGCCTATGGTCCTCGATTGCGCACGCGGGCATACCGACCGGAGCGCATGAAATCGACCGTTCCAGAAAGGGTCCCTCACGTTCCCCGCGGCTTCCCCGCCGTCGTCCGCGCGCCACTTCTCGCGCTTGCCCTGACCATGTCGGGCGGAGCCGGAGCCACGGTGGCGTCGTCCGCCCGCGCCGCGATCGGAAGAGGGTCGTGTAGGG
>CALFNG010000134.1 GCA_937902985.1 uncultured Myxococcales bacterium
GGACGCGAGCGCGGGGGCGGGCGCGGGCGCGGGCGCAGACGCCGGCGCGTACGCGACTCCAGGCGCCACCGCGTCGACCGGGGCCGTGGGGGCCGGGGCTTCCGCGGCCTCCTTGGAGCACCCGGAGAGGGCGAGCGCGGCGGCCGCAATGACGGCCACGGTGAGGCGGGAAACTAGGGCGTGGGTCATGGGCCGGCCACGATACACATTCTGCCCGAACCTCTCCCGGGGCACGCCCATTGGTTCCGAACTCGACCCGGACGCCCGGATGCGAGTAGATTCGCGCGCAATCGGAGGTCTCTTCCCATGAAGCGAACGGTTACGTCAGTCGGGGCGACCCTGGGCCTTCTCTGCGCACTCCTGACGACGTCACGAGCCCACGCCCAGCAGCAGCACGAGTTCGGGCAGCGGGGCCAGTTCATCATCAGCGCCGACAGGCTCGTGCCCTTCCTGGCCTTCTCCGACGAATCGGAGACCCTGCAGGCCGGTCCAGGGCAGACCAAGGTGGTCACGACGCAGTCGCAGTCGTCTCTGTCGCTCCTCTATAGTTTCACGGCCGACGCGAACGATCTCTTCTACACGGTGCCGCGCGTTGGATTCGACTACGTGGTGGTGCCCAACCTCACCCTCGGTGGCGACCTGGTCGTGTTCTTCACGCTCGGAGGCAGCACCGGCAGAGAGACGGATTTCACCAACGGCACCAATACGACCACGTCGGTGACGGCGCCGAAGAACACGCTCTTCGGCATCGCGCCCCGGGTGGGATACATCTTCGCGCTGAACAACACGTTCTCGTTCTGGCTGCGCGGCGGCTTGTCGTTTTACACGTTGAGTCAGAAGACGACCGAGAATGCCAACGGCAATGGCAACGTCGACGTCACGACGACGAACAGCGTCCACCAGTTCTCGTTCGACCTCGATCCCCAGTTCGTCATCACGCCGATCCCCCACCTCGGGTTCACGGCCGGCATCACCGCCGACCTCCCGTTCGCAGGAGGCCACTCGAGCGAGACCGACACGGGCTCGACGTCGACGACGTTCTCGGCCTCGTCGTCGATCTTGTATCTCGGCGTCACGCTGGGGATGATCGGGTACTTCTGAACGTCAGCGCGGAGCGCGCCCGCGGCGTCCTTCTCGCGCGCCCGCCGCAACGAGGGACGCGGGCGCCCGTCTGCTAAGCTGACGCCGCGATGGGCGATCCCGCCAAGCGTCGAGCGACCTACGACGACGTGCTCGCCGCGCCCGAGCATGTCGTCGCCGAGGTCGTGAACGGGGTCTTGCACACGCAGCCCCGACCGGGCGCGCCCCATGCGCGCGCCTCGACGCGTCTCGGCACGGAGCTCGGCGGACCGTTCGACCGCGGTAAGGGAGGCCCGGGCGGTTGGATCATCCTCGATGAACCCGAGCTCCACCTGGGCGAGGACATCGTGGTTTCCGATCTCGGCGGGTGGCGCCGCGAGCGCATGCCGCGGCTTCCCATGGAGGTGAAGTACTTTTCCCTCGCGCCCGACTGGATCTGCGAGGTGCTGTCGCCGAGCACGCAAGCGTTCGATCGGTCCGAGAAGATGGACGTCTACGCGCGCGAAGGCGTTCGCCGCGCCTGGCTCGTCGACCCGCTCGCCAGGCTCCTCGAAGTCTGGCGGCTCGAAGACGGCAAGCACGGCGGCCAGTGGCTCCGCGTCGGCACGTGGACGGGCGAGGCCCTCGTGCGCGCCGAGCCTTTCGACGCGATCGAGCTCGAACTCGCCGCGCTTTGGGCCGACTGACCGCCCAGCGCGAGCTCTTACGTCAACTTCGCCCCGGGCTCGACGTCACCCTCGACGGTCGCGAGCGTGAGCTTGTCGCTCGGTCCCGTGGCGAGCAACATCCCGCGCGACACGAGGCCCTTGCCGAACTCCCGAGGCGCCAGGTTCGCGACCACGACCACGCGACGCCCCACGAGCGCCTCGGGCGCAAACGACAGCGCGAGCCCCGCCACGATCGTGCGCGGTGTGGCCTCGCCGACGTCGACCGCCAGCTTGAGCAGCTTGTCTTTCTTCGGTACGCGCTCTGCCGTCCGGACCACCCCGACCCGCAGATCCACCAGACCAAACTGTTCGTAAGCGATCGTGGACGTGGACGTGGACACCGTCGGGGAAGCGGACGTGGACGCGGAGGTGGACGAAGCCGGCCCCGTGGCGGGTGCCGGCGCCCCGTCCACCCGGGGCGTCAAGAGCTCGAGCAGCGCCTTCGTCCCCGCCTCGTCGACCGTCGGGAAGAGCGGCGTTCCCGGCGCGAGCGCCTCGCCTCCGGTGCGCGTGCCGACGCCGGGCGCGAACCAGTCCTTCCCTTCTTCGGGACGCACGGGCGCGAGCCCGAGTTGCCGCCGCATCTCGTCGCTCTTCGCCGGCAGCACGGGCCATATCGCCACCGACAGCGCGCCCAGCACGGAGAGCAGCGTGTTCAGGATCGTCTCGACGCGCCCGCGATGGCCCTTCTTGTCTTCGGCCCACGGCGCGGCGCGGTCGACGTACTGGTTCGCGGCGGACGCGATCGCCCATACGCGCTCGAGCGCACGGTGCGGCTCGATGCGATCCCAGGCAAGGGCGGCCTCGCGCCAGTGGCCCTCGATGGCGGCGTAGAGCTCGTGCTCGAGCGCGGTCGCCTCCCCTGCCGGCGGGACCCTTGCCGCCGTCATCTTGACGCAGAGGCCGAGCGTGCGAGCCAGGAGGTTCCCGAGGTTCTTCCCGAGGTCCGCGTTGTAGCGCTCGACCATCGCCGCGAGATCGAAGTCGCCGTCTTGCCCGAACGCGATCGCCCGCAAGAGCTGGTAACGGAGCACGTCGGCCCCGCCGGCATCGCCGCCGACGATCTGCCCGAACGCCTGGGCGATCCCCAGCGGATCGACCGAGTTACGGAGCGATTTGCTCATCTTGTGGCCGTTGAAGGTCAGAAACCCGTGCGCGTAGACGGTGCTCGGCAAGCGCAAGCCCGCGCTCATCAAGACCGCCGGCCAGTAGACCGCGTGAAACCGCAAGATGTCCTTGCCGACGACGTGCACGACCCGGCTTCCCTCGCCCCAGAACGCCTTCGCTGCCTCGCTGCCCTGAAGCGCGGTCCAGTAGTTCGCGAGGGCGTCGAACCACACGTACATGACGTGCTTCGGATCCCCCGGAACGGGGATGCCCCACGTCAGCTTGGTGCGCGAGATCGACAGGTCTCGCAGGCCCGTGGACACGAAGCTGATGACTTCGTTGCGGCGGCTCTCGGGCTGAATGAGCTCGGGCCTCTGGCGATAGAGCGCGAGCAGCGGCTCGGTGTAGCGACTCAACCGAAAGAAGTACGTGTCTTCCTTCAGGCGCTCGACCGGCCTGCGATGGATCGCGCAGAGGTTGCCCGGCTGGACCAGGTCCTTCTCGGTCTTGAACTCTTCACAGCCGACGCAGTACCAGTCTTCGTACGAGCCGAGGTAGATGTCGCCGGGGTTCCTGCGGGCGATCTCCTCCCAGATCGCCTGAGCGCCCAGTTCGTGCCGCGCCTCGGTCGTGCGGATGAAGTCGTCGGCCCCGATCTCGAGCTTGGGCCACGCCGCGCGAAAGGTCGCGCTCATTTGCTCGACGAACGCGCTGGGGGTCATGCCGCGCTCTTGCGCTTCGCGCTCGACCTTCAGGCCGTGCTCGTCGGTGCCGGTGAGCATGCGGGTCGCGTCGCCGCGGAGCAGGTGGTACCGGCGGAGCGCGTCGGCCACGATGGTCGAGTACGCGTTCCCCAGGTGGGGAACGTCGTTCACGTAGTAGATCGGCGTGGTGACGTAAAAGCGGCTCATCGCGCGAGCCGCATTTAGCATACGCGCTCCGACGCCGGGGCCCGTCGGCCCGGGGAGAGCCAGTCCAGTCTACGCGCGGCCTTCCGGCATCGGCCGCGGCGGCGGCGCGACGACACGAAGCGCGCGGGGTGCCCGATCGAGGGCGCGGCGCACCGGGAGCATGAACACGCGGTCGATCGCGTGCCGCGAGTCGCGGGGAGGCGCTTCGCCGGCGTGCGCCTGAATGAGCCGCAGGTCGCGCGCGATGGAGCGCTTGACCGACGCTTCGTTTCCCGCGGCCCGAACCGCCACGCTCGCGTCGCCCATCCACGCGCCGTCGGCCGGGAGAGGCGCCACGAGGATGATCTCGACATCGCCCTGGTTGACCCACGTGGCCTGGCAAACCGACGCCATCTGCGCGCCACGCTCCTGGAAGAGCGAGGCCCGCCACTCGAGCGGCGCCATGAGGTCGATCCGCCGCGCGCCCACGCGAAGCTCGGCGCGGTCGAGCACGACGGCCTGGCCCGCCGCGTCGGACAGGAATACGCGATCGACCGCCCCCGGAGCGCGGCGCGCGATCTCCGCATAGAGCCGCTCGGCGTCCGTCGCGCACAGGGCCGACGCGTCCCCCGCGCGCAGATCGCTCGACGCCGCCGTTGTGGCGCGCTCGAGGACGGTGGGCGCCCCGGCCGCGTCTTCCGCGTCGCGCACGCTCGCCGGGAGGTAGCGCGTGGCGCGCGGACTCGTGAGCGCCAGGAGCATCGTGGCCCGATCCGCGCTGGCCAGAATCGTGAGACCGAAGGCCTCCTTCCAGTCGACGAGCGTGGCCCTGGCCGCGCGGTCGACGCGGTGCAGCCCGGCGTCGTCGACAACGAGCCAGCCGCGCGGCGGGTGCCGGCGACGGCCGAGCATGCGGCTCGCCACGACAGCCA
>CALFNG010000135.1 GCA_937902985.1 uncultured Myxococcales bacterium
GGAAGCACCCAGGGCTCGTTTCGCACCCGCGAATGCACCGCTGTGGCAGCAGTCGAGGATGAGGAGCTGCCGATTGGAGCGGCACCCGTCCATCTCGTCGCGAATGAAGGAAGCGGGCACGGAAGTCGAGTTCAGACGTTCGAGCATGGTGTTCGACGTCGCCAGAAATAGCTGGCCACGATCGTTGAGGACCCCGTGTCCCGAGAAGTACAAGACGAGCAGGTCGTCCCGAGAGCGGCGATGAAGGAAGCCCTCGATCGCCTCGCGCACGTGATGCGACGATCCATTGAGTTCGACCCGAGCGGTCTCGAAGCCGCCGATCGCCGGGTCGCGCAGCACCCTCTCCAGCGCGTTCACGTCGGCGGCGGGCGCCTTGAGGCGAGAGAAGGTCGGATCGACGTGGTCGGTCGTCGCAAGGAGCAGTGCGTGACGACCCACGGTTCACCCCCGAGCGCGCTAGGCGACCTATTTTGCGCCCGTCGGGAGCGCCGCAGCCGAGACCAGCTTCGCGATTTCTTCCTTGCTTCCGAGCTTCGCGGGAAGCTCGATCTCGACGGAATCGCCGCTTCGCACGATCTTCAGCTTGATCTTGCTGTCGGCCGCACGTTGGGACCACTTATCAAGGAAGTCCATGATCTTGGGCAAGAGGCTCGGCAGCACCGCGATGGCGAGTGCCCCGAGGGTTACCGGATCCGTGACCTTGGCTCCGTTGGGCGTAGCACCGCCGCGAACGTGCTCGAGGTGCTCGAGTTCGAGCCCCGACAGTTCGGCGTAGAGACGGCGCGTGAGAGTGTCGACCTCCTCAGCGTCCGCGCCGTCGCGCTGCACATCGAGTCGAATCAAAATAGGTCGGTCTGCCCCCGCCTCGTTCATGATCCGCCACCATAGCGCCTATCGGGACGGTCGACTACGCAAATAGCCCCAGCCACGGCCGAGCGTCTCGACCGGCGGGACCTGCGTCGGCGCCGCGGAGGGAGTCACTTCCAATCCTTCGCGATCGTGTGGAAGGAGTTCAAAGGATCGTGGCAAGGCCGCAAGTCGCTGGGACGCGCTCCAACGAGCAAGCACCGCGTGCGGTCCTAGACCAGATGCCGATCACGGAGAGTGAGATGCTATCCAGCGAGCTCGACGGGTCTGCTAATGGGCGCTGATGCAACCTCGTCTGACTGCCTTCGCTCTGGTGGGAACGATGGCGTGCGGTAACTACGGTCCGCCGCAGATCCCTGTTTTCGACAGGAATGACACCGCGACGAGCCGCGCCTTCTGCGCGAAGACGGAGACCGGAGCGAAGAATCGTGCGGACGAACAGGAGGGCTAGGGGATGGGTTCTCGGTGTGTCCTCCGCCCTTGCGATCGGAACCGGAACCGTCTTGACCGCGGAAGGCGACCACGACGATACGGGACGGAAGATCGTCAACGGGTCGCTGCCCGTCGTCGGCGCGGTGCTCGCCGCCGCTGGTCCGTCGCCGCCTCGGCGTGTTGCTTCCCGTTGGCCAGGCTCCGGGGGCCCGACCCAAGCCGTGCAGGAAGGACGCTGGAATGACAGATCGGGCGGCAGCTCTCTCGATCGAGCCACCACCACCCACCGCCCGCGTCCACGACGCAGCCCGGTCACGCCGCACTCGAGAGCAACGCCGGTGGCGAGGCCGACGCTCGAACGCACGCGTCGACCTTTCGGATCATTCCGGCTGTTTCGCCGACCGCGCCTCGCTATCCTTGCCGCGATCCATCCATGCCGACCAAGCGCGACGTTCTCGCCCTCCTGAGGCGTGGAAGCTCGACGCCCTCGACCAGTTCTCGCGCTATCAGGAGATGGAAGACCGGTTCCGCGATCTCGGCTCCCGAAAGCTGTTCGAGACCATCCAGATCCTCGTCGCGACGTGCGGGCAAGACGCGGTCTATGGGACAACGCTCACCCCGCACCGCTTCTACGTCGAGTGGAAGACGCCGTATCCGAAGACCGACGAGCGGCTCGAACGCGAGCTCGGCCGAAAGGCGAACCGTCAGGAGGTCCTCTTCGAGGGGATGCTCGCGCCCAAGAACCTCCTCGACCTCGTTCGGAACTTCATCGTCTTCGAGCGCGACGAGAAGACCGGCAAGACGATCCGAAAGCTCTGCCGCTACCAACAGTTCGCCGCGGTCAGCAAAGCGCTCGAGAGGGCCCGCACCGCCACAACCCCCACCGAGCGCGGCGGCGTCGTCTGGCACACGCAGGGCAGCGGCAAGTCCCTCACGATGCTCTGGCTCGCACCGAAGCTTCGGCGCGATGCTGCACACGAGAATCCGACCCTCGTCATCGTTACCGACCGGAAGGACCTCGACGAGCAGATCGCGACGACGTTCACCGCGTGCGGATTCCCGAACCCCGACCAGGCGCAGAGCGTGCGTGACCTGCGAGAGCTCCTCGCCGGGCCTTCGGGGAAGACGATCCTCACCACCGTTCAGAAGTTCCAGGAACTCGAATCACGCACCGATGGGACGAAGCGCCGGAACCGGGATGAGTACCCGCTGCTCTCGACGGCCGCGAACATCTTCGTGCTCGCCGACGAAGCGCACCGGACGCAATACGGCGGGCTCGCTGCGAACCTGCGGAAGGCGCTCCCCAACGCGTGCTTCTTCGGGTTCACCGGCACCCCGATCGACAAGAAGGACCGTTCGACCCTCCAGACGTTCGGCGGATACATCGACACCTACACGATCGAGCAAGCAGTAGCCGACGGCGCGACGGTTCCGATCTTCTACGAGAGCCGGCTCCCCGAACTGCGGATCATCGGCAACACCCTCGACGCCATCTTCGACCGCGTCTTCGCCGACCGGTCCGACGAGGAGCGCGAGGCGATCAAGAAGAAGTACGCGAACGAGTCGTCGATCGCCGGCGCTCCGAAGCGAATCGAGGCCATCTGCCTCGACCTCATCGACCACTTCACGAAGTTCATCCAGCCGAACGGCTTCAAGGCGCAGATCGTCGCCGTCAGCCGCGAGAACGCGGTGCTCTACAAGGAGGCGCTCGATCGGCTGAACGCGCCGCAGTCCGCGATCATCATCTCGGGCTCGAACGACGATGACATGCACATCGTCCCGCACCTCATGAGCGACGAGAAGCGCAAGGACACCATCCAGCGGTTCTGCAAGGCGTCCGACCCGCTTTCGATTCTCGTCGTCTGCGACATGCTTCTCACCGGCTTCGACGCGCCCGTCGAGCAGGTCATGTACCTCGACTCGCCGCTGAAAGAGCACACATTGCTCCAGGCGATCGCGCGCGTGAATCGCGTCTACGACGAGGCGAAAACCTACGGGCTCATTGTGGACTATTGGGGCGTCTCGGAGGCGCTCCAGGAGGCACTGGCCATCTTCTCGCCGTCGGACGTGAAGGGAGCGATGACGCCGAAGGGCGATGAGTTCCCGCGCCTACAGGCTCGACACGCCGCAGCGATGCGGTTCTTCTTTCGCGTGAAGGACAAGAATGATCTCGAGGTGTGCGTCTCGGTCCTCGAGCCGGAGGACGTTCGCGCGGAGTTCGACCTCGCGTTCAAGCGGTTCGCGCAGTCGCTCGACATGGTTCTCCCGGATCCGGGTGCGCTCCCGTATGTGGGCGACGCGAAATGGCTCGGAAAGATCCGCGCGACGGCGGGCGCCAAGTTCCGGGACGACAAGATCGACATCTCCGACTGCGGCGCGAAGGTGTCGCGAGCAAATGATCCCGCATTGCCGAGCATTCGCGGCACGTGTCGATCGGGACGTGGCCCGGCTGACGGCGTTCTTCGCGTCTACGCCGAAGTGAGACGGACGGAAAGCGATCCACTTTCGTCTTCGCCGTCGTCGAGACGTTCAAGGCCCCGTCCGGCGTGATCGCCGGATCACGTGCCTGGCTTCACCTTCGGCGGCCTCGCACGGACGTCGTCAAGACGGGTCACGGCGAGAAGTTACGGTCCAGCTTCTTGAGCGGCATGACGAGTAGAGGGCTCGCGGGTCGGCGGCGGCAGGCTCACCGAGCGTTCGTTGCGCACTCGCCCACGAAATTACCCGTGGAGCCCGGACTTCGGGCATTGCCGGTCCTCCCGAATCCCGGGGTGGGCGGGCGATAGAGCACCGCGGGCGGGGAAGTCAGCGAACGCGGCGACAACTGTGTGGTGGGGAGAAGCCCGCGTGCGTGTCGGAGTCCGTCAGGAAAGTTTGCCCTCTGTAACCCAGACCTCAATCTCGACCCTCGGTCGCGCCTCGTCGATGTGACGCTCGGCGTCGATCCCACAGATCCGGTGGTCGTCCCTGCTCCACGTGGTCTTCTGGCCCCCGCCGCGGGTTGCTTTGAATAGGCCCGCGCCCGGCGAGTCCGTCAACGAGCGTCTTGATCATCTTGTCCAGGTCGCGCCGCTGCTGTTTCCGCGGCAACACTTCACGTAGAACCTCGCGCCGATCTTCACCTCGCACTCAAGATGGCGAAGCCGGGCGGCTCCGAAGTGGGTGGCGGCCACGTCCCTACAGTGCTCGCGCCAGTTCGTCGGGCCACCCCTGTAGTCAAACGGGGCGCCGTCGACCGTGAAGGCCGCTCTCTTCGTATTCGGCAAGGACATGCCGAAGGTGCGCCTCGGACAAGATGACGTGTGATCGAGGCACTCGCGCCGGACGCTGCCCAGAAATCGTTCGCACACCGCGTTCATGAGCGGCGCCCGCACCGCGGTGCGCAGGACTGCCGATCGGGCAACCAGGCAAGTGAGCGATCCGACGCCACGAGCGCCTCGGCGGCGTGCTGGGCACTATCGGCGGGAGGCCGCATAGCCCGACCGTTCGAGTCTTCGGACAGGACGGGGATTGAATCGACGCATCTGAACCGTAATGTTTACGATGTTACTTCGACTTTCTGACACCTATCTTGAGGCTCACTGGCGTCGGCCCAATGGGCCAAAAATAATCTTTCCGCAGAGTCTCTTCGGCACAAACGTTCCCCTGTGCTGCGGCCCTACGCAGCCACTTCTTTGCTTCCTCGATGTCGACTTCGGTACCGCGTACGGCATGCTTTTCCGCAAGATGGTATTGACAGTCAGCGTCTCCAAGCTCCGCTCCCGCGCGGTACATTTGAATGGCCTCTTCGGAGCCTTTTTTCTCATCTGCGAGCATACCGAGCTCCAGCCAGCCGCGGAGCCCTCCAAGTTCGGCACCTCGCCGAAACCATTTCTTTGCCTCGATGTTGGCCGCCGCACCAGTATAGCCATCCATGTAATAGTACTTATAAATGTTTCCCAAGCTAATGTGCGCGCTGGCATCTGCTAGATCAACGGCCCTCTGGGTCCACTTGATAGCGCGCCCAATCGCCTCGTCGTTGGATGGATCCCACCCGACTCTGGGCCGTGTCTGCCCTTTCGGCAGTGGCGGCGGTAGTATGGGTGGTGGATAATTTTCTATGATCGCTCGCTTATTCCACAAGCCAGCTTGCGCAGTGCAACCGCAGTTCCACGGATTTCGTCCGAGCAACAAGACGGCTTCCATGTGACCTGATGTCGCGACTGACTCGAGCAGAGCGACGGCGCGCTGGTGCAGTTGCCTATTTCCGAGGCGAGGCCACTCGGCAACGTGCTCTTCGTAAGCCTTCCTCGCATCACGCCACCGCTCCGCTCCTCCGCTCACTGGCGCGCGCGTCGTGATGCCGAGCGTTGGAGCCGGCTCGTTCACGGTGGGCGGAACACTCGGCTGGGTGGGCGCCGTCGGTGGGATGAAGAGGGGCACGGCCATCTCGGTCGCCCCGAGCGCCGAAGCAGGCAAGCCTCGGGGGTAGCTAACGAATCGATGGTCGGATGGACGCCCGGCGACGAGCAGATGCAACGCGTCCGCCATTTCCTTCGCGGAATGGAACCGCTGCGTCATTTCGCGCGCACACGCCTGCGCGAACCACCGATCCACTTCGGTGGGGAGCGTCGGGTTGATGCGGGAGGGCACGGGCAGGGGATCACTACAGATAGCGACGGCGAGGCCCCCGATCGCCTCCGCATCGAACGGCTTTTGCCCGGTCATACACTCGAACGCCACTACGCCCAGCGCCCAGAGATCGGTCCGGTAATCGATACCTTTCGCTCCGATCATTTGTTCCGGGCTCATGTAGTGAGGCGAACCCATCAGCGTGCCCGTCTTCGTGGCACTGCTAATGCCGCGCTGTAACCAGCTTGCCTTCGCGATGCCGAAATCGAGCACCTTGACGAAGAGTTCCCCTCCACCCACGTTCGTCAAGAAGATGTTCTGCGGCTTGATGTCGCGATGAACGATGCTGCGCTCGTGGGCTCGGGCGAGCGCCTTGGACGTCTGCGAGATCACGTGGTCGACTTCGGGCAGCGATATCGGAGCGTTCTTCTCGCAATAAGCTGCGAGATCGCTCCCTTCGAGCAGTTCCATCACGATGAAAGGAGTGCCGTCGGGAGCGGCGCCGTGGTCGAGAACCTGAACGACGTGAGGGCTCTTCACGTTCGCACCCGCAGCCGCCTCGCGTGAGAAACGAAGGACGCTCTCCTTGTCTCTGGCTAGCTGGACGTGCATGAACTTCACGACGACTTGCGTCTGGAGCGTACGGTGGTCGGCGACCCATACGCTTCCCATTCCACCGGAGCCGAGTTCGTGGACGAGCCGGATGCTCGGCGTGATCTGATCGCCCGATTGAGCCACTCTCCACTAATTACGTGCTTTCACGCGCAAAATCTACGGCGTCATACCGGGAGGTAGGAAGCTAGCCATAGCTACACGGCGGTGCAGAATTGACCGTTCTGAAGGCCGAAAGCTCGCCTGAGGTCCGGTCCGGGGGAGCCGCCTGGCCCGTTTGATCGGGGCTGGTCGGCCCTTGCTCGTCAGCCGCCGTGGCGCCCGATGGCCATCAGATTTTTCGCGATGCCCGCCCAGTAGGCGCAGCGAGTGACTCCGCTTCCGCCGCGGTAGCGCGTTCGATGCATTCCGAAGGTGTGTTTGAGGCGCGCGATGCGGGCTTCACCGCCAGCGCGCCAGGCCCTTGCTCGCCGGAATGGCCTGCTCCGCTCTCGTGCGAGCCAACCGGGCGAGCGGTGACCGGGCTTTGGAACGGCAACGCATCGGACTCCCATCACCGCGACGTCGCGAATGTTGTCCAAAGAGAAGAAGCCGCGATCTGTCGCAACAACGCGCGGCACGCGGCCGAAGACTCGGCGATGATGCTCGACCGCAGGCGCGAGCAGCTTCGAGTCGCACTCGGTGACGACCGCGATGTCGGTGACGATGCCGCCCTCGGCCTCCTGCACCTTGACCATCTGCCCGTACTCGGTGGGCTTGTGCACCTTGCCGCGACGCAGAATCTTCGTGTCGGGCTCGAAGATGCTGACGATCTTGAGCGCCGACTTCGTGATGCCCTTGAAGATGCGCAACTTGGTCTGGGCGACCACGCGGCGCCCAAGCTCGATCACGCGTTGCATCGTACGGACACCCCGGCGCGCTCTTCCCGATAGACGTTGCCATCGGCGCCGAGCACGCTTCACGGTTTGCTCGGCTTGGCGGAGCACCCGCCGTGTCGTTGCGAGCAGCCGTCGATACGGCCGGCGCAACGCGACCCGTTTGGCGTCGCGACTAATGGGGCGTCGGGAGATCTGGGTGATCTCGCGCTGACGTCGACCGACGCTTCGTTGCACGTTGCGAAAGCCGCGGGGCGCGGTCACCCCCGCGGACCGCGCTCGCTCGACCTCACGACAGAGCACTTGAGTGACGTCCTCACAGAGGCGCGAATCGCTCGGGTAGCGGATCGGCGTCTCGACCACGGTCGTGTCGACACGCATCTTTCGGCCACGCGTCACGCGCTTCTTCGCGGCGAGCTGCACGATTCGGTTGAACAATCCCCGAAGCGCATCGCCCTCGAGCAATTGACCGAGTCGTACCATCGTCTTGGCGTCGGGCACTTTGCCGCCGTCGATGCGGCAGAAGTGCCGGTACACGAGGTTGCCGGTGACCTCCCATTGAAGCGTTTCGTAGCTCCAGCCCTTCAGGTGCTTGAGCACCAACATGCGGAGCGCGACCTCTGCCGGCGTCCCATACCGACCGCGCCGCCCACTCTGCGCGAAGCGACCCCGCATCGCCTCCAACACGCCATCGACAAGCACATCGTCGTCGAGCAGCTCGTCGACGCGTCGCAGCCCCGGCTCCATCAGTGCGAGCGGGTCCGGAGCCCCGAAGAGAACCGCATCCCAGAGTGATCGCTGCCCGTTGCGTCGGCGGATCATCCCTATTTTTGATCACGGCCGCCCTGTGCTCGTCCATGAAAATGTGAGCATTCTGCCCGTCCGTGCTGACACCCACCCCGCAAAACAAGCCCCAGCGCCGCTAATTCTGCACCGCCGTGTAGCTAGCCACAGCTAGCGCCGCACCCCCTTCAAGCAACGGAAGAGGCCCGTTCTGTGGCCCGAGGCAGACGGTGTGTCACAAACGGTGGACACAATTGACCAATTTATAGACGCACCTCGCCCAGGCGGCCGCGGCGCCCGACGGGCGCCCGCGGATCTCGCCCGTTCGGGAGAAACGCTCGGCTCAGGCGAAGTCGAGCCCTGGTCGCGCAGAGCGCCGTCGATCTGGCCGCTGCCACTCGAAGGCGGTCCCGTCGGGGAACGTCAATTCTTCGTGGCCGAGATGGTCAATTCCTGATGGCCGTTGACACCCCTGAACGACCGCCGCTTCCCGACCCCGTCACGGGACAGGAAGTTGCCTGGGACCCCGAGCGCCGGTTGCCTCGTCGGCGCCCGACGTCCGCACGAGCCCGCGCCAAGGCCGCGACGGAGCCCGGGGCGTCCCGCTCGCTCGAGAAGAACCCCGAACGTCCCGAGCCCGTTCAGGCTCTCACGAACGTTCGGCTGGCGCACGACCCGCCTGGAAGCACGAACGACGTCCGCGCGACGCCGGTCGACACCACATTCGACGCCAACGAGCGCATCGCGGGCTTCTCGATGCTCGCCATCAAGGGCGCCGTGACGTGGATCGGGATCATGGACGACCGCGATGACCTGGCGAACGTGGCGCAGTCGCTGAAGTGCTCGAAGCAGCAGGCCGCGCGGGTTCTCGACGAGCTCGAGCGTCGAGGCTTCGTCACGAAGGCGAAGAAGCGGAATCAGTGGAACACCACACCGACGGGCCACAAGCTCGCCTGGGACATGGCACCCGCCCAGAAAGTTCGCGCCCGCGATTGAGCGAGAAGACGAGCCCGGGATCTACAACGAGGGGTTCACAGCCGTCCCGTGCTCGATCTGGAGATTCACCGAGGACCAGGAGGTTGTGTTCGAGGAGGCCGAGCTCGATGTCGGCACCCACGTTGACTACGAGGGCGATCGACTCATCGAGATCAACCTTTCGCAGCGTGACGAATACCAGGGCGAGGTCGGCGGTGGCGGGCTCACTGAGCGCTCGATCTATCTGTCGGCCGGCGATGCGACGAAGTTTCTCGAGGGCCTTCGGACGGCGATCGAGCGCTGCGAGAAGGAAGTCGCTCGGCGTGCGGCGAAGGAAGCCCGGCGCGAGAAAGCGAGCGACGAAGGGAAAGGCGAGCGATTGAGCGGAACGGGCGGCCTCATCGACTAATAGCCTTGCCGGCTCGACGACTCGACGACTCGACGACTCGACGACTGTCGCGGAATTCGTTCGCGACATGACGCGCGACCTCGCGCGCTTTGCAGCGCTCGATCGCCCTGCCGTAGACCTTCGAGAAACCTCGTGGCCGCGTCGAGCTTCGACGCAGCAACGGAAGATCGCAGTCCCACAGGTGCGCTATAAGCCGACCAGTTTCTTGGCGACCTCTGCCATAGCGGGACTGGCCGCCAAGGCCTTCACCACCTCCAGCGTATTGGGGATAAGCGTAGATTTCATCCCTTTAGCTGCGTGTTGCGTCCATACGTCGTCTAACGTTGCCTTCATCTTTGACTGGACGTCAGCAATTTCTTTGTTCTCTACTTGAATCTCCCGCGCCATGCGCAGGAATTGATTTAGTGCATCGAAGATGGCTGGGTCGACCTTATCCAGCACATCTTGGTCACGAAGTAGTGCCCCTTGCGCAGCAGCAAGTACCTCTCGGTGTTCTGCTTGATGGGCTCGAATAGGTAGCTCGTGGACACTCCCGGTAACTACGCTCTTCGCTCCGGGGCCGCTTACTACCGCACCCACGTGCGATCTCGTGACGCTCGTCGAGTAAGAGTCGCCCACATGAACAGGACCCGTGAACGATAGCGATGAGGTAGTGCCGCGGGCTGTCTCGGCGGCGTCCTTTGGAGACCAATTGCGCCGGACGAAGTCAGCGAGCTGAACTTCCATTTGCGCAAGCAGAGGGGTCAACTCCTCAACGAGAATCCGGTCGTCTTGCGATTTCCGTAACGCATCAACTCGCGGCCCGAGATACCATTCCGGTTTCGGGCCCTGCCTCAGTGACTCGCTTCCGAGATATAGCTCGTGGAGGGCCTCTGAAAGTTGCTTGCCAGTTTCGCGATCATCGAGAGAGGGCGCGGAGTGGTCGATTCTAAACGGGATCGTACGGGACAGTTGCGCTATCGCGCTAGTTTCGTTAGCAAATCGTCGTTGCAATTCTCCGACCAGCGTTGCCTCGCTATCCCCTATCCCACGAGCTTTTGCCGCCAATTCTGTATCATAAATGTCTAGGAGCGCTAGGTTGACGACATTCAGGCACTGAATCCACCGCCGTACTCCTTCGGCAAATACAGCCGCCTCGTGTCGGTTCGGAGTTTCAGTGCGCAGCGAGGGGTAACGTCCGAGCAATTGTCTCATCAGTATGGTTTGGTCTCGAAGTTCAGCAAGAACTTCCGGAGTCAAGATCTGCCGAGCGCCTTCAGGTTGGGTTCGGAGCGTTTTTGCGAACTCGCTGAGTAACGTGTTGGCTCCGGGAACGATGTCTCTGCTTGAGGCCTGTCTCTCGTCAGCCATAGGTGTGCCTTTCGGTTGCGCGAGAAGTCGATCTCCGGGAAGTGTAACCGAATCGCGTTTGTTGCGAAGGCCTCGGGGTGTTAGGGTGGCGACACGAATCGAACGGTTCCTCGACTTCGGCGGCGTGCGTTTCCGGAAGGCCGTCGCGAGGGCGGAGGAGAGGCGTCGAAGCCGTCGGCCACGATCGACGCGGTCACGGAATCGGCTTCCTCGCTCGTGACGAAGAGCAAGAACGCGCGAGTCTCGAAGGACGCCAGCCGGACTCTCCAGGCACAGAAGGCGAGGCGGAAGGTGATCTCGGCGACGCTTGAGGAGATGCGCGAACCCGCGAGCCGATCCGGAACGATCAGAAGTGATCGCGGCAAGAAGGAACCGTAAGGTTTCGCGACGAGCGGGGAGCCGCGAGCCCTGGTAGCCCCGTCACCGCCATCTTCGGGTGGCAGGCCCTTGCTCGCTCGGTCGGCGTCGATCGCTTGACGTCGACGGTTCCGCGACTCGATGCGCCGCACCCTCGACCGCAGCTCCGTCCGCCACGGCACGCCGAAGACGGCTTCGCAGCTTCGGTCGGACACGGTGACGGACGCGAGAGCCGTCGGGGCAGCCCGTTTTCATCGCTCACTCTTCACGCTGGCGAGCGATGCCGACCTAAATTGAGCGGAAACGCATGGATCGACGAAATGAAAACTCAATCGTCGTCATCGACATCGGGCTTCTGAATACCAGCTAGTTCGGCGGTCCCGCCCGCGTCGTAATCCCGCAGAGAGCTCATACGTCTGACGAATGTGACCAACAGCTCGCCAGCAATGTAGGCCGACCCTGCTGCTGCCAAGAGCGAATCGCCGTCAACGGTCCCAAGGATCTCGGCAAGGTCTTTCACGCTCGAACGTAGCGATTGCTCGCGCGATGCAAGTAGTTTTGGGTCTGCTTTATACAAATCGGCGTTTCGCCCCATATCGAGTATGATGTCGTGGGCGAGATCGTATTTTTTCCATAGCTCTTTTGGGTTATCGTACAGCACGTTTATGGCTGACCGGACTGTCGAAGCAACCTGGCCGTCAACGCGAAATCTGACGAGGCCAGGGCTTGCGTATTGAACCTCACTGACCTTGGCGCGTTTCGTGACTGGCGTCGCGAGGCGTAGTCTGTCGAAGGCCGTCTTGTAGTTCCATCCGCTATCAAACGTCATTGTGGCGAAACTTGCCTGCAAGGCTATCGGATTGCCGATGCGGGCCTTCCCAAATGAGGCCATGAACGAATAGACTTGGTCGTATTTTCGATCGACGTCGCGAAATGTATCGGTGTCCCAGTCAAAGTCAATCATGAATATTTGTTCGTCCAAGTCGGCCGACAGACTGGGATTTAGTGACTGATCGTGGAACGAGTCGTTCTTCGGAAGATAGCCGACGGGGATACTTGCGACGGCAAGCGTCGACAGGCGGATGGGGTGGCCAACCTCGACATCGCGAACGAATACGTAGCCGTCTCGAGCATCCAATAGCGTTTGCTTGAGTGTCCGCCTCTGGAATTCGTAGTGAATGAGCTCCAGTTCGCTGATACGAAATATGAACCAGCGATCCTGCGCGCCGTCTCTGTCGACCCACATCTCCAGATAGGGTTCGCCCGCATGGTTGCGATGCAGAACCAACAACGGCCCGTCGAACGACTCGACGACACGCTCTTGGGTGAGCGCGATGGGGAGCGTCTCGATGGCCGAACCGAGCGGCGTCACAGCGCACCGACCATCTGGAACGTCTGCGCGAGTCTGACGCCCACAAATTCGTGCAGGTTGAAGTGCCCAGTGCTGTGGTGGGGTCTCGAGACGAGCCCGTGAGCTGCGGCGAGTGTTCCGACGGCCAGGTGAGTCCCGACCCTCTTCGGCGCTTCTGGATAGCGAGCCAGGAGCTTTTGGTACGCCTTTCTCGCCTGCTTCTCGCTCCGGTACATCGACAGGCCCCAGGAACCGCACTCCGCGTCGTTCCTGTCGCCCACCGGCGTGAAGCTGCTGTTGCCGATCGGATCGAACGTGAAGCGGTACGCCGTTCCCTGCGCGGGCTGACACGTCGCCGCAGGGCAGTCGGGATAGGCAGCGATCTTCAGGGCGTACTTGAACGGTGGTTGGGCCGCCGCTTGAGCCATCGGCTCAGGCATAACCGAGGGCGAGTCCCGTCTGGCACTGAACAGACACACAGTCTGTCACTTCTTCCAGTGGACGCAAGGTCCGTTTCTGCGGCTCGCCGGCTCGGCGCTGGGTGGCGCCGCGTCCCGCGGGACCTCTGGCTTTGCCCAGCGTGACATCACGCGGGCGGCCGCGCCGTTTCCACCGCGCAGCCCACGATCCGGGCGGGCGGCTGTGAGTGCTCGGCGCGTCTGTGGTTCGACGAAGCCGTGATCGCGGTCACGAGGGCGCCGGACGTGACGGCGGCACCGAGCGGCCCGAATCCCTCGCGGCCAGGCGACGT
>CALFNG010000136.1 GCA_937902985.1 uncultured Myxococcales bacterium
CCGAGATCTACCCTCTTTCCCTACACGACGCTCTTCCGATCTATCGTCGGCGAGATCGCCGACGCTCGGCGTGCGCGGTGTCCCGAATG
Organism: uncultured Myxococcales bacterium; assembly: GCA_937902985.1. GTDB lineage: Bacteria > Myxococcota_A > Polyangia > Polyangiales > Polyangiaceae > Palsa-1150. The sequence continues at coordinate 90 of CALFNG010000136.1, forward strand.
CGGAGGGTCGTGAACCTCGCCCGGCGCAGTCGCCGTACTGGTGGGACGAGGAACACCGTCGGCTCTGCGTGCTCTCGAGCGAAAGGCAAGGACGGGCTGCGGCCCGCGAACATTGGCCGGCGGCGGCGCACGATCCTGTCGCCTCCGGCAGAAAGTTCGCCAGAGATCGCCCTTTCGCTAAGCTCTGAGAAGCCGGGGGACGCCAATGTGGGCGAAGAAGAAGCTGCTGATCTGGGGCAAGACTTACCCGGAGTTCAGCAAGAAGCACTACGAGACCGTTTGTACGGGTGCCGTCGACGCGGAGACGGGGAAGCTCGTGCGAATTTACCCGGTGACCTTGCGGTACATGAAGGAGCCGTTCAAAACGTACGACTGGATCGAGGCCCTCATCGAGAGAAACACCTCGGACCCTCGACCCGAGAGCTTCAGGATTCAGCAGGACTCTATTCGCGTGCTCGATCACCTCGACACGAAAGATGGATGGGTTGGAGCGCAGCAAGTGGATCTTGAGAGACGCGAGCGTCTTCAAGTCTGTCGAAGCGCTGAGAGCGGCGCAGGCGGAGCACGGCGCTTCGCTCGGGCTTGTCCGCCCGAAGGAGATCAACCGAATCTACTGCAAGAAAAGGCCGGACTCCGACCGGAAGGAATGGGAAGAACATCGCGCCGAAGCACTCAGCCAGAAGGAGCTGTACGTGGACGCCGAGACCGAGACCAAGGACTTGGCATTCATGCCGGTTCAATATCGGGCCTGCTTCCGATGCGACGACGCGGCTTGCCACACCGAGCACGACGTTTCCATTTTGGACTGGGGGATCTACGCCCTGAGCCGACGGCAGTTCGCCGCACGCGGGGCCGCTCTCGCCGAACGAGATGTCATCTCGAAGATCGAGGAGATGATGGACGCCTCGAAGCGTCAACCCTACTTCTTCCTCGGCAACACGAAGCCCCATCCTCAAAGCTTCATGGCGGTGGGACTTTACTACCCGCCATGCTCCGACGGGCACTCAAAGAAGAAGGGGCCGGAGGCCGCGACGTTGAAGCTCCCCGGCTTCGACTAGAGGTGACGAACCGCCCGGCGCGGATCGTTGACCAGCAGGCGGTCGACGATGATCGAGCGGTGGCACTCGCAGGCATCGGCCTCGAAGCAGAGCAAGGCTGCCTGGTGTCCGTGAAGGGCCCGTTCAACTTCGGTCACCACCTCAGGGTTCGCATCGAGGTGGCCAGCGTACAAGCCCAGGCAGCGCTTGATGTCGTGCTTCTGGTCTCGAAATGGATTGCCGGCCGCTCGAAGGTGGACGTACTCGATGCCGTGTTCGGCAAGAGCCGCACCGAGAGCCGTCTTCGAGAAGCCTCTTCGACGGGACAGGGGGAGAGCGCGGACATCGACCACGCGGTCGACTCCGGCCTCGTCGAGTAGCCGTACGAACTCGGCGACGGTCTTGCCGGCGTATCCGATCGTGAAGGTGACGGCTGCCGAGTTGCCCACGAACGATTCATAGACGAGGACCGACCGGATGGAAATGGCCGTGAAGCCCAGCCGCGGTGGATCGATCCCCGGGAGAGATCCGCTAGAGGGTCGAGCCCAAGTGTCGGGAGATTTCCTCCAGACCCTTGCGGCCCGCGACGACGGATCTGCCGGGTTACGCCATCCGCGTCGGCAGCCGGGTCGGAGAACTCCGGCCGGGGGACTACGGCGATTCGCCTACGCGCCAACCACCTCATCCTGCGAGACGCGGATCTGAAGCCACATCGACAGCGGATGTGGCTCACGTCGCAGGATGACGAGTTCAGGGCGAAGCGCGACGATGTGCTGCGCGTCTACTACGAGTCGCCGCGTAACGAGCACATCGTCTGCGTCGACGAGAAGACCGGGATGCAGGCGCGGGAACGCCGCTACGCGGATGTTCCCATGCGGCAGCGATCCTGCGACGGTGCCCCGTTCGTTTGCGATGTCTGCATGGATGGCAGCATGGACATGACGCCGCAGGAGGAGGCCAACGCGAAGCTGATCATCTCCGCGCCGACGTTGACCGCTGGCGCTGATCGCATTGCGACGGCGGCGGGGGGGCGACGCGTTCCCGAGCGTCGGGCTTTGTAGCGCGCCCGCGCGACTCGGGTCCTTCAACGCTGGCCTTGGCCCGCGCGGCCGGGTTTTTTCGGCTCGTTCGCGCGGGCCGCCGGAGAGCGCCGCGCCTCGTCATCTTCGACCCCTCCCATGCTTCGCCTGCGGCTACGCAGGGCAAGTCGGGGTGCCGGTCCGACTTTTTCGGCTCCCCCCGCAAGCGGGTCCCCCCCAAAAAAGACGGCCCGTCATGCCGAGGAGCGTCGCGGCGTCCCGCTTTTTGCGAACGAGCCGGAAAAACCCGGCCTCGAAGCCAGCAAGGCAGGCCCCGATGGACACGACACCCCGCAAGCCAACGCTCCAGAAAATCCCCGTCTACGAAGTCCGCCTCGTCCGGTCCCGCCGCCCGCTGCGCCTCGCCGAAGCGACGGTCTCCGACGGCGAGCTCGCCGCGAAGGCGCTGCATGCCCTGATCGGCCTCACCGACCGAGAGCACTTCGCGGCGCTCTTCCTGAACGGCCTCCACCAGGTGACCGGCGCACACGTCATCGCGGTGGGCGGACAGCACGGAATCGGCACCATCGAGGCGCGGACGGTGTTTCGGGCGGCCATCACGGCCTGCGCGTCGGGCGTGGTGCTGTGTCACAACCACCCCTCGGGCGATCCGACCCCATCACAGGAAGATATCGCGACGACGGCGAAGCTGATGACCGCAGGTCGCGTCCTCGGCATCCCGGTGGTCGACCACGTCATCGTAACCAGGGACTCGCGGCGCTGGCACTCGATGCTCTCGCGCGGGACGATGCCTCCCGAGGCGTAAGCGGGTCCGGCCGTCGCCGGCGCTCCTCCCAAGGGCTCCGGCGATGCGTATGCTCCGGCGCGTTTCCCACCGCATGCGAGACGGCCCTACCGGCGGCGGCTCTCCTCGGGTACGGGCGCGGGAGCGCCCGCGCCCTCCGGAAAGCCGCACCGGAAAGATGCGCGAGGACCCCAGCTCCTTTAGGGCGAGCCCCTACTGCACCGTCACGACCGTGCCGATACCCACTGCCAGGGAAATCGCAATGTCGACCGCGATGGTCCAGTCGCCGGCGGCAACCGATTGCGAGGCGAACATGGACACGCCGACGGAGGTGCTTTCCGGCGAGCCCCCGTCCAGCGCGCCCGATGGCGTGAGGTAGCCAAGCGCCGCCGCCGGGATGACTCCGCTTCCTGCGCTCTCCGGGAACGTGCAGACGACGAGCGTGCCCGTCGCGCCTAAGGTCTGGGAGACCTGGAAGGTCCGGGTGCCCGCGGCCCCCCCGGTCCAGGCGATAGGCAAGTCCGCGCAACGCGCAATCGCGAGCGACGAGGCGTCCACGATGTCCGGCTGCGTAGGCTCCTCGCTTCGTTTGCGCTCGCTCGGCGTTCGCTCCTTGCGCTTTTCATGGCCGGTGCCAAGTTTTGGGCAGGGCGAGGCCGTGCCGCGTTTGCCGCGACAGGCCCAGCGTCGAGTCGGCTTCGGCCACTCGCGGGGGAACAATCAACATGGGGACCGGGACCGCGGCGCCGCCGACGGATTTCGAAAACATCCTTTCCGAGCTCGAAGGGCTCACGCCCAGCGAAATCGTGGAACGTGTGACTTCCGAGGTCTCCAACCGGACCGCCCAAAGGTACGCCCTCCGAAAGAGGGGCTTGAGCCTCGAGACGCTTCGGTTCGTGTCCGCCGCCACCCTCACGAGGCAGCGGCGAATTCATGCCGTCGGCACGCACTGACGACCACGAGCGGAATGCGCGAAGGCGTCGGCGGGCCATTGGCTGGTGGTGGCACGCACGGAGAATCAATTCCGGAAGACCGACCGGAGCGCTCGGTCCCAACGGCCCCCCGAACCAGCGGCTGGCGGCAGAGCTCCTCGCGTCGTCCGAGCCGGCGGTTCCGCCATTTTCGGGCACGCCGCCTTCAAGCAAGGCGGTGATTCACATCGCCAATGATGCCACGGACGCCCCGGGGCTTCCCAGGGCGCCGGGATTGCCGTCCGAACCGGTGGTCAGCATGCCGACGGTGGGATGACTGCCCGCGCGCCCCGGGCCGCCCGGCGCGCCGGCGGGGCCCAGCGTGGTGCTCTCGGTTGTCGCCGCGTCGCTCGTGATCATCGAACTCCCGTAGAGAGCGCCGACCGAGATTCCGCCCGTCCCCCCGGCCCCGCCGGATCCGCCGGCGCCGTTGCCGCCCGCCGCGCCCTGCGCATGGGCCGAGCCGAAGCTGCCGTCGTCGCCCCCGAGGCCGCCGGGTTGGCCATCTTGACCTGCGCCGCCAGGGCCGCCGGCTCCCCCGGCGGACGCGATCACGGTGCAGTCTTTCAGATCGATCGTGCTACCGAGTGCCACGAGCGCAAGGCTCGCTCCGCCTCCGCCGCCGCCCCAACCCCCCGCGCCGCCGCATCCCCCGGCGCCGCCGCCCCCACCGCCAATGTCTTGGGCGGAGGTGCCACACGCGCCGTAGAGGGGATCGGTTGCGCCCGCTCCCCCTTGCCCGGGATTCCCGGGCGCGCCGTCGCCTCCCGCGCTCGGAAGCCACCCGGCGGGCGAGAGCACGCCGTACGTCTGTGGGGCCGCTGCGGCGCCGCCGTCCTCCGCCACGCCGTCGGCCCCCGGATCGTTGGCCGGGACGACGCCCGCGCCCATCGGCAGATCCGCGCCCGCCGGCAGGCCGTCGCGTCCTGGCTGCGTGGCGGGCGCCGCCGGGCTCGCCGCCCCGGGCGTTCCGAGCCCGGGGCTGCCGGCGTACCGGCTGCACCCGAGGCCCCCGTCGCCGCCCGCCGACGTCCCGGTTTGCTTGCACTGATTGACGCCGCCGGCCCCTCCGGAAATCGCCGTCACCCCGGGCCCCGTCCATACCTGCGGACTCCCGGCGGCCGCCGTTCCCACGTAGTTTGGATTCGCCGTGCCGTCGGCACCGGCCTGCCCATTGGCGCCATGGCCCGCGCGCAGCGTCACGCGAAGAAAGTTGACGGAGGAGGACGCCACCCAGGCGGCGATGCTCGAGGTGCCGGCCGCGGTCGCGTCGGGCGATGTGAAGGCCATGTCCTCCACCGTCACGACCCCGGGAGAGGAGACGCCCGTCACCGAGAGCGGAGGCGCGGCGGAGGGCGAGCTCACCTCGGCAGTCCCGCCCACGTACGACCAAGTCAAGCCGCTCGACGTCGCGGAGCACGACAGTCCCCCGTAAAGACTCACGGCCGTCGTGATGCTCACTTCTTCGCTGTACAAACCATTGCATACGTAAATCCGCGTCTTGCTCCCGAGGTTCGCGAGCGCTTGCCCAAGGGTCGGATAGGGCCGAAGCCGCGAACCGTCGGCGGTTGCCGAATCGACGTCCACGCCGCCTTCGCCGGCCCCCCCGTCGGCCTCCAGCGGGGAAGCGACGAAGACGCCGTACGCCTCGTCGAGGACGCATGCTGCATCGCTCGGGTCCTTCGTGGCGTCGCAGACGAACGGCTCTGTGGACGCGTCCATCGCATGGTCGGCGAGCGCGTCGGCCGCGTGCAACCCCCCTTCGCCCGCGTCGGCGGGGCGGCACGTCCCGAGCTCGTCGCACGCGTCCGAGAGGGGTCCGCACGAAAGTACCAAAGCGATCGCGGAAGCCGCCGCCGCTCCTAGAATTGCCCACGCCCACGCAGCAGGGCCGCCCCACGCGCGTGACCTACCGCCGGACATGACCCCATCCCTCTCGCCCGATCGCCAATCGCCGAGGGCCAGGGAGACGACGCCGCGCCGCTCCGTCGACCGGCCCAGAAACCACGCGTCGGCGCGGCGGGTCTCCGAAGCTCCGCCACCCTCTCGACGACGTTGCGTCGAGCGGCTCTCGCGACGCCCCGTCGCGCGCCACGGATCCGAGACCCGCTTTCATGACCCTCTCGGCCCCCGTGCTCTGTCTCCAACGGCGATACAAAGGCTTCCGCGCTTGCGGAGCTCTCGCTCCATCGTCTCGATCGCGCGTGCGTGCAGGCGACTGGCCCATGAGCGGGTGATGCCCATCGAAGCTGCCGCTTGGTCCAGCGTCCGCCCGTGGAAGTAGGCATGCTCGATCAGCGCCCGCTCCCGGTCCGGAAGCTCCGCGACAATCTCGCGCAGAGCGGACGCGACCTGCGCCTGCGCGAGGGCGTCTTCCGGGTTCAACCCGAGCCCGTCCAAGCGGTCGGCATCGGGCAAAGGGGCCGCCATGTCCCCCAGGCTGGAAGCAAGCGGCGCCCAGCGGGAGAGATCCGAGGAGTCGCTGGTCCCTGCATCGCTCGGCTGACCTGGCTCGCCCGGCGCGCTGCGCGTCGACCCGGCGACCTCAAGACCGCGGAGCCGCCGCCTCGCTCGGAAGGGAATCGGGCCCCAGCGGCGCACCCCGTCCATCATGGCGCTTCGGATTCGAAGCGACGCCCACTGATCGAACGGCACCCCCCGGCGCTCGTCGAACGCCCGCGCCGCATCGAGCAGTCCGTCGCGACCGAAGGCCCGGAGGTCGTCCAGCGTGACGCTCCCGGGCCCCACGCGCCGCGCGACGGCCTGTGCGTTCCTCTCGATGAGCGCGAGCCCTTCGCGCACGCGCGCGAGTATCTCGGGGCTGTCGACCCATCCGGCGGCAGCCGTCGGCCCGTTGGTGGCCTGGGTCAGGGCCGT
>CALFNG010000137.1 GCA_937902985.1 uncultured Myxococcales bacterium
GAGGAGAACGGTATCAACGTCCCACGTCCTCGCCACGGTTGGTACTTCGTAAACCTTCCAGATCGCCGGGAACCAGCCCGTCGGCGGCAAGGCTTACGACGCGGGAACGCATCGGGGCCCTTCGGCCGGCAAGGGCGGCGGGCATCGTGCTGCGACGCGCGCCAGGCTGGCCGCGCTCGCACATCGCGCTGGCACCCAGTACGCTGTCACCCAGCAGCAGCACGGGCGGCAATTGACCTCGCAGACCCCATCGGACGCGGCCCTCCAACTCAGGCAGGCTCGTCAGGACGCCGGAAAAGGAGATTCGCCCGTAGAGAACGCCGGTGGCCGAGAGGCCTCGGGAGACAAGCTCGGCGAATGCCAGGAGCAGCAGAAAGGTGAGCGCAGCCGCGGCGGCCACCCGGCGATCCAGGACATTTTCGCCCGCCATGGCCGGCGTGGAGACAGCCACGACTCCACGGTAACACTTACTCCCGCTCGCAAGAACCTCTCCGAAAAGACGCACGCTCGGCCGGCCCTCGTTCTCCCACGATCCTCCCTCCCCATCCTCGTTGACAGCGTGGCGCCCCGCTCCTACGCTGTCGACCAGTGACGTCGGTGGCGAGCAAGGACGTGCCCTCGTGCAGGCTTTCGGTCATCGTGCCTGTGTATAACGAGGAGGAGAACGTGCCCCTCTTCCTCGCGCGAACGGAGAGGGTACTGGCCGACCTCGGGCCCGATTGGGAGATCCTCTTCGTCCTCGATCCTTGCCCCGATGGTACGGAGCGGGTCATTCTGGAGCACCGCGCTCGCGAACCGCGCATCAAGCTGTTGAAGATGTCGAGGCGCTTCGGCCAGCCCGCGGCCACGCTTGCCGGGCTCCATTGGGCCACGGGAGACGCCTGCGTCGTGATCGACGTGGACCTGCAGGACCCCCCGGAGCTGATCACCGAGCTTGTGGCCCGCTTTCGAGAGGGCTTCGACGTCGCGTACGCCCAGCGCCTCTCGCGAAAGGGCGAACCTCTTCTCCGAAGGGTCGTCGCCACGATCGCCTATCGGGTGATCAACCGCATCTCCACAATCCCGATCCCGCGCGACACCGGAGATTTCCGGCTGCTTTCTCGCCGCGTCGTGGATGAGCTGAAGAAACTGAAAGAAGGCCATGGGTATCTGCGAGGCCTGGTGGGCTTGCTCGGCTACCGCCAGACGGCCGTCCCCTACCATCGCGACGAGCGTGTGGCCGGACGGACGAAGTATCCGCTCACGGGCTCCCTGCGCATCGGCCTCAACGGACTCGTCTGCTTCTCCAGTGTGCCGTTGCAGCTCGTCTCGGCCTTCGGTGGACTTCTCCTGGCCGCGGGCCTCGTGGCACTGGTTCTGTGGATTCTCGGTCTCGTTTTCAACTGGCCCTGGCGGGTGCCCGGGCTGGTGTCCCTGGTCCTTTTGCTGTCCGGTTTCCACTCGCTCGCGCTCGGCATTCTGGGCGAGTACATCGGCCGCATTTACGACGAGGTGCGCGTGCGGCCGCTGTTTCTCGTCGAGTCCGCCCACGGCTTTTCGAGGCGGGACACGGCATGAGACCCGAACGGGTGCCGGTGGCCATCCTCTGCGGCGGCAGGGGAACGCGCCTGGGTCCCCTGACCGACGCCAGCCCAAAGCCCCTCGTGCCCGTCCTCGGAAGGCCATTCCTCGGCTACCAGACGGACCTTCTTGGGCGCCAGCTCTTTCGGCGTTTCGTCTACCTGACCGGTTACCACGGCGACCAGGTGGAGTCGTGGCTTCGCCACTCCTTCGGCGACAAATTGGATATGGTCTTCTCCCGCGAAATGGAACCCCTCGGCACCGGCGGCGCGCTCTGGAATGCGCGCCGGCACTTCGAGGGACCGTTTCTTCTGCTCAACGGCGACTCGTATCTCGATCTCGACTACGGAGCTTTGTTGGAAGCTTTATTGGCGGCGCCCTCGGGGGTCGTGGCGGTGGTGGCTACGTGGCGCAACCCCGACCCGACCGGCGCGATCGAGGCCAATAACCTCGCGCTCAGCGAAAACGGAGCCGTGACGCTCTATCAAAAGCGTGGCGCAAGCCCGAGGTTGACGCACGTCGACGCGGGCGCGGGCGCCTACCGGCCGGGGGTCTTTGGCTTCTTTCGGCCCGACGATCGCCCGCCGGTGTCGCTCGAGGAGACCATCTGGCCGCGCGCGATTGCCGCGGGCGGAATCCGCGCCTTCCCCGCCGCGGAGCGCCCTTGGGACATCGGAACTCCGGAGCGTCTTGCCGCCTTCGAAAGGCGTCTTTCCGAAAAGGCCGCCCTGACGACATGATCATCACGCGAACGCCGCTGCGCATCAGCTTCGCCGGAGGCGGGACCGACCTGCCCACTTTCTACGAGCGCGAGCCGGGGGCGGTGGTTTCCACCGCGATCGCTCACTATGTCTATGTCTTTGCGCACCCATTCTTCAGCGATCACATCCAGCTGAAGTACGCGCAGACCGAAACGGTCTCCAGTCTCGACGACATTCAAATGCCGGTTTTCCGCGAGGCCCTTCGCCTTTACGACATTCGCCGGAAAATCGAGCTGGGAATCGTGGCCGACCTTCCGAAGGAGGGCGGCTCGGGACTTGGTGGCAGCACCGCTTTCTCGGTAGGCCTCTTGAACGCGCTCTCCCACTACACCGGCCGGCCGCTCTCGAACTTCGAGCTGGCCGGACAGGCCTGCCGGCTGGAGCTCGAGATCCTCCGGAACCCCATCGGCAAGCAAGACCAGTTTGCATCGGCGATGGGCGGCCTCAACTACATCCAGTTCAACCCCGACGGCACCGTCGTGGTGGAGCCGATCTTTCTGAACCCCCGTACACGGGCCGACCTACGCTCGCACCTCGTACTGTTTTATACGGGCCTGACCCGGGATGCGCGGGGTATCCTCGGTGACCAGCAACGGCGCCTGGCGAGCGACGAAGAGAGTTTCAAGGCTCACGTGCGCATGCGCGATTACGCCCGCGAGTTGCGCGACCTTCTGCGACGGAACTCCATCCGCGATCTGGGGCGCTTGCTGCACGAAAACTGGCTGCTCAAGAAGAATCTGGCGAGCGGAATCTCGAACGAGCGCGTCGACGACTGGTATGCGAAGGCTCTCTCGGCGGGTGCGGAAGGGGGCAAGTTGCTGGGCGCAGGCGGCGGGGGCTTTCTGCTGCTGTACTGCCGGCCCGAGCGCCAGGATCGACTGCGCGCGGCTCTCGGAGATCTGCGGGAGATGAAGTTCGAAATGGACCCTCAGGGCACGCAGCTCATTCTCGTCGAGAGCCGGGAGGCGGACGCATGACGGAACACGACCCAGGGGCCTTGGCGGCGGAAAAGGCCCGCGAGTTTCGCGATCAGGCGCTGGGGCTTCTCGCTGCGCTGGACGTGGACAAGATCGTGGAGGTTTCCACGGTCCTTCACCGCGCCAAAGAGGCGAGTCGAACGATCTTCGTGTTCGGAAACGGCGGAAGCCATAGCATCGCGACGCACCTCGCGGCCGACCTCGGGAAGGGCACGAAAGGGGTTCGACCCGGGCAGCGCTTGTACAGGGTACTCAGCCTCGACAACGAGGCCTGGCTGACAGCCCAGGCCAACGACGGCGAGCGCGTGTTCCAGGGCGGGGGATATCCAGGCACGTACCGCCATGGATACGACGGAGCGTTCGTGGGCCAGCTGGAGAATTTTCTTTCAAAGGACGATGTCCTTGTCGCCATCTCGAGCTCGGGCAACAGCCCCAACATCGTCAACGCGCTTCTCTTTGGAAGACAGCGGGGCGCGGTGACCGTGGCGATCGTAGGCTTCGACGGCGGCCAGGCCGCGCGGCTTTCGGATCACGTGATTCTCGTGCCGACCGTCTCGGGGGCATACGGCCTCGTGGAGAGCCTGCATAGCGTCGTACACCACATGCTGTACGAGTGCGCGAGGCGCATCGAGGAGGCATGAGTCTTCGCTTCGTCTTCCTCGATCGGGACGGAGTCCTGAACCGCCGATCGTCCGTGAAGCGATATGTCACGACGCCGCAGGAGCTGGCGCTGTTGCCCGGAACCAGGGAAGGTCTCTCTCTTCTTTCGGCGCATGGGTACGGGATCGTGATCGTCACAAACCAACAAGGTGTGGCGAGGGGGCAACTCTCGAGCGAGGCCCTCGCCGCCGTCCACGACGAGCTGCGGCGGCAAGTTTCAGGCGCGGCCACCTTTCTCGACATCCTGGTCTGCCCCCATTCCGAGTTCGAGGGTTGCCCGTGCCGCAAGCCGCGACCAGGCATGCTGCTCGAGGCGGCCCGGCGCCACGCGATCCCCCTGGCGCGTACCTTCTTCGTCGGCGACAACCCCACCGACGTCGCGGCCGGGCAT
>CALFNG010000138.1 GCA_937902985.1 uncultured Myxococcales bacterium
TTCGACAGGGCGGTCAACTGCGCGGGATGCGAACGAAGCGACGCGCGTCTTTCGCGTGACGCACCCGTTTCACCCCCTCTATGGGCGAAGTTTTGAGCTGCTCACGTGCCGTCAGACCTGGGGCGAGTATCGGGTCTTTTTCTACGACGGGGGCCAGCTGCGCGCGATGCCAGCGAACTGGACGGATGTGGTTTCGCCGCCGGTGTTTGTGACGTGGGCAGCCGGTCGCGCGCACTTCCGGCCCGAGGATCTGTTGAGTCTCGCTGCGCTTGTGGACGGGATGACGAGGCCCGGGCGAGGAACCTCGGTCGCTACCGGGGAAACGCCGCGTCCGCTTCCGAAGGTGTCAAGCAAACTTCGCCGCAGTCGTAAAGCAAAAGATGCCGCGGCACCGATCCCAGTGCCTAGGGCGAGGAAACGGAAGAGACGCCAAAGTCCGCACGCTCGCGGGTTGGATCCCACGAACGCGCAGAAAACGGAGGGCCCCCGCCACAAACGCTCTTGACATGTCGCGGACAATGGTCGTAATTTACTTTACGAACAGCGATGGCTCGAACGCCCCGCCGCGATCCGAAGACCGATGCCCTGCGCGAGCAGGGCGTGCTCAACGGGCATCCAGAGCGGGTGAACGACAAGCTATTTTCCGAACACGAATTCTTCGACCCGCGCGATCTGGTGCAGGTCAAGTACGAGATGGTCCGGCGCGTCGAGGCCGAAGGCGCATCGATCACCGACGCGGCGACGGCCTTTGGCTTCTCGCGTCCGTCGTTTTATCAGGCACAGAACGCTCTGCAGCTTCATGGCCTGGCGGGTTTGCTGCCCAAGAAGCGCGGGCCGCACGGCGGACACAAGTTGAGCGACGAGGTCGTCGACTTCCTTGCGCAGCTGCGCGCCAGCGAGGTCGCCATTGCCACGCACGATCTTGTGAGGCGAGTGGAGGAGCGCTTCGGTATCCGAGTCCATGCCCGCAGCGTCGAGCGCGCCCTGGCGCGCCGGGAAAAAAAACGCCCGAGAACGCGGTAGACGCGATCGGCGCGCCGGGCGCCGAGGTGGTAGCCGCCTACGAACGCCTTCGGCGCAGCGTTCTCGGTGAGGCGTCCGACGCTGAGGGCGAAGGCGGACTTGCACTGCTCCTGCGACGGGGCGTTCGCGGGTGGCTTGAGACGCGTCACGATAGGGCCCCCGAGCGCCCATCCGCGCACGTCCAGACGGACTCCACGCTCGGCAACGATCTACGCGGCGAGCTCACTCGACTCGTCGCCACCATGGCGCTTGGCGCCACAGGAAAGGAGGCACGGACATGACATCGGAGACAGCAGGCAAGGTGCAGGCAAGTCACCTCAAGCGCAACGCGTATTTGTATGTACGTCAATCGACACTGCGGCAGGTTTTCGAAAACACGGAGAGTACGAAACGTCAGTACGCGCTAAAGCAGCGCGCCATCGCACTCGGTTGGTCCCTCGACCAAGTCGTGGTGGTGGACAGCGATCTGGGCCAATCCGGTGCGTCGGCTGCCGATCGCGAGGGGTTTCAGAAGCTGGTGACCGAGGTCGGATTGGGAAGAGCCGGCATCGTAATGGGTTTGGAGGTTTCTCGGCTTGCGCGCAATTCGACCGACTGGCATCGACTGCTCGAAATCTGCGCGCTCGCCGACACGCTGATATTGGACGAGGATGGCGTTTACGACCCCGCTCATTTCAATGACCGTCTCCTCCTTGGTTTGAAAGGAACGATGAGCGAGGCGGAGCTACACATGCTTCGCGCCCGACTCATTGGCGGCATGATGAACAAGGCGCGGCGCGGGGAGCTGCAGATGCGCCTGCCGATCGGTTTCGTGTACGACGCCGCTGGGCGCGTCGTGCTTGATCCGGATTCGCAGGTACAGCAAACGCTGCGCACATTCTTCGAGACCGTGCGGCGGACAGGGTCCGCTATGGCGACGGTCAAAGTCTTCCGTCAGCAGGGTCTGAAGTTTCCGCGTCGGGTAGGCCACGGCCACAATAAGGGAGATGTCATTTGGGGCGAATTGCTGCATCATCGCGCGCTTTGGATGCTTCACAATCCTCGTTACGGAGGTGCCTTTTGTTACGGTCGGAGCCGGCAGCTCAAAGGTGGTGGCGGCCGATATAAAAAATTGCCGAGAGAGGAGTGGGTTGCGCTTATCCAGAATGCGCACGCAGGCTACATCACCTGGGAGGATTTCGAGCGCAACCAACAACTTCTTCGGGACAACTCCGCGGCCCACGGTGCTGACCGCCGACGAAGCCCGCCACGCGAAGGGCCGGCGTTGCTACAAGGTCTCGTGATTTGCGGGCGGTGCGGAGTCCGCATGTCCGTGCGCTATCATCGCCGACGCGGGAACCTTGTTCCAGAATACGTCTGCCAGCGCGAGGGAATCGAACATGCAGAACCCATTTGTCAAAGCGTCTCAGGAGCCGTTACGGACGAAGCCGTGGCCAAGCTCGTGATCGACATGGTCACGCCGATGGCGCTCGAGATCACGCTGGCGGTGCGACAGGAACTCGACGCTCGCTTCGAACAGGCCGATGTCCTGCGCCGCAAGCACGTCGAACGCGCCCAGTACGAGGTCGATGTCGCCCGCCGACGATACATGCGCGTGGATCCGGACAATCGTCTCGTGGCCGACTCGCTCGAGGCTGAGTGGAACGCGAGGCTACGCGCTCTGGGCGAGGCGAAGGAGGAGTACGATCGTCAGCGTGAGGCGGACCGGGCCACGATCGACGAGGAGCAGCGCGCGCGCATCCTCCGTCTCGCGAGCGACGTGCCCGCGCTATGGCGCGATCCGGCGACCCCTGACCGCGAGCGCAAGCGCATGCTGCGGCTCCTGATCGAAGACGCGACACTCGTCAAGGGCGAGGACATTACCGTGCACGTCCGCTTCCGCGGCGGCGCAACACAGACGTTGTCGCTCTCTCGGCCGCTGCCCGCCTGGAAGCTGCGACAGCTCGATCCGGGGCTGATTGCGGAGATCGATCGACTCGTCGAGCAGCACACGGACAGTGAGATCGCGGCGATTCTGAATAAACGTGGCGTGCGCACGTATGAAGGCACCGTCCCTCATACGCGAATGATCGGCCGCCTGAGACTCGACTACAGCCTAAAGAGTCGCTTCGACCGTTTGCGCGAACGCGGGTTACTCACGCGTCAGGAGATCGCCAAGGTGCTCGGCGTCGCGGCCTCGACGGTGAAGGTGTGGCGCGCCAATGGGTGGCTGCGCACCGTTGCCTACAACGACAAGGGAGGCTACCTCTACGAGGCGCCAGGTAAGGACGCACCCATCAAGTACAAGTGGAAGAAACGCGTTCTCGGGAGAGTTACATCGCAACGCACGAAAGGAGTGCACTATGAAGCGTAGGCCTT
>CALFNG010000139.1 GCA_937902985.1 uncultured Myxococcales bacterium
CCATGCCCCGACGTCACGCCGCATGATCCGCTGCCCCCGGATTCGACAAAGAGCCAAACTTCGTGGCGACGCTCACCCCTACCGCGTCAAGGCAACAGGCTCGCGGTTTCAGGGTGTTACGAGCCGTTACGGGTGAACCGCGTCGAACACAAACATCGAGAAAAACGACCCCGAGGCGTTTCGCGCACGTCCAGCTCGTTACGGTCGGAGGGTCGCCTATGGACAGCAAAGTGGACAGCACATGGACAGCATGAGCACCATCGGCGATGGCCCTGCTGCGGAGCGCCTCGTGCCGAGCGATGCTATCCTGCGAGGCATGACGTTGACGCTCCGCGCCCGGGTTCGTGGTGGCCGGCTCGTTCTTGATGAGCCGATCGACCTGCCGGAAGGCAGCGAGGTCGACCTGGTGCTCGCGCATGAAGAGGACGACCTCGACGAGGCGGATCGCGCGCGATTGCATGCGGCTATCGACCGCGCGCGCGCGCAGGTGGAGCGTGGGGAGACACTGGGCAAGGACGAGTTCGCCGCTCGCCTTCGTGCGAAGGGCTGATGCGCTACCGCCTGCGCATCGCCGCAGACGTTTGGATCCAAGCAGGCGCGATCGACGCGTGGTGGCGCGCCAATCGAGCCGCGTCGCCGACCCTGTTTCGGGAGGAGCTCGAGGCCGCGCTGGAACGCCTGGAGCAAGCTCCATTCGCCTCGGCCATCTATGGGCACGAGGGGCAGCCCTCGACACTCCGAAGGCTGCTGCTTCCACGATGTCGCTACTTCGTCTACTTCGAGATCGAGGACGATGAGGTTTCAGTCCTGGCGGTGTGGCACGCGTCGAGGGGCACGGGACCGGCGCTTTGATACGAGCCAAACGCAAGCGGCGACCAGCGAGTAGGGCGGCGAGTAGGGCGAGATAGCGCCCACGGGGGAGCAAGGCTCTGGATCAGAGCGCCTCGGCGTAACAAGGGGGTCGGTGTGTTACAAGCGGCCGACTAGATTGGCGAGGGCGCGGGATTCGTGCGAGGCGGCCGCCGTAGGCGTCCACATGCGTAGCGCGGGGGCGATCCGTTCGAGCGCTTTTCCCAGTCGAGCCTGGACCGCACGCCTGCTCTCCGGGCTCACATGGACCACCCCTTGTTCGCCGAGGGGGACGACGAGACCGACGAGTCGTCGGGCGGGTCAACGCTACAGGCAGGTGCCGCCGTCGTCGCACTTGCCGCTACAACAGTTTTGTTGCAGCGAAGTGTAGAGCGAGCTGCAAGAGCCGCCGGGACCCGCGCACGCACAAACGGAGTCCTGACTAGGGAATTGCGGCGTGCACGGGCCACCATAGCAATCGGCCGCCGACGAGCACGGGGAAGCGGCCGATGTCGCGCACCGCCCAGAGGGGGAGCTCAAGAGCGAGCAGCACAAGCCTGACCCGCCGCCGTCCGGGATCGCGGCCCCAAGTGGCAGGCACGTGCAGACGCCGCCCGAGCACCATCCCTGCTCGCAATCGGCGTCGCTCTTGCAGACCCCACCCGGCAGCATGAGCTGGCAGAGGTTCGCGCGGCACTCGCCCTCGCAGCAGTCCTGGTTCGTGGCACACGAAGCACCGGTGCGCGCCGTGGAGCAAGTGCACCGCCCGCCTCCGCATGAGCGGAATGGACCGCACTGGTGGTCGCTCTGGCACGCCGCTCCGGTCAGACGAAAACACACGTGCCGCGCCGAGCCCGTCGAGGAGAGGTCCGGGATGCACACCGTCCCCTCCGTGCAATCCGCGTCCGACGCACACAACAGGCCATCGCTGGTGCAGGCGCCCTGATCGCAAGCGCCGCTGCAACAGCTGTCGCCGTTCGTCGAGCAGCAGGCGCGGGCCGCGCCGCAGCAGGTGGGGGGGCACTCGCAGTTGCTGATGCAGAGGCCGGTGGGGGTGCAGTCCGTATCGTGAGCGCACGACAGGGGCGCCGGAGCGGGGCCGCTGCACGACGCCTCGAGGCCTCCCTCCCTCGCCACGGCGGCGCTTGCGGCCGCGCTCGCGGCGTCGACCGCCTTGATCGCGTCGATGTGCGCCTGGAAGACGTCGACGAGATCCTGCCGCGTGTACCGCTGGCCCCCCAGGACGTAAACCTCGCCGTCATCGAAGTGCTCGGTGATGCCCTCGATGATGTGGACCGCCCGGGAGCTCTTGGTGACTTTTCCGATCTTCGGCATGCCGGCCGCGTCCTCCCGCGGACCGAGGATAGCCGCCGCCGCGCCTCCCGCCGTCGGAATCGAGGCGAGTAGGCAAACCTAGCGCCTTGCGCGGACCAAGGGGCGGATCGAGTGCTCCCGGCGTAACGAGGGGGTCGGTGTGTTACAAGCCGCCGTCTCAATTGAGCGTCGCCGACGGCGAGCTCGCGTATCTCCAGAAGCCGATCACCCCGGGCGTCCTCATCGCGCGGGTCCGCGAGATCTTGGACGCACCGCCCACGGCGCGGGCCGCTTCCATGCGCTGCACATGACGCCCCCCATGCACCTTGCACGCGTTTGCGCTATTGCCACCGGCCGACCAGCGGCTTGTCCCCCGCCGAACCAAATGAGAACGTGATGTCGTACGATCCGGACGTATTGGTGTTGCGCAGGAACCAGAAGCCCGGCGATCGGTAAACCCCGATCGTCGTGACGCCGTCGCCGTCCCAGTCTCCAACGACGGGCACGTCACCCGATTGTACGAAGGACGCCGAGATGTTGTAGTCGGCGTTGCCCGAGGTATTGCTGTTACGGAGGAAAAAGCTATTCGGCGCGCGGAAGACGCCGATCGTCGTGATCCCGTACTGTCCCACGGTTGATCAGCCCCCGCTCTACGCGGCTTTTCGTTCGTAGAAGTTGAGCAGACCACCGAGCCTCTCGCGACGACAGACGCGGCCGTCCGGGGAAGTGACGGCAGACGGGAACGGGATCACGTTGCCCAATCCCTGGTGGTTGCGCTCGGAGTGGTAGTGCTCGACGAACTCCCGGATTACGATGCGCAGATGACGCTCGCCGAGCGGGATGACCTGCCGGAGGCACTCCTGCTTGATCGACCGAACGAACCGCTCCGCGTAGGCATTCAGATTCGGGCTGCTCGGCGGCAGCTGCAACAGCGACACCCCCGCCACCGCGAGAAGGCTCTGCACCTGCGCGGTGTAGAGCGGATCTCGGTCCACGATGAGGTGGCGGTAGCCCCGGAGAGGGCCGGCCACGGCGTCGGTGAGATTGCGAGCGATCTGCGCCATCCAAGTCCCGTCGGCCTGGGAAGTGACGCCGGCAATGTGAACGCGTCGGGTCTTGAGGTCGATGACGAACAGAACCAGGTAGCGCACCGGGCCTCCGCGAGTGAGCACCTCCACGCTGAAAAAGTCCGCGGCCGCGATGGCGCCCCAGTGCGCCTTGAGGAAGGTCTTCCACGGCATCGTCCTCCCTCGGAGCGGAGCCGGTTCGATGCCGTGCTCCTTGAGGATCCGCTGGATGGTGGAGCGCATGCCCGGATCCTTTGCGCGTAACATAGCGGGATAATGGAAATAAGTCGGGGCCACTCATCGTTGGTTCGGTTGCGACACCACCAACAAGAGGGCCCCGATGAAGACGAGAGCTACCCGAGCCGCAGCGCCCAGTCCAGAGCCGACCGCGGAGGCGCAGGCCGTCGAGGATCAGATGCGGCGGACGTTCATGCCGGCCGTGGTCGACGAGCTGCGCGCGCGCACCGGATACAACCCGCGACAGCGGCACGGCACCGCGTTTCGGCTGATGCTCACGGTGGTCGAGGGCTTCCTCGTAGGCCAGACGCTCACGTTCGCGTCCTTGCGAGCGATCTTCGTGCGCCGGTTCGGTTTCATCCGATCGTGCCCGTTCCAGAAGCGATTCAAGCAGGAGTCGGCCGCCGCGTTCTTCCGCGAGGCCCTGA
>CALFNG010000140.1 GCA_937902985.1 uncultured Myxococcales bacterium
GGAAGAGGAGGAAGAGGAGGAAGAGGAGGAAGAGGAGGAAGAGGAGGAAGAGGAGGAAGAGGAGCCGGACGACGAGGACGATGACGAAGGCGACGACGAATAGGCCGCGGTCCCGAATGCCCTCTCTTCTCGTCCTTGGTACGCCGCTCTCGTCGACTGAGCCATTGTCCGATATCCGCGATAAGGACGCATATCGTGACGGTAGTATGGAGTGCGACGGGTTAGCCGTTGGCGCGACCGTTCTGCTCGGACCCCTCGTCGAGCGTACCCGTCAGTCGATTCGCGACGCCGTTCCGGCGAACACGCGGAGAGCATACGAGGGTGACCTCAAACGATTCGTCGCTTGGTGTTCCGGGGCGGGCCTGACGGCGATGCCCGCGAGGCCCGAGACGATCGTGGTGTACCTCCGGGTGCTGGCGGACGCCCCTCACCGCTGGGCGACGGTCGAGCGAGCTCTGTCAGCTATCTGCGTCGCGCATGTCCGGGCGGGGCACCCGTCGCCTTGGGGGCATCCCCTTGTAGACGACATGCGGGCAGCCCTCCGGCGCGAGCTGGGCGTTCGGCCCGTGAAGAAGCTCGCGGCCGACGACGAGGTGCTTCGGCGGCTCCTGGCGGTCCTCCCGGCCTCCTTGCTCGGCATCCGCGACAGGGCGCTATTGACGCTCGGCTGGGCCGGCGCCCTCCGACGCTCGGAGCTCGTGGCGGTCGACGTCGCGCACGTGACCCGCGTCGCGAAGGGGATCGTCCTCCTCATCCCCGAGAGCAAGACGGATCAGGAGCGCCGCGGCGCCGAGGTCCCAGTGTTCCTTTCGAACAGCGGCGAACACTGCCCCGTACGGTCGCTCGATGCGTGGCTCGAGGCAGCGCCCATCACCGAGGGGGCCATCTTCCGCGTCCTCGGTCGCGAGGAGCGTCTGGGCGTCCGCCTCGCGCCGGCTGCCGTCGCCGACCGCGTCCGGCACTGGGCGAAGAAGGCCGGCCTCGACTGGCGCGAGTTCGCCGGACATTCGCTTCGAAGCGGCTTCGTCACCACCGCCGCCCGTCGCGGCAAGGATCTCGACTCGATCATGGTGACCACAAGGCATCGGTCCGTGGCCACCGTTCGTGAGTACGTTCAGCGCGAGACGCTCCACGAGCGCGGCGCAGGAGAAGGGTTGCTCTGATGCCGCGCAAGAGAATCGAAGACATCACCGCCGAGCTTCAGAGCTGGCTGCCGAACTATGATCGCGGCGAGGACGACTACCCGACGCTGCTCCTTCGAGTTCTCGCGAGCTTGCCAGGCGGTGAGCGGCTCGAGGACCTCGGCTACGAAACGTTCGACATCGGTTGGCACGAGGCCGATCAGCTGGCGCGCGTCCTCGATGCGATCGAAGACAAGCGTGACGTCGAGGATCTCGTCGACGGCCTGCTCGCGGACGAGGACGACGAGGGTTGAGGTCCGCGGATCCGAACGGTCCTCGGGGCGTCCCACGGGTCTGGCGAATACTGGCCGGTTCCGCCGTACGGGGTAGAACCGACGTACGGTAGGTCGCTATCGCGCTTACTGTCTGCGGGACCGATCTGCCGAACGGCCCTCGAAGCGCACGCGTTTCAGCAATGACCGCGGCGCGACCGTCATGAACGCCAGAATGCTCTGGGCAGCGTAGAGTCGTTGGGGGGCCCCTACCGCTGACGGTAGTTATCCGTTCGCGACCATCGCCGCGAATTACCGCTAAAGAGCAAAACGCCCGGAGGCTTCGGATTGGAGGCCTCGGCGCAGAATTCAAACGAAGCCTTACTTTTATGAGAATTCTGAGGGGAAGGCGTGAACTGTAATTCATACATGATATCATAGACTTATCGCTGTCTCACATACACGGGTATGAAAAGGCCCGTGCAACACGGGGGGCGGAAACCTGGCGAAAAACGGGCGGGGCGGGGCGAATATCCTGGTCGGGACTTCCATGTCTCGACCGCGCTCGTCACGGGTCGGTGCGAGGGGCTCTGTCCTCCCGAGCCACCAAGGCGAGCCGGAACCCACGAGCGGCGTGGGCCAGAGATTCCCGTTTTCTCTCGACCACGCCGAGCACTGCCCGGTCCGGTCCCCTCGACGCCTGGCTCGCGGCGGCGGGCATCACCGAGGGCGCCATCTTCCGCGCGGTCGGCCGGGAGCAACGCCTCGGAACGCGTCTCGCAGCGGCCGCCGTCGCCGATCGGGTCCGGCACTGCCGGGCACTCGCTCAGAGTCAGAAGCGGATTCGTGACGACGGTGGCGCGCCGAGGCAAGGATCTCGACTCGATCACTGGTGCGGGCGCGTTGGGTGCCGACGGCGTCGAGTCTTTCCCGCACCCCGCGCCTTGGCCGAGGGCCGTCGCGATCACAAAGGCGAAGGTGACGCCCGTTCTGACTGGCATGGCGGAATCCTCCTGGGTCCACCACATGGCGCCCTACGAACGGCGACCTACACAGGCCTGGAGACGGCCGTCGATAGTCATTTCATTGCTCACCGTCGTTGCGCCGAATGGCACTCGACTTTCTCGAGGGCGGACGCCCGACCCTGATATAGTGGTCCGCGTCGGGGGACCTTGATCCATGGCTTCGACTTGCAAACTGATGGTCGTCGTCAATGACAACGGCCTGCTGACTAAGCTCGCAAGCGCGTGGATCTACTGGCGCGATCAGGGGGCGTTCCAGGTCTTGCGTGCCGACAGTCAGGGCGTCATCCGCGCATTCTCCGGGAGCGGCGACGCGGCCGACCCAGGTTCTTACGGGCAGCTCTTTCTCACAGAAGAGGGCCGACAGGTAGACGTGTGCATGACGCAGACCGCAGCCCCTGTGACGCAGAAGGACGCCGAGGCATTTTTGCTTCCCCGGACCGTGATTCACGGGCTCTCGGAAGACAGTGCAACCGAACCCTCAGTAATAGCTCCCGGTGGCGCGACGAACACCATTCGGCGCGTGCCGCTCGGGCGGTTAGATGTGCCGGCCCCACTCCCTCTTACCTTGAACATCGTCGCACCTACGGCCAATCAGCAATTCCTGATCGACCCGACGCCCGCGATGCCGACCATTCAAGCGAAGGTGAAGGTCGTCAACGCTCCGGCCGGAGCAGAGACGCGGATCAACTTCACGTGGGAAGTCGAAGTCCGCTTCAACCCGAGCACTGACGGTTGCGCGAACGGACCCAGCCGGAATTTCGCACTCGTCGTCCCCTCCGCGCAGCAACTTGGCGATAGTCATACGATTACGTTCCCTTCGTTCATCGGTGGAAATTTACTCATCAAGGTGAGCGCGGTGCTGCTCGGTCAGAAGGTCACCGCGCAGGTGACCGGGACGATCTTAGGCGCAAATCCGCAGATCGCGTCGCTTCGTGCAGCCATTGGCGCCGACGATACCTTGGCACGCATCGGCTTTCACGAAAGCGGCTATCGCCAGTTCGCCGCCGCAACCAACGGTGGGACGAACGTGTGCCCATTGTGGAGCGGAGACAGGCTCGGCGGGGTCGGCATTTTTCAGCTTACCAACCCCGCCCCGACCGTCGAGCAAGCATGGAGCTGGGCCGCAAACCTAGCGGCCGGGCGCGCCCACCTGCACGCGGCCCGGGCGACCGCCCACGCCTTTCCACACCAACTCGCGGGGCGACCGGTGTTCGT
This sequence comes from uncultured Myxococcales bacterium, assembly GCA_937902985.1. GTDB lineage: Bacteria > Myxococcota_A > Polyangia > Polyangiales > Polyangiaceae > Palsa-1150. Next base: position 3,634 of record CALFNG010000140.1, read on the forward strand.
GTCGGCGGTTGCGACCATCAATGCACAGCGAGCCGCAAGCGGTCATGCGGCTCTCACGGTCGTGATTCCACCTTGGACGGCAGCTCAAGAAGAGGACGACGCAATTCGAGGGTACAACGGCTACGGCAGTCAGCACGACGTATTCGGCGGCGTTCTCCGTGAGTTCAGGCTCGTCATGAACGGCAATGTGCCGGCGCTCAACGTCAACGAATCTACCCGCGTAGGAACCGCCATGTGGGAGCGGGTTCCCGTTGCGGCGCGCGGGACGAGCGGGGACCCGAACTACGTCAACAACGTGAACAATGCCAATCCGCCCACGAGCTGACACGCGAGGGCTCCGCGCGGTGAAAGCGAGTGGCCGTACTTGCTTCGCTCGCGAGAGCCTCTGCGCTGTGATGACCATACTGTTGCCAGCGGTCCTTTCGTCTGGTTGTCCTGCTCGAGGACGAACCAGCGCTCCGGCAGGCGCGCCGAGCCAATCCCCCGCGTCATCCGACGGGCCGCAAACGTTGCCCAGGTCCTCTTCGCCATCGCAGGCAGAGCGCGCGTGCGACAACTCTCAAGCCGTAGCCAGTACCGCGATAGGAGAGGCTCAATTCATTGCGCGCGTCGTAGCACCCACGGCCGTGGCCATTTCCGTCACCGTGGGACCGACCGGACGCCCTCCGCTTGCCATTTGCGCGGAACGATGGCTGGCGGGACGATGGGGGCGGCGGAAATGCTCAGAGGAGGGACTTGGCTACGAGGGCCGGCATGGCTTGGTCTTGGTCGATGCGGCGCCCGAATCGGAGGAGACGTACCGGGCAGCGATCGACCCTGGTACAGGCTCCCGCGGCGACCTGACCTGGGTGCCCGCGATCCGCATCCGAACTCCTCCCTCTCCGCGCGCAGCCCCGCCAGCGCCGGACCTCGTCACGGCTCACGCCGTTTCCTCACATGCCGCGGAGCTCGCCTGGGAGGCCCATGACGATTGCGATTGCAGCGTCTACGGCTTCGAGATCCTGCGCAACGTCGGCCGCGACGCGGGCCGAAGCTCTGACGACTATCAGGAGCGCTTTCCCGGTCGAGTGGCAATCGTTGCAGCCGGCACCAAGAAGGCGATCATTCATGGTCTCACCCCTGGCGAAAACTATGCGTTTCGCATCCGAGCATTCAACCAGGTAGGAGCGTCACCGGAAAGCCGCTGGCAGGAAGTCCGGCTCCCTCCGGGCGCTTCCGCAAGGATGGCAAGAGAACACATCAGCGCCTTTGTCTACGGAGTGCGGCTGACGGAATCGGTGAATAGCGCCGTCCGAGACGTCGATTACTACGTGATGTGTCCAGGGGGCACGTACGCGATCGCGCGGGGCGACGTCGACGGCGAACTATCGCACTTGACTCCACCGTTCGGCGATTCGTGCCAGGCATGGCCCTCAGGAGAACTCCGATGACGTCAACCGTAGGTCCGCTCCAAGGCGGCGATCGTCGCCACATCCGGCTTACCCGTGGGCGGTAGACCGAGGTCAATCTGAAAGTCTCGAAGCGCGGCTTCGGTCTCAGGGGTCATGCTTCCAGTGGCGACCCCTGCGAAGTAATCGAGGTTGCTAAGACGTAGCTGCATACCCATGACGTCATCCGCCGCGGGTAACGGAGCAAGCGCAAGAGCGATGGATTCGCCGTCCAACACGAGTGTCCCGGTAGTGGACGCAAGCGGCACATATTTTCTGATGAAGCCATCATTGTCGGTCACGGATTCATAGATCAAGCCGGCGACATTCAGTCGGTAAGCAACGCCGGCGCGCGGCCGACGGCTTTGGTCGACGATCCGAATCACCAACGGAGTCGTGGTCTGTCGACCTCCCTCGCACGGCGACCGGCGCGCAAACCGATCATAAAACCGGCAAGCCATCGTGTCGCGTGTGTCCTTGTAGAGGCGCAGCGCGTCTCCGTTCCTCCGTCGCTGCTCGCCGTCCGGCCAGAACTGCCCCTTGCATGCATCCGCGCCTTCGTTGACTCGCGGACACGGCCACTCGGACAAGTCCGTCTTTCGCGGCCGGAACAGGAACATGAGGACACGGCGATTCGATGCATTGTCGGCGTCGCGGGGGCCTTTGCTGTTTCCTTCCTCGCTATTCGGCAACAGCACGACCGGGTTGAACCGGCTGCATCCCTGCATGGCCATCTTGCCGCCCGGGTCGGCGGCGCCGCCAAGGAAATCCTCGGGCTTCATCGTAAAACGAGTGCCCGAGGGGTCACTGCAAACGGCGTCCATGTAGGCACCAAAGAGCACCTTGC
>CALFNG010000141.1 GCA_937902985.1 uncultured Myxococcales bacterium
CAACAGACTCTCTGGCTCGAACGATGCTCGCTGACCCGAAGGCAGCGTCGCCGGCGCTCGAGGTCCGAGTCTCGCTCGCGCACGCGTTCGCGCTCGACGTCGCGTTCGAGGCGCACGCCGGGTTCACCCTCGTCTCGGGCCCGTCGGGCTCGGGCAAGAGCACCCTGCTCGCGGCGATCGCCGGGTTCGTGCGGCCGACCCGCGGTCGAATCGCCCTTGGAGGCGAGATCTGGTTCGAGGGCGACCGCCGGCTCGACCTGGCGCCTCAGCGCCGGCGCGTCGCGATGGTGTTCCAGTCGCTCGCGCTCTTCCCGCACCTGACGGCCGCGCAGAACGTCGCGTACGGCGCCTCCCGATCGCTCGACCGCGCGGCGCGACGCGCTCTGGCCGGGACCCTCCTAGAACGCCTGCGCGTGGCGCACGTGGCCGAGCGAAAGCCGGCGACCTTCTCCGGAGGCGAAGCGCAGCGGGTGGCCCTCGCTCGCGCGCTGGCGATGCGGCCCCGCGTCGTCTTGCTCGACGAGCCCTTCAGCGCCCTCGATCCCGCCCTGCGCCGCGACCTCACGGCCGACGTGCGGGCTCTGCTGACCGCCCTCTTCGTCCCGGTGGTCCTCGTGACTCATCAGCCCGAAGAAGCCGGCGCACCCGGCGATCGCGTGCTGACGCTCGAAGCCGGGCGCATCACGAAGTCGGGCTCGTTCTGAGGGTCCGATCGCACGCGCCGCGCGTCAGGCGGTTGACGCCAGCCGGCACGGCGAGCGACCTTGCGCGGCGATGATCCGCGTGCGCGCGCTGCGAAAGCACTTCGACGTGCACGAGCGGCCGCCGGGGGTCGCCGCCGCGTTTCGCTCGCTCTTCCGGCGTCAGACCAAGCGGGTCACGGCCGTCGACGGGATCGACCTCGACATCGCCCCGGGCGAGCGCGTCGGCTTCCTCGGCCCGAACGGGGCAGGCAAGACGACGACGCTCAAGGTCCTCTCGGGCCTCTTGCACCCGACGAGCGGCGAGGTCGCCGTCGACGGGCACGAGCCCCGGCGCCGCGAAGACGCGTTCTTGAAGAAGATCATGCTGGTGCTCGGCCAGAAGCAGCAGCTCCTCTGGGATCTGCCACCCGCCGAGACCTTCGAACTCAACCGCGCCGTCTACGACGTCCCACGCGAGCAATACCGAGCCACGATGCGCGAGCTCACCGAGCTGCTCGAACTCGGGGACTTGGTGAACAAGCCCGCGCGCACCCTTTCGCTCGGCGAGCGAATGAAGTGCGAGCTGGCCGCGGCCCTGATTCACCGCCCCCGCTTGCTCTTCCTCGACGAGCCGACGATCGGGCTCGACGTGTCGATGCAGGCCGTCGTGCGCGATTTCGTCAAACGCTACAACGAGCAGAACGGCGCCACGCTCATCCTGACCAGCCACTACATGGAAGACGTGGCGCGGCTGTGCCCGCGGGTCGTCGTCATCGACCGTGGCCAGATCGTCTACGACGGCGCGCTCGAAGCGCTGGTCGAGCGGACCCGACCCGACAAGCGCATCGTTCTCCGCTTCGCGCGCGAGGTCGACGCCCGCGATCTCGAGTCGCTCGGGCAGCTCGTTCGTCACGGGGCGGGCGAGAGCGTTCTCCAGGTCCCGAAGGACGCGGTCAACGGGGTCGTGGGCCGGGTGCTGGCGGAGCTTCCAGTGAGCGACCTGACCGTCGAGAGCGCGCCGCTCGAAGAAGTGATGAGCGAGGTCTTCGCCCGCGGCCGAGGGTCGCGTTGAGCCTCCGCAACACCGTTCGCGCCTTTCCGACCCTCCTGCGCGTGGGCTTCGCCGACGCGGTGGCCTACCGCGCCGAGATGCTCATCTGGGTGCTCGCGACCACGATGCCGCTCGTCATGCTCGCGCTGTGGTCGACCGTCGCCCGCGAGGCTCCCGTGGGCCGCTACGGCCAGGCGCAGTTCACGGCGTACTTCCTCGCGACGTTCGTCGTGCGGCAGATCACCGGGTCGTGGGTCTTTTACGACATCAACTTCGCGGTGCGGAACGGCACGCTCGCCATGCGCTTGCTTCGCCCCGTGCACCCGCTGTGGGCGTACGCGGCCGAAGCGCTCGCAGCGATGCCGATGCGCATCGTCGTCTCCTTGCCGGTCGCAATCGTCGCGTGGTTCGTCGTCGGCTGGGCCGGGATGACGCACGACCCGTTCCTGTGGGCCGTGTGGCTGGTCTCGATCGCCGGGTCCTGGATGATCACGCTGCTCGTCAACCTGCTCATCGGGTGTGCCGCGTTCTTCCTCGAGAGCAGCCTCAAGGTGATGGACGCGTGGCTCGTCGCGTTCTTCGTCTTCAGCGGCTACCTCATTCCGATTGATCTCTTCCCTCCCCGCCTTCGCGCGGCGGTCGAGTGGCTGCCGTTCCGCTTCCAGATCGGCTTTCCGGTCGAAGTGGTAACGGGAGCCCACGACCGCGGCGCGGCGCTGGCGCTGCTCGCGGGCCAGTGGGCGTGGGTAGCGGCCGGCCTCGCCGCGACGGCGCTGGTATGGCGCGCCGGGTTGCGTCGCTTCGCGGCCTATGGCGGGTGAGCCGTTGCCGACTTCGACGCCGCCCTCTGGACGCACGTCGCGCGAGCCCTCGCGGGCGCGGGCGACGGCGGTTGCGTCGCGGTATGCGCGCTATGCGCGGCTCCTCCGCACCCAGATCCGCGCGTCGCTGCTGCTCGGCCTGCAGTACCGGGCGGACTTCGTGCTCGACGCGACCGTCAACGTCTTCTGGACCGGCGCGGCCATCTTGCCGCTCGTCATCGTGTTCCAGTCGCGCGCGTCGATCGCGGGGTGGAGCTTCGGCGAAGCGCTGATGGTCACGGGCTGGTTCACGTTCCTCGAGGGGGTCCTCGACGGAGCGATCAACCCGAGCGTCGCCGACGTCGTCGACCACGTCCGCAAGGGGACGCTCGACTTCGTTCTCCTCAAGCCCGCCGACGCGCAGTTCCTGGTCTCGACGACCCGTCTCCAGCCCTGGCGCGCCACGAACGTGCTGAGCGCGGTCGCCATCTTCGCGTGGGGCTTTCACCTCCTCGGTCGAGCGCCGACGCCGGGGGCCGTGGGGCTCGCCACCCTCTCGATGCTGGCTGCCGTCGCGGTGCTCTACTCGCTGAAGACGCTCGCCGTCAGCGCGGCTTTCTACTTCGTGCGCGTCGACAACCTGACCCACCTCTTCGACTCGGTCTTCGACGCCGCCCGCTGGCCGTCGAACATCTTCCGGGGCGTCGTGAGCGTGGTCTTCACCTTCGTGATCCCGCTCGCCCTCATGACGACCTACCCCGCCGAGGCGCTCCTCGGCTCTCTCCCGATCCGCTCGCTCTTCGGCGCCCTCGGCGGCGCCGTCGTCGCGCTCACCCTGTCGCGCGCGGTCTGGAACCGCGCGATCGCTCACTACACCAGCGCCGGCGGTTGAGGAGGCGGGAGGAGATGGGCCGCAGAGGCGCAGAGGGCGCAGAGCGCGCAGAGGGCGCAGAGGATCATGACCGGATTCCGAATCCCTGAGATCTCTGCGCTCTCTGCGCCTCAGCGGCCCATCTCTCTCTTCTACTCCTCGACGCGCTTGCGCAGGACGGCAACGTAGAAGCCGGCGAAGAAGGCCGCGGGCGTATCGGCGAGGCTTCGCTCGATGGATCGCAAGAGCGGCGCGAGGCCGGGGACGCGCATGGCGGCGGCCGCGGGGGTGACGATGCGGACGCCGCGGACGGCCTCGAGCGTGAGGCTCGGTGGCAGGAGACGCGGGATGATCCACGGCGCGTCGAAGCGCGTGTACACGGCGCTCTCTCGTGTGGCGCTCGAGATCTTCGCCGCGGGGCCGAAGCGCTTCGCGAAGCCGCGGAGGCTGATCGGGTTGTAGAACTCGGCCAGAACGAAGCCACCGGGCCGCGTGACCCGGCCCATCTCGGCGAGGGCTCGGCCGATCTCCGGAACGTGGGCGAGGACCTTGAACGAGCAGGTCACGTCGAAGCTCTCGTCGACGAAGGGGATCGACGTGACGCTCGCCTCGCGGACCTCGAGACCCCGGAGGCGCGCCTTGTCGAGCATTCCCGGCGACAGATCGATCCCCTTGGCGGATCGGGCGAAGCGGGCGATTCGCTCGAGGATGAGGCCCGTTCCCACGCCGCACTCGAGCACGTCGCCTCCGGCGCCGTGGCGACGCACCAGATCGACCTCGAGGTCGTCGACGAGGGCGTGGTACCCGTCGGGTCGGTTCGGCCGTCGCTCGGCTTCGTACCGGTGGGAGAACTCGTCGTAGTAGGAGCGGGTCGCGCGCGTGACCGGATCGTGTGTGGGCGTGGGCGTGGGCGTCATTTGGCGCGCTTGCGCCGCCGCGAAGCGCCATAGAGGAAGAGATCGATCGTCATCGTGGCCTGGGCTCGCACGTCGGCCCCGTCCTGGGCAAGCGACGTAAGCACGAAGGCGCGCATCGTGCCCCCGAGAAACCGCGACAGCGCGTCGGCGTCGAACGGCTCGAGGTCGCCCGACGCGATGCCCTCTTCGACAATCGCCCGGAAGACCGCCCGGAACGTCTCCATTCGCTCGAGGTTTCTCGCGGACGCGCGCGCGCTCGGCGCCACCGCGCCGGCGAAGAGGCCGTGCTCGTTCGCGATCGCGAAGAACGCGCGGTGCTTCTGGACGTAAGCGAGCATGCGGGCCACGCGCGCCTCGAGCCGCGGGCGAAACGCCGCGGGTTCGTCTTCGCGATCGTCGGCGCGCACCTGGGCCAGGAGGCCCTCGGTGCGCTCTTCGAGCAGCGCAGAGAGCACGTCATCTTTCTGCGAGAAGTGATTGTAGACGGTGCCGACGGCGATCCGCGCGCGCTCGGCGATGTCCTGGATCCGGGCGCCGTGGAACCCGCGCTCGGCAAACACGGCCTCGGCGGCGTCGAGGATCGCGTTCCGGAACATGGCACGCGCTTCGTCACGGCGACGAGGGAGTCGGTCCGGCACGAGATTCATGGGGCGAATCCTGATTCATCTTTCCGTCCGCCGCAATGCCCGCGCGGTCACCGGCAGTTCAGACGCTCCAACCAGCTCCCCGAGGAATCGACCCAGGCGAGCCACAAGGCGGCGTGGCCGTCGAGGGTGAGGCTCACGTCGGTCGGGGCCTCGGCGGTCGGTACGAAGGCGCGTGCCGTGAACACGCCGTCGACCGTCAGCTCGCCCAGTTCGAGCACATGGGGAGCCCCGGGCGCCGCGGCTTCGGGCCTCACGCGCGCGATCCACGTGTGCCCGCCCGCGGCCACCGAGCCGATCGAGGCCGGGTCGAGGCCGTTCGGGTACATCGACCACACGACCGGCTCGTCGACGCGCGGCGGGTCGTCGACCCGCACGGTGGCGAGCCCGAAGTCGAGCGCATCTCGCGCGATCGGCAGGAGCGCCCAGGCTGGGCCGGCCGGCGAAACGGCCAGCGTCGCGGCCGTGCGATAGTCGCCGGGCGCGCCGACGAAGAGGACCGCGTCTTCGCCGAGCCGCGCCGGGTGCTCGAACGCCACCGATCGGGCGTGCATCGCCGTGAGCGCGGTCCGCGCGTCGACCGTGAGCGCGAGGAGCGACGCTCCCCGGGCCGCGAGATCCACGGCCGTCGCTCCGCTGCCGTCTTCGGAGAGGCGTATGGGCACGTCGTCGTCGAGCGCGAGCCAGGCCTCGCTCACCCAGCCCTCAGTCGTCTTCCGGCTCGCGAGGTACGCGAGCGCGGCGTGCGCGCCCGCAAAGGTGGCCGCCGCGACGCGAGACCCGGCCCGACTGCTCGCGACGATCCGGTCATCTTCGCCCGTCACCCGCGCGCGATGAACGGCGCCGGTCGGGTCGGGACAGAACGCGATCTCTCCGGCAACGGCGCACGCGACGCGCGGGGAACGCGGCGTTCGCGGCGTCAACCCGTCGGCCACCTCGCGCGGCGGAGGTGTCGAGGACGCGCCCCGAGGGAGCGGGCCCGCCGAGAAGGACGCGACGCGCGGCCGCCCTTCGTCGTCGAGGACGACGTCGATCGACCCGTTGCGTGCGACGAGCACGGCCGGCGCGCGGACCGGGAGCTCGATCGGACCTCGGACCGCTCGACACGACGAGGCCCCTCCGTCGAGCAAGAGCGGCGCGGCCGGCGGGGGCGTGACCGACGCGATCGATGCCGGAGCCGCCGCGCCGGAAGAGGCGGCGAGGGAGGCGAACGGGGAGGCGAACGGGGAGGCAGCGGGTACGACGACCGGCGGGCTGCCCGCGGCGACCGGCGCGCTCCGCGCGGCGGTCGCCCCGCCCGACTCGTCCGTGTCCGGGGGGGCCGG
>CALFNG010000142.1 GCA_937902985.1 uncultured Myxococcales bacterium
CGTAAGGCTCTCTCATCCTCATCTTTCTGCCGGTTTATCCCGGCGCACTAGCCAGGACGGGGGGGGCGACGCGGTGGCGGCGGAGTCGTCGTCGACGTGGAGCGCGAGTTGACCGGCGCTCCAGGGCCGCTCTGGGTGACGTCTTACGCCATCTCGGTCACGACGGCGAATTAGAGGCCGTAGGCTGCTTTCATCTGGTCGTATTGGTCGATGCAGGCTGAAATGGGAGTGTATACGTTGCCCGTGACGGTGAAGATGCCGGGGTTGTTGTCGTTCACGTGGTGGGTGGGCTCCCAAAAGAACGTACCGAGACCCTGGTGGTTCGGTAGATTGAAGACGATATCGTTCGCCTGACGAAGTTCTGTATCGGTCTGGTTCGCTGGATCGGAGTTGTACTCCGCCATGACGAACTTTAGATTGGGGAACTTCGCGGCCAGGCCTTTGAACGTTGTCTGCCATCCACTCGGTTGGCCTTGGAAGGCGATATAACACGACTCCCCGAAAACGTCGAACGTCACGCCGTTGGCCATCGCGTTGTTGATGTACGTGACGCTCGTATTGAGATCGCCACCCTTGTCGATGTGGAGCATGATCTTGATCGTGGGGTCGACCTGGCGAATCGCACTGATGCCCGCGTTCAGGAGCTGCGCGACCTGTGTCCAGTTCGATGTCCGCCCAAACGCAGTACCCGGGCTAAGCTCCATTCCTGGCGTGATCTCGTTGCCAACTTGCACCATGTCGGGGCGCGCTCCCGCCGCCACGAGCTGCTGGATCGCGTTCAATGCGTAGTCATGGAGCGCCATCGTGAGCGTGGGCAGGTCGTCATTCGCCCACGCGGCTGGTTTGATCTGCTTGCCGGGGTCCGCCCAGTAGTCGCTCATGTGGAAATCGAGCAAGAAGCCCATGCCCGCGGCCTTGATCTCCTGGCCGAACGCGATGGTGTGGGTGAGATCGGCGAAACCTTGGGACGAATAGGGAGCGAACGTGCCCCCCGCAGGATTGGGAGCGGGCTGGGTCGGATCGACGAACGTTCTTAATCGAATGTAATTGAAACCATGATTCTTGAGCAACTGCAAAATGGGCAGGGCCACGCCTTTGTCGGTGAATGTCGCTCCGCCAGCCTGGTCCTGCTGGGTCCACGTGATATCGGCGCCGAGAATGAACGACGGATTCGACGGCGACCCGGAGTCTGCAACGGTGGCGTCACGTTCCGCGTCGGCACCGGCCCCCGCATCCGCGCCGCCGCCCGAGTTCGAGCCCGAGCTGGCGCCGGAACTGGAGGCCGAACTCGCACCCGAATCGGAGCCTGGGCTCATTCCAGAAGCGGAGCCCGATCCGGATGTCGAGTCAGACCCGGATGACGAGCCAAAGCCCGAGCTTGCGCTCGCGTCATCGCCGGCTCCCAGATTGCGGGTGGTGGACGACGAACCGCAAGCGGAGGCCCCCCAGGTGGCAAGCCCGAGGGCAAAGGCGTAAGAAGAACGGTGATCCATCGCCTGTCCTTTCTGGTCTTCTGCTTGTTTGCTCGGCTACTCTTCCCATGTTTTCGAGGGTCCGCAACCCTCTGATTTAGCGGACACATCGAACGTATCCTGTGGTCCGACGTGTCAACGAACGCACTTCCCAAAGCCCTCCCGTTCCTGAAGGCCCGGGTACCTGCGGCTGAGTGTTGAACTCAAAGCCATCCTCGCCGCCTATTTGGTCGAGGGAGCGGCGGCGAAGACCATTCCTAGACTCGTCAACGCTCCGCTGCTCGTCAGTTCGTTGTTGGTCGTCCACGGGTACCATGCGTACCGCTCGATGTGAGGGTGCCTCGCGAACATGGCAATGGCCCCAGAGAAGAATGCTTGCACGACTGCGGCCGACGGATTGCTCTGGTTCAAGCAACCCCACTCCGTGAGCCAGATGGGACGGTTGCCGGGAATCGCCTCGATCTGCTTGATCCAGGACTCCAAGTTGGCGGCCTTGGCGTCGCAGGAGCCGGCGTTCCATCCGTACCAATGGGTCGCGATGAAATCGACCCGCAGGTCTCCCGTGCTGTCCGCGTCGACCTGCCTCATGAAGTTCTGGATCCACGTCAGGCCCGTCGAGTTACCCTGGGTCGCCGGGCTGCCGATGCGGACGGACGGGTTGTTGAGCGAGGGCCAGAGGGAAATCGCGGTTGCCACGGACAGGTTGGACTGGCCAGTGTTGTCCGGCTCATTGAAGCCGAAAACGGTCTTGTAACCAGCCTTTGCAATGTTGCCTATCTCGCTCGCAATGCCTGCGGCAGTTTGCTCGCTTCCCGTATGACCCCAAACCATCGGCACGAATTCGGGAGTTTCGCAGCCGCTCGGGCCCGTTGTCCAGTTGTACCACCAGGCCACCCTCAAGGTGGTGAGGTCAGTACAAGCGGAGTTCGCGACTCCCTTGTAAGGAAGCAGTCCGCCGTCGCCGGCCGCCCCGTCCACTCCGGAGGTTGTGGCGTCCGCCTCGGGGCTACGCCCGCGGGCATCTTGCACGGACGAATCCGGTGTCGACGATGCATCCGCACCCTCGTAGGTCGAACCCGTGGCTGCACCGCCGCTCGAGGACGAGGAGTTTCCGGCGGCGTCCCCAGCGGGTATCGATGAACTGCCGGAGCCGGTCGATCCGCCGCCTTGGGCCGGTGATCCGGACGAGGAGCCATCCCCGCAACCCACCCCTCCGCAGGCGGCAAGCAGAGCGACGGCGGTCGCCGAGAACATCGTGCCACTGCGGACGCGCATTCCTGCTCCCTTACGGCCTTTGCCTGCAATTGACAAGGGCTGGCGCCACGTGTGCGTGGTGGAGTCTTGGCGGTGGTGCGGTGGCTGGAGACGAAACGCAGCCCACATGTCCCCTGTAAGTGTCTTGTCCTCGCCTGTGCGGCCCACCTTCCGATGCTGCGCGAATTTTGTATCCGTTCGTCGAATCGCGTTGTAACCGTTCACGCCCGGCGACGAGCCGAAATGCGTAGTCAGGTGGCGAGCAGCGAGGGAATCTTGCGGCCGAGCATGTGCGCATCGCAGGCGGCGGTGATGAAGTCGTGGACGGAGCGGCCTGTCTGTCGAAGGGTTGCGTGAACCGTTTCTCCTCTATGAACTCGGGTTAGGGGAGCGCTCACGTTCGTGAGCGCTGATTTAGCGCCGCCGCGTCGCCTCCAACGTGGCCTCGAGCAACGGGAGCACGGCGAGGTCCTTCGCGCGCCCGGCGGCGCGCTTCGTCACGATGAGGCGCTCGAGCGGGAGGACCTGCACGCGGCGACCCTCGACCTCGACCTCGAACACGGTCGGCGCCACGTCGTCGTAGCCCCCGATGCCGCTCATCTCGGCGAGCAGGTCGAGGTCTTCGCCCTCGAGATCGAGGGTGAAGTTGGTTCTCATTTGGAACGTACGGTCGTCTACGACGTTGGGAACGCCTTCGGGTAGCCCGCGCAGCTTCGGATGGAAGGACCGGAGCGCCGACGCGAGTCGGCGCACGTTCTCCGGAGTGCGCCGGTAGCAAAGATCGAGGTCCTGGGTGACGACCGGAACGCCCTGGAGGACAGCGCTCACGCCTCCGACGACGATGAACTCAACGCCGGCCTGCGTCAGGGCCTCGAGGACCTTCTCGACGAAGTTCTGCATCCTTCAGAGCCTTCCTCGCGAAGAGCCGCCAGGACTCGTGCTTGCGAAGCCGTTCGGTCGGCGTCAGCCGCAGCATCCTTTCGATCTGCGTGACGTCAACACCGCCCTGGTGGCCGAGGTCGGTGGCGTTCGAGGGGGGGAGGGTCGCTGGCACGACGTCCGTCAAGCATAGCCGGCCACGGTCCAGCGCGCCGGCTCCCCCTGTTCGCCGGCGCGCATCACCATCCGAAACTCCAACGCCGTCCATGGGGTCCCGCCATGGCGTTCACCGTTCGACCTGAAACACCTCCCCCATCCGCACCTCTTCCCCCTCTCGATCCTCGCCAGCCCCTCGACGTCCTTCACCGACGCGAGCCGCGACACCCGCGACATCGTCTCGCTCCCCGTCTCCCACCGCGAGACGGTCTCGGGTGCCACGTCGAGCAGCCCGGCCAACCGAGCCTGCGTGAGCCCGAGCGACTGCCGGGCGAAACGTACCTCGTCCCCGCCGATGTCGGCCGCCTCGCTGAGCACGATGGCCTGCACCGCAAGAGCTCGCGCTGGCCCTCGTGCGCGGCCTGACGCTATGAACCAGGCGCGCGGAATGCCACCCTGTCTGTTAGCGTTCTCGTCGTGCCGCGCGAGAGGAAGCGTGCTCCGATCCTTCTGCCTCCGGGCGCAGGCCGCGCGTACGCGATGGGCCCGGTGCACGCCGTCTTCAAGGCGGACGGCGACGAGACGCGCGAGCGGTACTCCATCTCGGAGTGGTGGCTCGAGCCCTACACGCGCGGCCCCGGCGCGCACACGCACGAGGAAGACGACGTCTTCTTCGTGATCGACGGGACGATGAGCTTCTTCGTGGGCGGCGCGTGGATCGACGCGCCGAAGGGCTCGCTGGTGATCGCGCCCGGAGGTACGGCGCACGACTTCGAGAACCGCACCGCCGAGCGGGCGGGCGCGCTCAACCTCTCGGTGCCCGGCGACTTCGAGCCGCACATGGAGGGGATCGCCGAGTGGTTCCGCGCGCGCTCCGCCGCCGCGTCCCGCACGGCGAACGCGCCACGGAGCCAATCGGCCAGTCCAGGCAGCCGACCCGCTCGTGATGAACGGTCGTCGCTCGAGTGATGACTCGTCGTCTCTCGGCACACGACCGCTCGTCACTCGAGTGACGACTCGCCATCTGTCGGCACAGGACGGGTCGTCGCTCGAGTGATGGCTCGTCATCTCTTGGCACACGACGGGTCGTCGCTCGAGTGATGACTCGCCGTCTCTCGGCACACGACGGGTCGTCGCTCGAGTGATGG
>CALFNG010000143.1 GCA_937902985.1 uncultured Myxococcales bacterium
GCCCGCAGCCGCGGCGCCCCCGGCCGCCCATGCGGTCACCGCGGTGGTGCTCGTCAACGGGTGCGCGCACTTCGGCGTCGAGAACGCGCGGCTGGCGCAGACGGCGATCAACGCGCTCGTCGACGGGTGCTCGTCGTTCACCGGAGAGCGGGTGCAGTTCACCGCCACGCTCCTGCCGGGGGGGGCCATCCAGTTCGAGCCGGGCGCCCACGACTCGGCCGCCATTCCGATCTGCGTCCTGAACCATCCGCTCACGCATCGCGTGCAGCTCCAAAAAGCCTGTTCGCTCGACGTTCGCCTCGAACAAAGCTCGGTGGTCGTGCCAAAGTCCGGCGACGCCGGGCCATGACCTCCCTCTCCACGTTCGATCTCGACGCCTGGCTCGCCGCGTTGACGGCGACCGAGCAACCGCCACCCATCGTGCAAGCCGGAGCGGTCGTGCTGCGGCAGCGGGCGTTCGACGTCCCGCGTGAGCTGTTCGGGTCCCCCGCGCTGCTCCGGCTCGTCGACCTCATGGTCGACGTGATGCGCACGGCGCCGGGTGTCGGGCTCGCCGCGCCGCAGATCGGCGTTCCGCTGCGCATCTTCGTGGCGGAAGACGCGGCCGAGCGCCTGGCGCGCGTCGCGCCCGAGTCGCTGGCGGCGCGGGGTCGCGCCCCCCTCCCCCTCATGGCCTTCGTGAACCCCACGGTCACGCTGGGCACCCCCGCCGGCCGCGAGCCGGCCGTGTTCTTCGAAGGATGCCTGAGCGTCCGCGGCTACGGGGCGCTCGTTCCGCGGGCGGCCACGGTTCGCGTGACGGCGGTCGACCCGCGGGGCGCGCCCATCGCCCTCGACATGCACGGCTGGCCCGCGCGCATCATGCAACACGAGATGGACCACCTCGACGGAACTCTCTACGTCGATCGCATGCTCTCGCGCTCCCTCGCGGGCGACGCGGCGCTGGGCGAGCTCAGTGGACTGCCCGTGAGCGACGTCATCAAGGCGCTGGTCGACCCGTAGCGACGCCCCGGAGCTCCGGGGCGAAGGCAGGCTGGCGTAACCGGCCCGAAAGCGGGACGAAACCATGGGGGCCGTAGCGTCCGACCGCGATGGCGATCTCCCTGACGGTGCCCCAACGAACCGGCCGGGTCATCGCGTCCGACCTGGGCATCAAGGCCCTGGGCGCGTGCCGCTTTCCCTCTCCGCTCACGAATCGCCTCGCGCAGAGCGCGATGCACTATGTCGGCCACGCCGATCGGGTGCTCCTCGACGACCGCCTCTCGACCCTGGCCGGCCATCGGGGCGAGCCGACGCGCGCGCCCTCGTTCGAGCTCGCCGGGCCACGCGACCACGTGTTCTTCGATCCCGGGCGCCTGCGCTGCGGCATCGTGACGTGCGGCGGGCTTTGCCCGGGCATCAACAACGTGATCCGCGGGCTCGTCCTCGAGCTGACCGAGGGGTACTGCGTCCGCGAGATCTTCGGTTTTCGATACGGCTACGGGGGGCTCGTCGGCAAAGGGCCCCCGCCGGTCATGCTCACGCCTTCGACCGTCGCCGACATCCATCATGAGGGCGGCACCGCCCTGGGCACATCCCGCGGCGATCAAGACGCCCGCGAGATGGTCCAGCGCCTCGACGAGCTCGATATCAGCATCCTCTTCGTCGTCGGCGGCGACGGCACGCTCCGCGGCGCGATCAAAATCGTCGAGGAGATCGGCCGGCGCGATCTGCTCATCAGCGTCATCGGCATTCCAAAGACGATCGACAACGACATCCACTTCATCGACCGCAGCTTC
The DNA here is from genome assembly GCA_937902985.1 of uncultured Myxococcales bacterium. Taxonomy (GTDB): domain Bacteria; phylum Myxococcota_A; class Polyangia; order Polyangiales; family Polyangiaceae; genus Palsa-1150. The sequence continues at coordinate 1,779 of CALFNG010000143.1, forward strand.
GGCTTCGAGTCGGCCTTCTCGGCGGCGGTCGAGGTCATTCGCGGGGCGCACGTCGAGGCCACGGGCGCGAACAACGGGATCGCGCTGGTGAAGCTCATGGGGCGACACTCGGGGTTCATCGCCTGCCACGCGGCGATCGCCTCGACCGACGTCGACGCGGTCTTGATCCCGGAGGTTCCCGTTCAGCTCGAAGGCGAGCAAGGGCTCCTTCGCTTCATCGAGCGTCGCCTCGAGAAAGACTCGCACGCGCTCGTCGTCGTGGCCGAGGGGGCGGGGCAAGAGCTCTTCGCCGACGGCAGCCGGAACAGCCAGCCGCCCCAGACCGACCCGAGCGGCAACGTGCGCCTGAACGACATCGGCACGGTGCTCCGTGACCGCATGGTCGATCATTTTCGCGAGCGTCGCCTCGACGTCACGCTCAAGTACGTTGATCCGAGCTACCATATTCGCAGCGTGCCTGCCCTGCCCAGCGACAGCCTCTACTGCTGGAACCTGGCCCGCAACGCCGTGCACGCGGCCATGGCCGGCAACACCGAGATGCTCATCGGGCGCTGGCACGGGCGCTTCGTTCACGTCCCCATGCCGCTCGCGACGCGCTATCGGAAGCAGGTCGACACGAGCGGCGATCTCTGGATGGCCGTGGTCGAATCCACGGGTCAGCCGGTGTCATGGACGACGTGACGAAAGGCGCCAAGATGCGTCCCGCCAAGACCGTCTCGACCACCTCGAAGCCGATCGCGAAGAAGACGAACGGCGCCAAGGTCGTCGGCAACGGCGCCCGGGTCGCGATGCTCACCAACGGCGCGGACGCCGCGAACGCGACCAAGGGGGCCAAGGCGGCCAAGGCGGCCAAGGCGGCGACCGCCGCGCCGCTCCCCGTCCCCGATCCCGACTCGGCCCTTCGCGAAGACATCCGCATGCTCGGCCGGGTGCTGGGCGACACGCTGCGCGCGCACGAGGGCGCCGAGATGTTCCGGACCGTCGAAGAGGTCCGGCAGACCGCGGTCCGGTTCCGCCGCCACGGAGACACGGCGGCGCGCGCCGAGCTCGCGAAGATGCTCAACGCCCTCGACGTCGAGCCCGCGATCTCGGTCGTTCGCGCCTTCAGCTACTTCTCGCACCTGGCGAACATCGCCGAAGACCAGCACCAGAACCGGGCGTTCCGCCGCGACCGGCTCGCGGGCAAGCCTCCGTACAACGGGTCGCTCGCCCTCGCGCTCGAGCGCCTCAAGGCCGCCAAGGTCAAGACCGAGAAGCTCCGGGCGGTGCTGGGGCAGGCGTCGATCAGCCCCGTACTGACGGCCCACCCGACCGAGGTGAGTCGAAAGAGCATCCTCGATCGCGAGGTCGCCATCGCGCGCCTGCTCACCGAGCGCCATCGCGTCGAGCTCACTGCCGACGAGACGGCCGTCAACGAGCGCGCCCTCCGCCGCGAGGTCGCCACGATGTGGGAGACGCGCATGCTGCGGCGCGTGAAGCCCACGGTCTACGACGAGATCGAGAACGCGCTCGCCTACCAGCGCTACACCTTCCTGTCCGAGATCCCGCGGCTCTACGCCGACATGGAAGACCTGCTCGATCGCGAGTTCGCGACGTCGGAGCCGTGGCAGCTGCCCCCGATCTTGCGCATCGGCAGCTGGATCGGCGGCGACCGCGACGGGCACCCGTTCGTCACGTGCGACGTGCTGCTCTACGCGATGAAGCAGCACTCGCGCGTGGTGTTCGACTACTACCTCGAGCAGGTGCACGCGCTCGGCGCCGAGCTCCCGCTCTCTACGCACCTCGTGAAGATCTCGACCCAGCTGAAAGACCTCGCCGAGGGGTCGTCCGACCGGTCCGAGCAGCGCCTCGACGAGCCGTACCGGCGCGTCCTCGTCGGGATCTACGCGCGCCTCGCGGCCACGGCCGAGGCCCTGAACGGCCAGGAGGCGCTGCGCCACCCCGCGGCCAAGGGCAAGCCCTACGGGAACGCGACCGAGCTCGTGATGGACCTCGAGACCATCAGCTCGTCGCTCGTCGCCAACAAGGCGTCCGAGCTCGCGCGCGGCCGGCTGCGCGACACGCTCCACGCCGCGCGGGCGTTCCGCTTCCACCTCGCGCCCATCGATCTCCGGCAAAACTCCGACGTGCACGAGCGGATCGTGGCCGAGCTCTTCGCCAACGCCGGTAGCGGCTCCGACTACCTCTCGCTGTCGGAGAGCGACCGCGTGTCCCGGCTCGCCACCGAGCTCGCCACGACGCGGCCGCTCCTGTCGCCCTTCTTGCGCTACTCCGAGGAGACCGAGAAGGAGCTCGCCATCGGGCGCGCTGCGCGCGACATTCACAACAAGTACGGGCCGCAGGCGCTGCCGCACTACATCATCTCGAAGACCGACTCGGTGTCCGATCTCCTCGAGGTCATGCTGATCCTGCGCGAGGTCGGCCTGATGCACCCGGGCGACGAGCCCACGTGCGCGATGCGCGTCATCCCGCTCTTCGAGACCATCGACGATCTTCGTCGCGGCGCCGACATCATGCAGGCTTTCCTCGCCCGCCCCGAGGTGATGGCGCTGGCGCGCGGGAGCTGGGGCGGCGTCTGCGAAGTGATGCTCGGCTACTCCGACAGCAACAAGGACGGCGGCTTCCTCACGTCGACGTGGGAGCTCTACAAGGCCGAGGTCCAGCTGGCCGAGCTCTTCGAGCGCCTCGGCCTCGTGCTGCGCCTCTTTCACGGTCGGGGCGGGTCGCTCGGCCGGGGCGGCGGGCCCACGTACCAGGCCATCCTCGCGCAGCCCACGGGCGCCGTGAGCGGCCAGATTCGCATCACCGAGCAGGGCGAGGTCATCGCCAGCAAGTACTCCGATCGCGAGATCGGCCGCCGCAACCTCGAGACCATGGTCGCGGCCACACTCGAGGCGACGCTGCTCGACAACGAAGCCGGCGGCGATGCGCGGGCCTTCCGCGCGGTGATGGACACGCTGTCGACGCTCGCGTTCGCCGCGTACCGCTCGCTCGTCTACGAGACGCCCCGGTTCAACGAGTACTTTCGCGCGTCGACGCCGCTCTCGGAGATCGCCGATCTCAACATCGGGAGTCGCCCGGCGTCGCGCAAGGCGTCGGGCCGCATCGAAGACCTTCGCGCCATTCCCTGGGTCTTCAGCTGGGCCCAGAGCCGCGTGCTCCTGCCCGGCTGGTACGGCTTCGGAACGGCGGTCGACACGTGGCGCCGCGAAGACCCGAAGAAGCGAACCGCCGAGCTCCGCCGCATGTACGCGCAGTGGCCCTTCTTTCAGACGGTCATCGCCAACCTCGACATGGTGCTCGCCAAGACCGATCTCGGCATCGCGTCTCGCTACGCGGAGCTCGTTCCCGACAAGGAGCTCCGCGAGACGGTCTTCGGGCGAATCCGCGCCGAGTGGGAGCTGACCCGGAAGGCGGTGCTGGCCGTCACGGGCGAGGGCTCGTTCCTGGGCGCGAACTCGCCGCTCGAGCGCTCGCTGAAGAACCGGCTCCCCTACATCGATCCGCTGAACCACCTGCAGGTCGAGCTCATCAAGCGCTACCGTTCCGGGCGGACGGGCGAGCGGGTTCGCCGCGGCATCCACCTCACGATCAACGGGATCGCCGCCGGCCTGCGAAATAGCGGCTGAAGGGCGGCGCCGGGGCGGGGGGAACGACGGGGCACGCCCGGGCCGACGCTCGCGCTGTGCGTACACGGGGCGTATGCGTGCGGGTGTGGTGACACGAACAAATCAACGACGCACGGGGCAGACGTAAGCCCATGAGCTCATTGGGAGATTTCGATCTGTGAGCCTTTTGCGTAGCGGGTTACGCGCGTAGAATATTGGCATGCGATTGAACGTTTTACTTGTTGCGGCCGTCACCGCGGCCTGCTCGGCCTCGCTGGTCAACGGCTGCGGCGGCGGGGAAAATTCGGCTCCCGACCCCACGACGAAGCCCGATGCCAGCGCCGGCGACGATGGACCGTCGTTCGGCTCGTCGTCTGGCGGAGACGACGGAGGGGCCCCGACGGGAGGGCACGTGCTCTCGAGCGTGCGCATCGTTCCCGCGAGCGCCAAGCTCGTGGTGCAAGCCGGGCAGGCGGCCTCGCAGCCGTATACGGTGATGGGCATCCTCGACGGCGCCGGCGCCGAAGTCGACGTCACCGATCGCTTCGTCTTCTACGTGCCCGACAACTACCTCGTGGGCGGCTTCCCGCTGACCGGCGGCCCGCTCTTCACCTCGCGCGTGCCCGCGGCGCCGGCCGATCCGCCGCAGCGAGGCGGAACGCTCACGGTCCAGGCCGAGGCGCTGAATCCGGGCAGCGTGCCCCTCACCATCACGACGTCGCTGACCGTCGAGCTCGACGCGCAGTTCGACGGCGTGGCCGGCGGCGATGGCGGCGCTGACAGCGCCGTGCCCGGCAACTCGGCCATGATCTTCGCGAACGCGCCGGTGGATCCCGCGCGCGTCCCGACGCTCGTCTACCCCAACGACGGCACGATGCTCCCGCCGAACCTCCGCTTGCTCGACGTGCACTGGCTGCCGGGCTCGCCGAGCAACACGCTTTACCGGATCTCGTTCTCGAGTCCGCAGTCGCAGATCACCTACTACAGCCGATGCGGGACGATCGGCGGACTGCTCACGGCGGGGTCGTGCGGCTTCCAGCTCGACGAGACCGGCTACGGCTACCTCGCATCGTCCAACGCGGGAACGGGGAACGTCACCGTCACCATCAGCGGCACCGACGACGGCGGCGCGGGCCAGGGGACGTCGAGCGCGTTCAACATCCAGTTCGCGCAAGAAGCGGTGAACGGCGGTGTCTATTACTGGGACGTCTCGCACACGCGCATCATGCGCTTCGACTTCGGGGGCGCCTCGTCGACCCCGGAAGTGTTCCTCGCCCCGGGCAACTACGGCACCAACAGCGGCAACTGCGTGGGTTGCCACACGCTCTCGCGCGACGGGACGAAGATCGCGGCGTCGGCCCTCGGCCAGAACCACGGCCTGCTGGTCTACGTGAACGACATCGCGGGCCTCGCCGACGCCGGCGCCCAGGTGACCGTGAACGAGGACACCGCGAACCGCATGCAGTTCGGGTCGTTCGACCCGCTCGGCGATCTCTTCGTGGGCATCTACGGCGACGGCTCGCCGCTCGACCCGAACAGCCTCTACTTTCATGACGGCACGACGGGGCTCATCAACCCCGCGCTGACCAAGAAGCTCGCGTTCGAGCCGGACCACCCCTCGTGGTCGCCGGACGGGACGATGATCGCGATGACGAGGGTCGGCGTCCACGGCACGTCCCAGATGATGTTCCAGGGCGGCATCGACGTCGCGAAGTTCACCGACGGTTCGGTGAACGACGGCGGCGTCTCGGTGGCCGACGGCGGGACGACCCTCGACGATCCGTTCGTGGTCGTTCCGAGCAACGTCATGAACAGCACGACGGCGGTCAACAGCTACAACCCCGACTTCGCCCCCGACTCGACGTTCATGGTCTTCACCCAGACCACGTGCGCCGCGGGCGACTTCAAGAGCGACAAGTGCGACAGCGACATCTCGAACAACACCTCGGCGACGACCTGGGCCGTGAAGCCGGAGGCCAACGCGACCCCGGTTCACCTCGACAGGGCGGCCGCTCCCGGCGTCGCCGACGGCACCACCACGAACATCCTCGACACGTTCCCCCGCGCGACGCCCTTCGAGACGACGCAGGGCGCCGGCAAGCTGTTCTGGTTCACGGTCGCGTCGCTGCGCCAACCGGGCCTGCGCCTCAAGAACTACACCGCGAAAGACGAAGACCCGAACACGCAGAAGCAGCAGCAGCTCTGGATGTTCGCGGTGGATCCGGCGAAGATCCTGGCAGGGCAAGACGGCAGCTACCCGGCCTTCTTCCTCCCCTTCCAGGACCCCACGACGTCGAATCACATCGCGCAGTGGACCCAGCAGATCGTGGGCGCGACGCCGGGCCCGCCGCCGCCCGCGCCGCCGCCGCCCGCTCCCCCAGATCGGAAGAGCACACGTCTGAACTCCAGTCACTTAGGC
>CALFNG010000144.1 GCA_937902985.1 uncultured Myxococcales bacterium
GCCTGGACCACGAGGGGCGCGCCCATCTCGAGCGCCTCGGTCGCCCTCTCGCGGGCGCGCCGGCGATCGAGGATGTCTTCACCGAAGGTGCTCTTGAGCCAGTCGCCGAGGGCGAGCGGGCTCGTCATCATCTTCGCGCTCGCCGCGTAGGCGTCGAGGTCTCGCTGCATCGCGGCGGCGGACGGATAACGCGCGTCGCGCGACGGCGCGAGGGCCCTGGCGATCACGCTCCGCAGCTTGTCTTCGGCCGGGAGGCCTTTGCGCGGCAGCTCCGGGACGTCGGCGCTTCGCGCCAGCTCGAGGAGGCTCGGTCGACCCTCGCCGGTCTTGTAGAGTCGCCGGCCGGCGGCGAGCTCCCAGAGCACGATGCCCGCCGCGAACACATCGGCGCGCGCGTCGATCGCCTCGCCGCGCGCGTGCTCGGGGCTCATGTAGCCCGCCTTGCCTTTGAGCGCCTCGCCGAGCTCGTGCGCGGCGGAGCCCGCCGCCGCGTCTGTGATGACGTCGTTGGCGCGCGCGATGCCGAAATCGCATACCTTCACCTCGCCCTCGAACGACACGAGCAGGTTCGAGGGCGACACGTCGCGATGCACGAGGCCCAGCGATCGCCCCCGGTCGTCCGTTCGCCGGTGCGCGTAGTCAAGGCCCTTCAACGCTTCGCCGACCACGTGCACCCCGAGCTCGAAGGGAAACGGGACCTTGGCGCGCGAGCAACGCCGCAAGAGATCGTTGACGTCGAAGCCCTCGACGTACTCCATCGCGATGAAGAGCCGCCCGCCCTCCCTGCCGAGATCGAAGACCTGCACCACGTTGGCGTGGCTGAGCCTCCCGGCGAGCTTGGCCTCGTGCACGAGCATCTCGCTGAAGGCCGGATCGCTCGCGAGCTCGGGGAGGATCTGCTTGACCACGCAGCGGCGTGCCGGGCCGAGCTCGGTCTTCTGCCGAGCGAGGTAGATCTCGGCCATTCCGCCCCTCCCGATGAAGTCGAAGAGCGCGTACCGGCCGAACATGCGAGGGAGCGGGATGCTGGCGGCGGCCGACATGATGGCGATGCGACTCTCCTTCACCTGCCCGACGCAAACGGTCAAGTGCCCGGCGGCGGTTCTCGCGCGCCGGCCGGGGGCTGCGGTCTCCTACCTCACGCCGCTCACGCCGCCGCGGCGGCGGTCCGGGGCCGAGCCGAAACGGCGTATACTCCTTGCCATGACGTCGTCGTCGCCGCCGCGCGGCCGCCGGAGCGCTGCGCCGCCGCCGCCGGTCCCGCGCGCCGACACGCCCCCCATGTCGCGGCTCGGCCGGCTCGCTCGCCTGGGGGCGCTCGCGCCGCGCGCGCTGCCGATCGCCGCCGAAGCCGTTCGGCGCGCGGTGGGAACGCGTCGCACCGAGGAGCAGGAGCTCGAGGCGCGCCGCCGCCTGATCCAGAACGCGAAGAAGACGGCCGAGGCGATGCTGAAGACGCTCGGCGAGATGAAGGGCCTTCCGCTCAAGTTCGGGCAGATGGCGTCGTACATCGACGGTCTGGCGCCGCCCGGCTACGAAGATCGGTTCCAGCGCGTCCTCGCTCGCCTGCAGCAGCGGGCGCCGCCGCTGTCGCCCGAGGCCGCCGTGAAGGTGATCCGCCAGGAGCTCGGCGCCGACCCGCGCGAGCTCTTCGCCGAGTGGGAGAGCGAGCCGTTCGCCGCCGCCAGCATCGGGCAGGTGCATCGCGCGGTGACGCACGCGGGCGAGCGCGTCGCCGTCAAAGTGCAGTACCCGGGCATCGACAAGGCGATCGAGAACGACCTGAAGAGTCTCTCCATGCTGGAGACGCTGATCTCCCCCATCGGCCGGCGCTACCAGAGCAAGGAGACGCTCGACGAGGTCAAGAGCGTCTTTCTCGCCGAACTCGACTACGCGCTCGAGGCCGAGACCGCCGACGAGTTTCGCCGGATGCACGCGGACGATCGTGACGTCATCGTTCCCCGCGTCGTGCACTCGCTCTCGACGAAGCGCGTGCTCACCCTCGAGCTCATCGGGGGCGTCGACTACGCGACGTTCGCGGAGCGCGCGCCGCAAGCCGATCGCAACGCTGCGGGCGAGACGCTCGCTCGCTTCATGTTCCGCTCCCTGTGGAAGCACGGCGTGCTCTACGCGGATCCGCACCCCGGCAACTATCGCTTCCTCGGCGGCGGGCGCGTCGCGTTCCTCGACTTCGGGTGCCACAAGCGGCTCGCGAGGCCCCTGGTCGAGGGGATGAAGCGCTACATCGTGGCGTTGCAGAACGGCGACATGCCCGCGTTCTACGCCGCCTGCGTCGACGTCCTCGGGTACGACCCCGACGACCAGGACAGCTTTGCGCTCTACACCGAGTACACCAAGCTCGTTTTGCAGCCGTTCGTCGTCGACGGGCCGTTCACGTTCACCAAGGAGTTCGCGCGCGAGAGCGTCGCGTTCCTGGTGCGCGGCGGCAAGAAGATCGTCTTCAAGGGCAAAGACGCGATGCCCACGCTCCCGGCGCCTGTGCGCATGCCGAGCGACCTCACGTTCGTCAACCGACTGCAGTGGGGCTTCACCAGCGTTCTCGCGGGCCTCCGGGCCGAGGCCAACTGGCGGCGGCTCGTCGAGTCCTGGCTTCACGGCCCGGTCGTGCCGCCTCCCTCGCGCCCCCCCGTCGGCTCTGCCGCCTGAACGACGCATGGCGGAGCCGGCGTGACCTTGGCCTCGTTGCCTCCCGTGCCCGCTCCGCCGCCGCTGGGGTTCGCCCGCGATGACGCGCGCTCGTACGGCGATCCGAGCAGCGCCAACGCTCTCGTGCACGCCGAGAACCTCGATGCGATGCGACGCCTCGGGCGCGCCGGGTTCGCCGGGCGGTTCCGGTGCGTCTATTTCGATCCGCCGTTCAACTCGGGCCGGCGGTTCGTCGAGTACGACGACGCGCTCGACCCGCGCGCGTGGCGCGCGATGATCTTCGAGCGCCTCGAGGCGGCCCGCGCGCTCATGAGCGAAGACGGCGCGCTCTTCGTCGAGATCGACGACACCGAGCTCGGGTCGCTCCAGGGCGCGCTCGACGACGTCTTCGGTCGCGAGCAGCGGATCTCGACCATCACCGTGGTGCGGAGCGCGGCGACCGGCCACAAGGCGGGCAACCGTGGGCCCGTCAACGTCGCGGACTACCTCTTCGTGTACGCGAAGGACCGGGCGCGCTTTCGGTACCACTCCGTGCTCCGCGAGCGCGTTCGCTACGACGCCGCGTACTCCACGTGGCTCGAGAATCCGCGCCAGCCTCCCGCGGCGTGGCGCTTCACTCCGCTCCGCGCCCACCTGCGAAGCGCGCTGGGACGGGCGCCCTCGGACGCCGAGGTCCACGGGCACGCGGTCGCGCACGCCGAGCACGTGGTCCGCTTCGCGCAGCCCCGGTACGAGGCCGTGAGCCGGGACGCGCAGGCGCTCATCGACCGCTCGCGACGCGAGCCGGAGAGCGTCCTCGTGCTCGAGCGCGCGAAGCACAAGGCGCTCGTCTTGCGCGGGGGCAATCGCGTCCTCTTTCTGGCCGACAAGGTTGCCGTCCGCGAAGGCC
>CALFNG010000145.1 GCA_937902985.1 uncultured Myxococcales bacterium
AGAGCCGGCGGGGACGTTCGAGATCCGCGCGCGCAGCAACGGCTGGCAGATGAGCACTTCAGCCTAAGTCAGTTCGATCTCGACGGCCGGAACCGGCGTCCGCCGAAGGATCCGATCTATCATCAGGCACGATTCGGGCGACCCGCGCTCGCACTGGACTTGAGGAGGAGTTCCGGCCGCTGGTCGCCGACTCCGTGCCAAGGTGACGTTGCAACTGGCCACCAGAGTTCATCCGTGCCTACAACTATGCGGAGTCGTGGAATGAGCACGGTGCGGTTCGGGGACTTCGAGTTGGGACGAAGCGAAAGCTCGCTCCAACGAGCGAAAGCATGGCATCTCGTTCGGCGAGGCGATGGGCGCATTTCTCGACGACCGAGCCTTCATCGCCCCGGACAAAGAAAATCCAGAGCGCTTCGTGCTCATTGGGATGTCCCTGAACCTTCGGGTACTCTTCGTGGTGTCCGCGGAAGCGGGCGAACGCATTCGCCTCATCAGCGCGCGAAAGGCATCGCCCGCTCAGCGGAAGGTGTACGAGCATGGCCCGAAAGAGTGAAACAGACCTGAGCCGCTACGATCTCGCTCGAGGGTCGAGGGGCAAGTACGCCCAGAAGGCGCGGCGCTCCTTCGAAACGGTCGCGGTCGACAAGCGGCTGCTCAAGGCGGTCGGCGGGCGCGAGGGGCTCTACGTGATTCTCGAAGCTCTCGCGAAGTCGATCTCGCTCAGGAAAAAGAGGCGACCGGCCGCCTGACCGCCCGCGATCACGGCGACTCCGTGGTCATCGGCGCGCTGAACGGCGGCAGCTTCGCAGTGGAGGACTTCATCGTGCACCCTTCGGGAGTGGCAATGCGTCCTGCGGCGCGCAGGCGCCTGCTCCTGCCCTACGAGCGCCGGATGGACCAGCTGATCGCACATCCCGTGTTCGGCTACCGAATCAGCTACCGCCGCGTGCTCGAGGTGCAGGCCCGGCTGCTCGGACGGTGCGTGCTCGGCGAGATCGACGCGTACCCCGCCTTCCGGACGCGGTGAGGGAAGCGAATGCGCCAGACCTACATCGTGACGTACGACGTCTGCGATCCCAAGCGATTGCGTAGGGTGTTTAAGACGCTGAAAGGCTACGGCGACCACTTGCAGCTCTCGGTCTTCCGATGCGAGCTCAGTCACCGCGAACTCGTGGAACTCCGCGCCCGTCTCGGCGAGCCGCGCGACCGGCAGGAGGAAGTAATGGACGTTCTCTACCCGGTTTGTTTGTGCAGGAATCGACGTTCACCGAGACACGCTGGTGGTCACCGTGTCGCGGGCGGTCGAGCACGGACACTGGCACGCCGAGCACAGTGAAGGTCTCGCGCCGCTCGAGCTCCGAACGGCTGAATGGGCGTGCCTTGCGGAAGATCAGGTCCGCCTTCCAGCCCGTGCTCTCGTCGATCACGTTGAACTGCCCGCGGCGGCGAAGTTCTTCACGAGCGACATCGGCATCGAGATAGACGTTCATGCTCGAAAGGTCGATCAGCAAGCGTTCGAGGGACTCGAAACTCGGGTCTATGACGAGATCGATGTCCTGAGTTGCTCGGGGTGATCCGTGAAGCGAGCTCGCGAAGGAGCCGGCGAGCATGTGCGCGATGCCCGCCCGGGTGAGCGCGCTCGTGAGCTTCGCCAGAAAATCCGCTGGCTCGTTCACGGAACCGGCGCGTCGATGTTCGGCCAGACACGTCGGGCCGCTTCGGCGCCGTAAAGCAACCGCACCAGCGCCCGCGAAACGTCCTGCGGGGTGTAGCCCGGGTGCCGCTGTCGGATGCCTTCCCTGGCGATGCTCCGAACGGTGTCGCTCAGTTCAAGGGCAATCTCGGCCCTGCGGTTCGGTGTCATTTGCCGGTAAGCACGAAGCTGAGCTTCGTACGCAGCCGGGTGGGTGTCGTGGGGGAGGAGCATCGCCGACCGGTGTCGCACCGTACCACGCTGGCGAGGTCGCGGCGACACACCACGAGCGACCCTACGGGCTCTGGATTGAAATCCTCCTTCTGTGGCTTCCGATCCTCGTTTCGTGCAATGCCGGCGCGCATCCCGGGGCGCAAGACCGACGTCAAGGACAGCGCGTGGATCGCCAAGCTGCTGATGCACGGGCTGCTCTCGCCGAGCTTCGTGCCCGAGGTCGCGCTGCTGGAGCTGCGTGATCTCACGCGCTACCGCAAGAAGCGCGTCGGCGAGCAAGCGTCCGAGCGCAACCGGGTCATCAAGCTCCTGGAAGCGTCCAACGTGCGGCTCGCGTCGGTCGCGAGCGATCCGCTCGGCAAGGTTTCGTCGTCGCCCGGCTTACCGCCGAGCGGGTGAACCCCAAGCCATGCCGCCGCATGGAGCCCCGGTGCGACCCTGCAGAGTGCGCCGTAAAGCGCGTATCCGTGGTCGCGCGCTACGCGCTCACCCACCAGAGGAAAGGCCAAGTCCCCTAGCCAGGGGTAGCGCGGCACACTTGAACGCGGCGTGAGTCCCGGCGACAAGGCTGGTACGCCGCGGGCTGGTCCCGCAGCGGGTCGGCGGGGCGACGGCATGGGCGGTCGCACAGGGGATGACCGCCGTCCCGTAATGGGCGGCCAGCTCCGCGTACGCGGCTTGGATCTCTCGCGCACGTAGAGCTGCGTCGTCCGGAAGCTCTCGTGCCCAGCGCGCTGCATGATCCGCAGCGGCTGGTCGGCCGCGGATGGCCAATCCACGTGAGGCCCGTCGCGCGCAGATCGTGGAAGGTGATCGCCTTGCGTGTCTTGTCGGTCATGAAGAGCTCCGGGCGCCTCACGCCGGCGACTTCGAGGTACGTGCGAAGGCCCTCGGCGAGGTCGCGATGACGGGCAATCCCTTCGAGCACGACGCCAACGTGGTCGGCGTTCCAGCGCGACGGGAACTGGTTGGGCGTCCGATGGGCGTTCTGTTGACTCGTTGCCCCCCCCAAAGGGCTTTGCTCGTCCTACCCGCCTTGGTTGTCACGGGGTCTTTCCCTGTCATCGGGACCGTCGCGGCGACCCAAGGTGGTGAAGAAGGCTCGCGCGACCGCTTTCCGTGACCTCCCCCGCCGAGCTCGGGTTGCGGTCCGGGCCCGCAGTGGCAACATGGAGGTCATGCGGGTCGTCGGCCGACGAAAGCACGGTTCCGGAGATCGCATGGGACTCGACGCGCTCGTCCTCCGGTTCGGTGGCGGTGCCCCGAAGGGCGTGTTCCGCTACAAGAGCCAGGAAGAAGCGAACCGGGACCGGGACCAATGGACGAGCGAACGCGTGCGGCTACGTACGAAGATGTCCGGCACGTAGCGGATCTGCTCGAGAGGGAAGGCGCCGAGTACGCGCTGATTGGGGGGTACGCGCTCGCGTTGCAAGGCATCGTCCGTCTGACCGAGGACATCGACATCCTGGTCGAGCCGACGGCGGAGAACGCGCGTCGATGGGTGCGTGCGCTATCGCAGCTGCCCGACGGGGCGGCCGGCGAGCTCACCGGCGACGAGACCCTTCACGAGGAGCCGTACGCCATCCGGATCAACGACGAGTTCACCGTCGACGTCATGAACTCGGCCTCCGGACTGTCCTGGAACGATCTCGCCCCGTACCGGACGCGGATCGACGGCATCCGGGTCGTGTCGCTCGATGGGCTGCTGCGGATGAAGGAGCACGGTCGGCTGAAGGACCGGGCCGACGCGGAGGCAATTCGCAAGGCGCTGGCGGGCACGCCCGAGTAGGTTGCCCTGAAGGCCACCACAACCCTGGCTCACGGGCCGATGCGGATCCTCTTCTCGCCGGAGCGTTCTGTGGCGTCTTTGCGTGTCGATCGATCTGATCGAGCGATCCCACGAGGCTTCACGCGCCATCCCGGCGATGGGATCGCGCGTGACCATCCCTCTGATCGCGCGACCCGGGCGCCCTTACCTCGAGGTAAAGGCCGCCGTATGCGGCGTGACCTCTCGCTAGATGTGGCGTTCCTTTCGATCGGATCGGGCGTGAACCTTCAGTTGATCGGGCGAGTAGTCGCGGTGGATCGCGCGATCCGACCTGTCTTCTGTCGTGTGAAGTCGCGGGATGGGGCGTGAAGATCGATCGGATCGCGCGATCCATTTCGTCTGATCGCGCGATCCGACTCGTCCTACCTCGTGATACAACGAGGACCATGGGGCGGAGTCCCCCGCCTGATCGAGCCATCCGACGGACTTGATCGCACGTGAACCTCGTCCGTATGGCGCGTGAAGGCGAGCGGTACCGCGCGATCCTCCTCGCCTGATCGCGAGATGAGACGCGATGGATCGCGCGATCCTCCTCGCTTGATCGCGAGATAGGACGCGATGGATCGCGCGATCCTCCTCGCCTGATCGCGCGATCCTCCTCACCTGATCGCGCGATAAGACGCGATGGATCGCGCGATCCCCCTCGCTTGATCGCGCGTGAAGTCTGCTGGGATGGCGCGTGAAGCCCCGCGGGACGGCGCGGGAGCCTGATGCCGCAGCCTCCGGAGGCCCCGACCGACGACCGCAGACCCCACGTTTTCTGCGGAGATCATGCGGGTTCGGCCTCGAACGCGACCGCCTCCGCGGTCGCACCCACCCGGGTTCGGCCCCGAGCCCGACGGCATGGACGTCCGGACGCAGGCCCGCTCGCCCGCGAACGCGAGCGTCCCCGCACGTTCACCCGAGGGCTTGGCACAAGTGGCTGAGCCGGCGGAGCCAGCGTGCGTACTTGACCTGGAGGCGCTTCCTCGACCTGCTGCGGGACTTCCCGCTGCCCAGGCCCTCGATTCGCGTCCAGATCTGGGCGACTCCCTGAGCCGCTCCCGACGGAAGAGCCGGATGGTGGAAATCTCCTTGTCCGGATCCGAGAGGGCCCCGGCCGG
>CALFNG010000146.1 GCA_937902985.1 uncultured Myxococcales bacterium
ACCAATACTTGAGCAAGATGATGCCGGAGCGGACCAGCAGGCGCTCGAATTCGGGGCACGACCGCAGGAACTCGCGAAGGTGAGGAACCGGCTCGTCAAACGGGCGTCACGCTAGCCCGACGACGAGGCGGCGTCCCCGCCTACTCGCTCGCGTCGAGTCCTTGTTGCGCCGGTTCGGGTCTCTGCGTCTGGAGGACGGCGTTGCAGGCATTTGCATCGAATGTGCCCACCAGCCAGCCGATCATGCAGCGATCGAGAGGGTCGCCGTCGAAGATCAGCAGGCCGCCCTTGTGCTTCTCGATGCCCAGCGGCTTTCGCATCATCGTGAGCGTCTCGGGCGCCGCTTGATGCTGAACGACCCTCGCCATGACCTCCGGTTCGAGTCCAACGACGGAAGTATAGGACGCGTCGTATTCGGCTTCGCTCGTGGCGCTCCCGAGCGGGTTGTTGGTCGGGTCGAGGCGAAGCCCGTAGAGCCCATAGAGCCGCATGTTCCTGCCCACTTGCCCGTGACAATCGAGGGTCCCGCAGTGCAGTTGCATGGAGTCGGCCACGGATGGAAAGGCGATGCGGGACGGAACACTGAGCTGACCCAGAGCGTCCGCGGTGGAGTAGTCGCTGCAGCCCACGAGCGTCAAAGCCAGGCACAGCGCTCTCATGGTTTCGAGCACCCCGATGTTGCTTCGTGCCATGGCCACCTCAATTGCACTGGTTGGCGGGCGGGACCTGCGTGGTCGGGTCTTCCAGGAGATACACGGGACCGGGTGATGCAGGCCCGATCGTCGCGGTGTGACAGGCCCCGCATGATCCTTCGCGGTAGGTGGGCGTATCCATGTCTCGTTGCGCGCCCGCGGCGCGCAGGGTGAGCCAGACTGGATAGGATGGAACGAACTGGCCCGGCAGAACGAAGAAGTTGCCGGCGCAGTTCGTGGTTGCGCTGTAGATGGCATTGGCCGCGTCCAGCATGAACACTTCGGCGTTGGCGAGGGGGGGGCTCCGGGAAGTGGCGTTCACGTAGACGGTACCGGCGAGGGTGAAGGGCTTAGCGCGGCCGCCGTCTTTATGACAGAGGAGACACGGCTGCCCAGGCCGATGCAAAGGTCCCACTGGAGTGAAGGCATCTTCCGGTCCCAGTGCGGCGACGGCGCTGTCGGGGGCGGGATCTCCGCAGGCGGCGACGGCCAGGGCGAAGCCCGGGACCAGCCAAGCAGGCGCGAACCGCTTCAAGCTCGTTCCGACGCTGGCGCTTGCGCGTGCCATCAGAACTCGGCCTCGACCGCCAGGGTGCTGAAGATCGCGCCGCGCTCGCTGATATAGAGAGCGTCCAGATAGTGCGTATAGCTACCGTCGATATCGAACAGCAGCGACCACGGGTGGTCGAGGTCGTCGACCAGTCTGAACTCCGCGCCGCCGCCCCCCGTTGCGGTGTAGAGGGAGCTCAGCTCCCGGTCGCCGGTGCGGATCGCGGGCAGCGCCAGGGCGCCGCTCGGGCCGGGAGCAGCCGTGTAAGCCAGCTGCCAGAAGGCGACCTGATTCTGGACGTGAAAGCGCACGTGGGGCCAGAGCATCAGGCGGCGGCCGATCTCGAATGTGAACCGAAAATCCGTCGTGGACGCCATCAGCCCCCACGTGTCGCCGTACGCTCGCTCGTCGAGACGAAGCGTGGAGCTGCTGTAGCGGCGACCGAGGCGCGAGGTGATGGCGAAGCGGTGGCGCGCATCCGGTAGTTGCTCGGCCGGGCGTACGTTGAGGCGCGTGGCGTTGACCTCCGCGATCGACGCGCCCGCGAGTATGGACTGCGCCCGCGCCGGCGCGAACAGTGGAACGTAGCGATAGGGTTTTGCCAGATATCCCGTCTCCTGGATGGCCTCGAGCTGGAGGCTCGAAATCGTCGACCGATCGACCACGAAGGTCACGCCGAATTGACCGGACGCGGTCTGTTTGCTCCGCCAGAACTCGGTCGGAAGACCGGTGCGGCCGACGCGATCCTGGCCATAGGAGAAGCCGACGAAGGGGGTGACGTTCTTCTCGAGGAGGTCCATCGTCAGCGTTCCCCCGGCCGCCAGGGACAGATAGTCGGGCTCGCTCGAAAAGACGCCGGAGACCCCCGCGGTCACGTCGCCGCGCTTGAGGCTGCCCTGGGCGGACCCAGCTTCGCGGTGTTCGAGCCACTTGCTGGACGCAGTCGACACGATGTCCACGGAAGCCGCCGACACGACATCGACGAGTAAGTGACCGCCAACGGACCATCCGGCGAGCGGATCGCTGACGCTTCCCGCGATGGACGGGCTGACGACGAGCACGTGGTCGGTGTCGGCATATCCCGACGACTCAAGCGATGCTTTGGACGTGATGGTGCCGCTCGTCTCGGCCGGCTTCTTGCGGTCATCGGCGAAGACCGTGCCGCTCACGGCGAGAAGCATCAGCGGCAGGACCGAGGCGATCGACCGCAGCGCCAACGGGCCCGCTCTCGAGTGTCTTTTGGGCAAGTGGCGTTCCGGTGATCGCGGAGTCGAGCGGGCGCCTTCGCGCGGTTCAGTCGACGCTAGTTGCAGCCGCAACCGCCTTGAGCGCCGCTTCCCCCTCCGACGGCACCTTCGCGAATGGAGTAGACGTGCGCTTCGCCCACGCGCGCCATATCGCCGAGAAGCATGGTTGGATGGGCCAGACGCCCACGTTCATAGGGTTTCACGCCGGCGCAACCGGTGCCGAAGGTCATCGCGGCGACTACCATAACACTTCTCCGTATCATGATGGCGTGAACACCAGCTTGATGCTCTTGAAGTAGGTCGCGTCAGGGGGCGAGATAGTTTGCGCCGCCGAGCCCTTCGTGAAGGCCACGTAGCTGTTCGGCCCGCCCGAGTTGCTGTCGGCCGTCTCGAAGTACACGCGGTAGGCGCCATCCGGGACCCCGGTTCGCGTGTCGTCCGTGCAGTTCCACGAGACCATGTGCGTCTGGAAACTCGAGAGGGTCGCGCCGGTGATGGCGTCGACCGTACGGTTGGCGAGGCCCGCGCTCGTCGTGGCCGAGTTCCAGGCATTCAGGTGGTTGAGCCGGATGCTCCCCCACACCTGCAGCGTCTTGACGAAGGTGCCGGAGCTGTTGGCGATCCAGATCGCGCCCACGTTGTGCGGGCTGTAGTTCCCGTTGTCCGAGACGGTCGTCACGGTGACCGAGAGAGAGCACTGCGCACCGGCGGGCCCGGCGTCGCCTCCTCCCCCGCTGCTGCCTCCAGTGCCGGTTCCCGCGTCGCGGGGCCTCTTTCCGGCATCGGCGGTTCCGCCAGGCATCCCTGGGTTTCCTCCGGAGCTGCTGCCCGAACCGCTTCCGCTGGAGCCAGACCCGCCGCCGGTGATGCTGGTTGCGCCGGCGTCGTCGGTGGCAGCAGGGCTCCCTACGCCCGTGGAGGCATCGGACGCCGGCCAGAGCTCGACCGAGGGTTGATACTGGCCGCTGCAGCCTGCCGCGAAAAGCGCGATGCATGCGCAGATCGCCGGTCGACAGATGTCGTCGCCAAGCCTCATGAGAGTCCTTCTGTTTGGGCGCGAAATGGGTCGAAAGGTTCCTGATAGCACAGCCTACCTGCGGACTGAGTGACCGGTCGGCTCCGGAATCAGGCAGGCAAGGCCGTGTTTTTATTGCGACGGGATCAATCTGTTGCCGCAGTCCGGCGACGGCGCATCGCGTCAATCCCATGGATCGCCCGCATCGCGAGCTCCTTCGGGTCCGCTCCCCGTTGGCAACCCGCTACCTCGACAGGAAGCGGAGACATCATGCCGCTCGAAAAAAGCGCGGCGCGAGCTTCACTTCCGAATTCGCTCGGACACGTTTTGCCCAGTCTGCAGGTCCTTGCCGAACACGTCGACGAACTCGACGCTCGGAATCAGGAAACGCTTGCCCAGGTTGACGTAAACGGACGTCAACTCGGACTCCTTGCCGTTGATCGTCGTGCGCGCCTGCGAGGCGCAGCGACCGCCGACGTTCCTCGTTGTGATGATGTCAATCGGCGTCTTCTGGAACTGACGCAGCCTCACGAAGTGAACCGCGTCGCTCGCCGTCTTGCGGAGCGTCCGCTGCTCCGAGATACCGTAGGCGATGTAGTCGAATGCGTTGAGCGCATGCACTCGCACCGGAGGCGACTTCTCGAACTCGCGCCAATACTGAAAGACCGCTTCGTCCTTGGTCGGAACGCATTGCGAGTCAAGGTGAATACCGTAGTCGACGCGGTTGTGGTCGTCGCTTTTCGAAATGTAGAAGACCGTCGGGATATCGAAGTGGGAGAACGCCGGTTGCTCGGCTCCAGCGTCCGATGCGCGAAGGAAAGCGGGCCCAAGGAGCGCACCCAGCACGTAGGCTCGAATCCATCGCCGGTGCATCGCCATCGAACCGCTGAGTCTGAGCCAGACCCGCCGGACGCGCAAGCAGCGCATCCGCCGTCTGCGCATACGACGAACCGGCGCCGCCTTTTTCGGCGCAAAGTTCATGCGACTGCTCAGGGCGACATCTGCCCCTGGTGGGCACAACGAGGATCGGCGTCGCCGGCGCCCAAGCGCCTCCCGGCCGCCCGCAGCTCAACGTTGTCGCGCTCCAATCGCTCGATGCGCGCGTCCAACGCCTGGCTGCGCTCGTAAAGAGCCCTGATGGCAGCAAGCGCGACGCCGTGCGCGTCGATCGAGTTGTACGCGCGGTCCGTGTTGCCCAGGCCGAACGCCGAATAGAAGTCTTGCGCCATCGGTCCGAGGTGGCGCACGGCCGGATCGTCGCTCTTGTACGACCACGTCGAGACCGGAACCTTCGCGAGGGCCTCGAGCACGGCTTGCTCGTCGACGGGCTCGATGTCGCGCTTGACGTTGCGATCGCTCACGCAAAGAGGCGAGCATCCCGGGGCGCATGTCGGCTGCGCCACGGTTGGCGTGAAACACATCGGGTAGGGACTGGGCAGAGGCCCTCCTGCCTGACAGCACAGCTGCCCGGCCGTGCAACACGAGGTGCCGCCTAGTCCATCGCGGGGCCCATGAGGTCGGCGAAGTTGCCGGCGTAGAAGGCGCTCTTCTCGGCCTCCGTGCGGCCCGCGATCGACGTCTCGAATCGCTTGAGCGGGTTGCGGCCCCCTTCGACGTGCGGGTAATCCGACGAGAACATGAAGAGGTCGGGCCCCACCCGGTCGATGAGGCGGCCCACGTCTTCCGTCGGATACGGCGTGACGCGGATCTGACGGCGCGCGTAGTCGGTCGGGCGCATCGGCAGGCCGCCGATGCGGCTCTCGCTGCGGCCGAACGTGTCCTTGACGATCTCGAGGCGCTCGAGCCACGCGGGCACCCACACGGCGCCGAGCTCGATGACGCCGACGCGCAAGCGCGGGAACTTCTCGAGCACCTGGTCGAAGATGAGCGCGGCGAGCGCGATCTCGACCCACTGGCTGACGGCCATGTAGAGCAGCCCGGTGAAGTTCTCGCCGCCCCCGTGGAAGTCCGTCTGCCCGTCCCACCCGTTCTTCGTGAAGCCACTCGCGACCTTGCGCGGCGCGTCGCCCTCGACGTGAAAGAGGAGCGGGACGCCGCGCTCCTCGAGCGCCGCGTAGACCGGGTGGAGCGACGGGTGGGTGATCGAGTGCGTCGCGGGCGGCAGGGGCGAGATCGTGACGCCCTTGACGCCGGCGTCGAGCGCGAAGCGCGTCTCGGCGATGGCGCGCTCAGGCGACGTGAGCGGGATGAACGTGACGGGCAGGAGGCGCCGGTCCGCCGCGCAGAAGTCGACGATGCCGCGGGTGAGCGCGCGTGAAGCCGCGTAGCTCACGTCGACGTCGCGGGCGTACTCGGACTGCATCGGTGCGAAGGTCGAGAAGACGAGCTGCGAGCGAAACCCGAGGAGGTCGAGCGCGCGCGTGCGGTCGCCGGCGTGGAACGCGCCGTACGCGTCCCAGCTCTTGCGCGTCATGAGCTCGGCCTCGTGCCCCTCGCGCTCCGTCGGATCCCCGGCGCGCGCCCGGCCGCGCTCCATCATCTGCTCGACCCGCCCGCGCGACCCGGTGCTGAGGAGCGAGAAGGGCTGGATGCGCTCGCGAAAGCTCGGGTCGGCGTAGGACGGCAGCCACTCGGGCCGCTCCATCACGTGCGAGTCCGCGTCGTGAAACACCCGGCCTTCCGCGTACGGCATGCGCGAATGAGACGCCTCCTCCTCCACCGGAGTCAAGGCGGCCGGTGTCTCGAGGCCGGCTGCCACCATCAGCATCGACGGCTCGCGACGGCGCGTCCATGATCGCGATATCTTCGGGTGCGGCCCGTGCCGGCGATACGCTGATCCCGCCTCCCGGCTCAGGCACCTCCTCGCGACCCAGGGGGCCTCCCACCAAGCCCCAGCGGCTTGCAAAGCACGCGATCCTGCAACGCCCACCCGTGTCATTGTGTGCCGCAGGCTGATCTCCGTGTCGCCAGGACGGCAGCCGCGAGCATCACCGTGGGCGTCTCCAGTACCGCCTTGGCGTCACGCGGCATTTGCCCCGGCGATTCATTCAGCGTCACCGCCGGTGAGCAACGACTCGTACCACGCGCCGCGAGGGTCCTGGCGTGGCGGTGCGAAGTTGCCCCGCCACCGAAGGTCGCTCGCCACGGTCGCGCGATCGACCGAGGACCAGCCGAGCCGCTCCTCTGCTTGCGCGAGAACGTCGAGTGTAGAGACGAGTTCGATCGCAGGGAACAGATCGCGCGCGATCCGTCGCTCCTTGCGATCGTCCGTCATGAGCGGGAGCCCCAGGACCCCGGCCAGGGCGATACACGACGCATCGGCGTCCTTGATGCGCGCCGCAGCGGCGACGAAAGCATCAACCAGCGCATCGACGTCCAGCGGGCGAGTCTCCTAGACTAGGGAGAAGCTTGGAAAGCCTCAAGCGCCGCCAGTCAGAGAGTCCTTGAGCCCTTCTTGCTGCACATCATCGACGTAGCCTAGATCGTGAAGCCTTTCGATTGTTGCGGTAAGGCTCGCGCGCAGCGCCTTGGCTACGTTGCTCACTTCAGCAAGCTCGTCGATAGATCCTGTGGTCTGTCCAACAGCCTTCGCAACGGCCTCTTCGGGCATCAGAAAAGCTGCTGCGAATGCGTTGGCGCGGCGCTCCACATCGAGCGGCGCCCACGGACCACTGATAATGGCTAGTCGTGCTCCCTTGTCGCGGTCTACGAGGAGATGACATAGCTCGTGCGCGAGCGTGAACCTCAGACGTTCTTCTCTTGGGTGTGTGGTCGCATTCACGAGGGTCGTCGAATGAAGTCCCTCGCCACCGAACGATACGGCACGAACACGCTTATCCCCCAATTTGACGTTTTCGAGCGTCACGCCGAGCTTCTTCAGAAGCGCGGGCATGTCCGCGGGAATTTCGTCATTGTCAAACCCAAGTTCATGTCGAAACCACTCGGCAAGTTCGTAGCCCTGACTCCATGCCGCCCGTCCGAGTCGGACGCGCTCGGGGCGCGCGAGCGCGTCTACGCCTTCAGCAAGAGCGGGCTCGGTGGGAAGGACTGCCTGCGCCATGGCTTGCGCGATGCGCACCACATCATCAATACTAACGTTGGGGGACGCGGAACCGAAAAGAAGGGTGCCGTGGCAGGAGCCGCGAAGAACGAGAGGATCCTGGGCTGGTATGGTGAAAAAGGAGGCTGCCGCTTGCGCTTCGGACGCGACGGCCGTGGCGACCTCGTTCCATCGGGCGACTGCGGAATCTGCAGAGCGACCAAGCCCCGCAAGCCATGCGAGGCGAACTCCGTGTCGAGCGCCATTGCGGAGCGTCTGAACGGACGCCGCGAGAGTCTGGATTCGTGGCGACTGCGGTCGAACCTTGAGGAGATGCGCGGCTGCCTCGGCGGCTACCTCGAAGAGAGGTTCCGCTACTTCGCTCGGGGAGAACCGCTCAACTCCACTAGCCGCGAGAAAATCGACAGACGTTGGGACGCCTGCAGGAGCGCAATTTCGCCAAGAAACCTCGATCTCATTACGCCATCGCCGCAACACGACATCGGGAAACGGACCACCATGTCGTGCTCCTTGGAAAGCGTGTCTCCGCCACCAGGCTTGCCATTCGGCCTCCCAGTGCTCGCTCGCCATTACTGGACGAAACGCCGTCCACGCAAGTGAGTGCACGGCATCGTCAGCGGCAACGCGGCAAGGCAACCGCTCCTCGTGCAGCAAGGCATCCCAGTTAGCCACGATCCATTCGAGAAGCGGAAGTAGGTACCAGCTGACGGACTCAAATGTTGTGCCCGAATCGGCGTGGGCAGTCAGGTTTGCGCCGCGCGCCCACAGTGAGAATGTCCCCCAAGACGCCGCATTGTCTGGATCTTCGCCGCGTCCGTTGTCTGGGTCGGCCGCGAAGGCCATCTTAACGGCGAAGATACTTGTGTCCCCTGCCAATCGTTCCCATCGAAGAACGCTCACGGCTGGTCCTCCGAGCTCTCCCAAAAACGCCGGATATCGGCTTGCCTTACTAGCCCGGCCACCTTCCAGTCGCGGCGCAGCTGCTCAGGAACTTCCTTCCAACCCACGGGAAAGCCATGCCACTTGTCGACATCGTGCGAGTACGCACAGAAGGCACGCCGACCGTCCGTCGCATACCTTGCCCTTCCGCCAGTCGGGTCCTCGCGGCTCGCCGCGAGGAGCCTGTCGCGGGCGTCGTCGTCGAGGTCAGACGGGCAAAGCGAACCCTTACGGCCAGCCTGCCAGGGCGCCTTGTGTTTGGGGTTCGCTTCGTACTGCATGGACCCGTTGATGGTAGCGCGCCGGCGACAAACGGCGCAACCACACCCTAAGGAACCCGCACTCATGTAGGGGGACGGCAAAGGCTCGAGCCTTCGTGGAGCAACTGTCACTCGCCACCCTCATGCGGCTAACGCTCGCCAGGGTCATGGGGCCGGGCGGAAGCATGTGTAACCGAAGGTCTTGATGCCACCGAAGCCTGAACGCAGAAGCGACGGTCGAAGCACACCGGGGCAACTACATGGCTTTCCAAGAACCATGGGACGGCGACTACGAAACATGAGCGTCCCGCAAAGGCAGCTTGGTTGTCGGGCGTGGAGAGACGACCCCACAGGCTGGGCACCCGCGTCCTGTTACTTCACGGTGTAGTTCTCATCATGACGCTCGCGGTCGGCGCTCGGCGTGGCACTGCCCGTCGGAATCTTCCAGCCCGGGAGACCTGCGAATCTCGCGAGATCAAACGGGAAATCGCCACGCTCGATCCCGCGCGGAGGGGAAATCGAGACTTGATCGCTGGTATGCCCGGTCT
>CALFNG010000147.1 GCA_937902985.1 uncultured Myxococcales bacterium
GAGGTTCGACGGGGCCCGTTATCCCAGTCTCGGCAGCGACCCGCATCCTTCGCAGAAATAGTCGCGCCCCTTGATCGAGTACCCATCCTCGCCCAGTCGGATGACGCGCTTGCACTTCTTGCACAGCGTGGGCTCGAACGCGGGCGGGTTCTCCAGCTTGGTGAAGTTGTAGTCGTTGGTCGCCGCCCAGACGAACATCTCCAGCTTGTCGTAGTGCTCGCGGCACTCGGGGCAGGTCTTCCAGTCCGGGTGCTCATGATCTTCGGCGTGGTGCACGCCGCAGATCGTGTAGCGGTCGTGGTTCCGGGCGCAGCTATTCCGGGCGTACGAGAAGAGCTGGTACTTCTGGTGGTCGTCGCAGATCCAGTTGCCGCAGCACGCGGTCCGATAGAGCCTGCCGCTCTTGCCGCAGAGCCCGCACGCCTTTTTGATCGCCACCTTCGGGGCCTTCCTCGTCTTCGCTTGCGCCATCGCCTTCCTGTCCTCGTGGGTCGGGAGAGTATCTCGGTGCGGGGCGTCTCGCAGCCACGAGGCGATCTCAGGACCACGATCGATCTCGCCAGCGCCCTTCAGGATGCCGTCGAAACGAGCAGGGTGAAGAAGATCATCGAGAAGACGGGGCTCGGTCTGTCGCTTGCAACGCGCGCGATCTTTATGAGGGGGCGGCGGCGGACGCCGTTCGCGTCCGGGGTGCAGGGGGCCACGGGGGTGCAGGATTCACGACGCGATCTCGGCGACGCCCATCGCGATGCGCGGCTCACGTACCCATCCGGTCACGCCGTCAATCGACCCAGCGTGCCCCTTGCGCCGTCGTGTCCGACGACCAAAACTGACTCGCGCGCGACATCGCCATCCACGATCCCGTGAGCCGAAGGGCAGGTCGGGTCGAAGGGTGGCTGTGCGCATTTTGTCGCCCCCAACGGGCCTCTTCACGACTACGAAAGGAACTGCCCCATGAACGAATCGGATCCGTCCTCCTCATCACCATCGACCAAGCTGGTGCTCCTCCGCTCGGAGTCGTCCTCCTTGCTGTCGCCCTCCTCGAAGGCGAGCAACGACTCGACGATCTCGAACAAGAGCAAGCCCGAGCCGTTCGACGATGATGATGGCGAAGCCACCCGTGGCAAGCCCACAACGGACGGTTCTCTCCCGACCATCTTTCTCGATCGCGATTTCCACGTGGTGCTTGAGGACGCCATGCGGGCGATGGCCAGCGACCCGCTGCTCTTCTCCAAGGGCGACCAACTCGTTCGCGTCATCGTGGACGGCGAGTCGCCGAGGCTCCTGGCCCTGGGAGGCGCGCAACTTCGGGAGGTCCTTTCCTCTCGTGCCCGATGGGTCAAAGAGGATGCGGTGCACCCGCCGAGTTCCGTCGCGACGGCGCTGGCCAAACGAGGCCAGTGGAAGCACGTGCGCGAGTTGCGGGCCATGACGCTGTTCCCGGTTCTCTCGGCGACAGGTGAGCTACGAACGGAAGAGGGCTACGACGAGACCTCGCGCACCTTCTATCGTGCGGGCTGCGAGGTCTCCGTTCCCGAGAGGCCCACGCAGAAGGACGCCAAGGCAGCCTGCGCCACGCTACTCGATCTCGTCGCAGACTTCCCCTTCGCGGGCGCCGCTCACAAGACCGCCTGGCTCGCCACTTTGCTAACGCCCCTCGCGCGCTTCATGCACGATGGCCATGCACCGCTGGTCGTCCTAGCTGCGAATATGCCCGGCTCGGGAAAGACGACCTTGGCGCAGATCATCTCGACCATCGTCACCGGCGGATCGATCTCGGTGATGGCTTGCGAGAAGGGCGAGCCGAACCGGAAGGAGATTCTCTCGAAGCTGCGCGCGGCTCCTAGCGTGGCGCTCATCGACAACGTGGTCGCTCGTTTCGGCGGTCCCAACATGGCCACGCTCATCACCAGCCGCGCCTTCGAGGATCGATCGCTGGGCCACTTGAAGACGCTCTCGGCGCCGAATGACACGTGCTGGATGATGACCGGCAACCGCATCACCTTGGCGCCCGACATGGCCCGGCGATGCCTCCACGTGAAGCTCCAGTGCGACGCGGAGAAGCCCCACGAGCGCTCCGGCTTTCGGTACCCGAACCTGATGCAGCACGTCCGCGACCATCGAGGTGAACTTCTCTCGGCGGCGCTGACGATCCTGAAGGCGTACGCCGTCGCCGGCTCGCCCGAGATGAACCTGGAACCTTGGGGCTCCTTCGAAGAGTGGTCGAAGATCGTGCGAGGATCACTCGTCTGGTCGAAGCAGCCCGACCCCGCGCAGACCCGCGCCGAACTGGAAGCGGAAGCCGAGGAAGGCGGTACCGAACACGCCCAGCTCGTCGAAGCCTGGGAGGAGCTGCAAACCACCATGGGTCGCAAGAACGGCGCGACCATCAAGGACGCCCTCACGTTCCTGGCGGAGAATACAGACGCCGCGCCTCGACTCCGCGAGATCATCGATGCCTTCCCGCGAAAGGGAGGTCAGCCGGATGCGAACGTCGTTGCTCGCCGGCTGCGAGAAGCCAAGGAGAGGAATTTCGGTGGCAAGATTCTGAGAGCGGTGGGCAACCCGAAAGATGCTCTTCGCTGGCAGGTGACGCGACTGGAGTTCTGACGACGCTTCATGCGTGCAGGCGACGACGGACCACCCACGCGCTCGCGCTGCTACATCATCGCGTGCGCTCACCGTCGTCGTTCCACGTGTGACGGCGACAATGGACCGCGCTTTGCTACGCGCTATGCGCGCGTTCCTTATATGCACGCGACGAGCGGGCGGGACACGGGGGACACGGGACAGCCTTGAGCACATGGCTGCCGCGCGAAGCGACTCCATCCCAGCACCCGTCGCACCGTACACGGCGTCCCATCGAGTCACGCGCGATATCTTCAGCACGAGGCCGAGCGGCGGAGCAGGCATCGAGCCGGCGCACAACGAGGCAAGCGCCCTTGACAGCCTCCGACGGAGCCGTAGGTTGCGGCGAGTCAGCGGCTCGTGCCGTCGACGATAGCGAGGCTGGACTCCGAATGCGGATCCAGCCTTTTTCCGTTTGTCTGACATGACATCGTTCTGAGGTGTTCTCAGTTCGATCTCTTCGAGAGCGCCGTCGAGCCGAGGCTCGTGGCGCTTTCGTCGTTTGTACGCCACCCCAACCAGAAAGGACACGACCATGACCATTGACACACTGAACCGAACCATCCTTCCCGCGAACGAAGCGACCGCCAACGACACACATGTCTTCCCCGCCGTCGCCGGCACGAGTGTTCAACCCGAGCCCGAGGCACCGCACGACGAGGACGACTTCCCGCCGGACGACGACGGGAAGCCGATGATCGACATGACGAAGCCCCTCCACAGGATCGTCGATCGGTCGGTGCGCCTGCTGGCGGAAGAGCCGCTCGTCTTCCAGAAGCACGCCGAACTGGTTCGCGTCGTCATCGAGGAGGACGGTCGCGTGAAGCCCCGCTCGCTGAGAAACTCGTATGTCCGCTACCTGCTGTCGCAGCGGGCCAACTGGTACAGGAACGGCGAGCCGGTTCATCCGCCCGAACACGTGCCCAAGATCATCGTCGAGCGATCCGCGTGGGAGCGGATCCCCGTCTGGCGAGCCGTGACACCGTTCCCCGCGATGGATCGCGACGGTCACTTGCCGAGCGAACCGGGGTACGACCCACGCACCAGGACCTACTTCACTGGGCAGGCGAACGTGACGGTTCTCGACGAGCCCTCGCAGGACGACGCCCGTCTTGCCGTCGCGACACTTCGCGACATCGTCAGCGACTTCCCGTTCGCGAATAAGGAGAGTAGCGAGCACTTCGCTGCCTGGGTCGCTGGTCTTCTGACCCCACTGGCTCGTTACGCGCACGACGGCAACGCCCCCATCGCCGTGGTCCAAGCAAACGGTCCCCGAGTCGGCAAGACCACGCTGGTCCAGCTGATCTCCGAGATCGCCTGTGGCACGGCTTCGCCGGTCATCACCTTCACGCGCAACGAGGACGAGACACGGAAGCGCATCCTGTCCTTCCTCCGTGTGGCGAGGAGCATGGTCCTGGTAGACAACGTCATCGGGCAGTTCGGAGGGCAGAACGTCAACGCCCTGACCACTTCGAGGGCCTTCGAGGATCGCGTCCTCGGCAAGTCCGTCATCATCGAGGCGATGAACGACACGAGCTGGTTCGTCACCGCCAACAACATTCAGCTGGCGCCCGACACGGCAGAGCGCTGCATCAACGTCCGCCTGCAGTCGGATGACGCCAAGCCGCATCTCCGGACGGGCTTCAAGTACCCTGATCTTTTGGGAGAAGTGGCAAGGAACCGCGACCAACTGCTGTCGGCTGCACTGACCATCCTCAAGACCTACATCGTGGCGGGCAAGCCCGACCAAGGGCTGTCGTCGTGGGGAGGAATCCGCTGAGGGAGAGAGCACACCTGCTTCCCCAGTCGTGGGGCGATGCTGTCGTACTCATCGCGGATGGCGTCGCCCTGCTCGCGCTTCTTGCCGTTCGACGTCTTGATCAGGAAGACCGGGTAGACGTCGGTGAAGGTCGCGCTCGCGGCACTGATGCCGAGCGGCGCCAGGTAGCGCCGCACAACTTTCTCGCCAGAGGAACCGTTGGTGCTGGGCGACAGGGGCGAGATCGTGCCGTGCTTGCCGTCGAGAAAGCCAACGTCCCTTTTCCACCGAGCCAGACGCTCTCCGAAGTCGTCCGCATTGCCGTCCCAGAAGACCGTCGGCTCGACATCGACAGCGAGTGCGGCGACGGCACCACGCCGACCTTCGGCGACGAGGCTCTTCGGGGCGCGCCATGAGAGGTGCCACGCACTTGGGTAGACTCCGATCACGACGGCATCCGAGCGGTCCGCTGTGCGGGCTGGGCGAACGCTGTTGGGTCGCCCGAACGGGAAGCAGCCCCAGTCCATCATCGACGCGAGGTCACTACGCCCCCCTCGTGAAAGTGGCCTTGGCGCAGCGGTTCGCCAACCTCACGTCGCCGTGTACGTCGTCGCACGCTTCTGCCCCTTGGCCTTGAGCTTCTTGGTGGAGAGCCCTTCCTTGAGCACGCGGGGCATCTCTTTCGAGTCCATCCCCAGGTTCGCGCGGATCTCCTCCGCCCGGAGACCGTTCTTGTTCTTCTTCACCAGGGCCACTACCTGGTCGAGTGCTTTGGCGATGTCCTCCCCAGAGCGACGGGGCAGCCGACCGGAGCGTCGTCCGCTCGACTTCGCTGGAGCTGCCGGCTTCGACTCGCCGTTCGTGGCCACCGCCTTCGCGGGGCGCCCCGGTCCTCGTCGAGCGCCACCGCCCTCGGCGATCAGTTCGTCCAGGGACGCGCCTCGGACGGCAGCGAGGACGGAGGCGGCAAATTCGGAGGCGAGATCGTTGAGCGCGGAACGGAGGGAGGCCATCGCCACCGATCAGAACTCGTGGTCCGCTGATGGTCAACTTTCGGGAAGACGGGCCTTCGACCGCCTCCGGGCGCTCCTGTTACCGCGAACGTGAAGGCAGCTTCCCTGGCTGCGCTGAAGCAGGCGGTAGGATTTGATCGTGTCGGTCGGTGCGCAGAGGACCTGACAAGCCGACGACGACGTGCCCTCGAATGGTGATACCGCCTTCGACGTCATCGACGTCCACGCGAAAGGATCGAAGTCGCTCCTGGCTGGCGTTGATTGCGGGGTCCGTCCAGGTTCCGTGCTCCCACACGCCTTGGACCCGTAAGTCCGATTCGACGCGGATATGCAATTCGACTCCGATGGGGTATCGGTAGCGGCAGGTGACGAAGATACCTCGTCGTGAGGCGTTCTTCTCGTACCAGCCCTTGACCTCCCATGTCGCATCGGTCGGCGACACGATGCGCACGGAGACGTGATGGCCTTTGACTTCCGGGGCGGAGACCAGAGCACCCAGGGCATTGCCACTGAAGACCTCCGGTGCCCGAAGGTCACTCTCCAGTTGCCACGCGAATCGAGGTGATTCGCTCGCCAGGAAGCCGACCGACTCGACCCAGGATCGAAGCTGCGGCGTCCAGCGCGCGGGAAAGCGAAAGCGGTAAAGCGTCCCCTCGGGTTTGGGCGCACCTTCACGACGAGCATACGGTCGTAGCGCGGCGGGCAAGTCCTCATCGTCCGGACGCAAAAAGAAGTACACTCCGTCCGGGTAAACCACGCCGGTCTCGCCGACCTGCATGCCGCCGTAAAGCGGCTGCGCGAAGAGTTGCACCCCTGCCGGGGCGATGGCCTCGACGACGTGCGGGTAAACCTCGACCTCGCGCTCGTTCAAGGGGCAGAGGAGAGGAACAACCTGGCGTGTCGTTCGCTCCAACCTCCAGTCGTCGTCCGTCTCGCCGAGGATCAAGCGCCGGAGGGGCTGCTGCCGATGATCGGCGTCGCTTCGAGCGCTGTTCTCCTCGACTCGGAGGGGACAGTCGGGCGAGCCCTCGCCTGGCTCATGGCGGAAGTATTGTCGGTCGTTGCCGCGACACGTTCGCACATGGCCCCTGCACGAGGGATGGGGGCATCGGTAGTGGTACCGGTCACGGATCGCCTCAGCAGCGGAGGTTTCCCGCCCGGTCTCGGGGTCGATGGCGCGGTCCATCCTGGCCCATGGTAACGCCAGCGGCGAACCGTGGGACGTCGAGCGATGGGGCGATAGCGCGCCAGGTTCGCCGCAGGGCGGGGTAGGCTCCGGCGTCCCTACCCGCTCTTGGGGCGTACGAAGTCGAACGCCTCCTTCGCCAGCTCGACCCACGACACCTTCGCGCTCGTCACCGCCAGCCACTCCTTCATCAGCCTTCCGTGGCCTGAGTCGAAGGGCTTGCCGACCCTCGACGCGACCAGCTCGGCGACGCGGTCCTTGGGGAGCTTCACGACCAGCGTCCCCTGCGTGAAGAGGGCGAAAAGCTTGCCGTTGACCTTGAGCCCGTTGGAGCCGAACTTCCGACCGGGCTGACCCTTGGCCTTCTCGAAGGCGTCGATGACGGGCGTCAGCTTCGGGTCTGCTCGGAGCGACGCAAGAAGCTTGGCGACGCGGGGGTCGTCGTGGTCGGCGGAAGGTACTGACCGCGAACGCTCGGCGGTCGGTGGCGCGCGCTTTGTCATTGGAGGACCTTCTTGAAGTTCACGCAGCGATCCACGACCTCGAAGCCGAGCGCTTCGTGAGCGCGCTGCGAGGACTCGTGGTCGATCCACGTATCGGAGGCCAGCTCGCGGCAGCCCTGCGAGCGCGTCCATTCCTCTGCTGCGCGCATCAGGGCTCGCCCCACGCCGCTGCCCCGACGCGACGGTTCCACGTACCACCCCTCGATGAAGCCTACCGGACGGCGCGTGTCGCAGCCGTCGGCGTGAGATCGAAGCCCGACCTCGATGAACCCGACCACGACGCCGCGTGCCTCGGCGACGAACACCACCAGCGGCAGGGTGCTCGGCGGCGCCCCGGCGAGAATCAACGCCGCGTCCTCCCGATGCTCGGCGAGCGGTCCTTCTGGCCACAGCTCGAAGAACATACGGGCCACGACGTCCGTGTCCGCCGCGCCGCCGAGCCGAACGTAAGCCGGCGGGCTCGCTGGCTCGTGAGCGCTACCCGGCATCAAGCTCTCCTCGTCCGATCTCCACCACGCGCCCTGAAACAAAGATG
>CALFNG010000148.1 GCA_937902985.1 uncultured Myxococcales bacterium
GCGACTCGCTCGCGGGTGCTCGGTCATCGCACGAGGCCAGCGCGGCGAGCCTCGACGCCTCGACGCAGGCCGCGGCGAAGGCGGAGAAGCAGATCGCCCTGGCCCTCGCGGCGACGGAGTTCGACTCGAAGGCGGTAGCCGTCGCTCCGCGCGTCATCGAAGTCGTGGACGAACTCCGCGGCCTGCTCGCCGGGCTCGCGGAGTCGCACCAGACATCGGCCGTTGCGGGAGCCGAGCTCGCGGAGATGACGGGCGAGCCGCATACCCCTCGCGAGCTGGCGTTCGCCGCCAGCGTTCTCGGTCTGCTCCGCGCGCGCGCTATCGCGGTGCATGAGCGCGACGTCGCCTCGCTGCTCCCTCGTGACGTCGACACGGCGATCGGTCCGGTCGTGTCCGTCGTCAACGGAGCGCTCGCGCGCAAGCAGCACCAGCTCGACGCCGGCGCGCCGATCTCCGACGGGCAGCTCCGGGAGGTCGACGCGCTCATTGCATCGCTTCACGCGTCGGACAACCTTCAGCAGGCGCGACATCGGATCCTCGTCGCCTCGATGACTCCGGGTCGAGCGAACGACCCATCGCAGAGCGTGCTTTCGCTGAACGTCCGCCGGTCCGCCGCCGAGCTCGGGCGACCGCGATGACAAGGACTTCGCGGCGCGGTTTTGGTCCCGCGTCGCAAGAGGTCGTGAGCCTCCACCGCGCTTTCATCGGCCGCGGTGGGGGCGAGCGACTTTCACGAAGCAACTGAGCGCGCGGGCCATGACAGCGAAGGCGGCGCGGTCGTGATCACAAGCTCGTTTCCCATGTCGATCGGAGGCAACGCGGATCCTCGAAGCGGCGTTCTACAGCTGCAGGTAGCGATGGATCGGGCGGCTACCGGGTCCTTCGTCTGCACGATCACGCCGACGGTCCCAGCCGGCGCCGGCGCCGGCGCCCCCTTCTCGGTCGAAGGCGCCGTCACCCTCTTCGCCGGCGACACTCGGGTCGCGAGGCTCGCCGGATACGTTCAGCTTGCCCCCAAGCCGCAGACCGGCTCGCTCACGCTGTGCCCTCGCCTCCCCCGATGCAGCTCCCCCCGTCGGCCGTCGACTCGACCTGACGCCGTCAAGCGATCCAGCGCAGCGGCTCGTTAGGATCGATGATTGCGAGCATCTGTCGCGCAGTCGAACACTTCACGATCGCCTTCTCCGATGGCAAGAACGGCCCATGAGAACTGCCCCAGACTCCGACGCCATCGTCGTGAGCCAGGAGGTTGGCCTTCATCAGGTGAAGGATGTGGCTCATATTCGGCGTCTGAAAGGGCGCCTTGGCCGCGTCGACATCGACGATGCCCGGGCCGGCGGTGAGTGGCTCGTTGACGAGCCGAAGGAAGGACAGCAGCTCGCCAAAGGCTTCCGCGTTCAACTCTTGAAGAAGCCTGCGCATGCCACGAAAGAAGCCGTCCGCGCGACGTCCGGTGCTCGCGTAGAGGCGGGCAAGTCGGCCGAGCGCAGGGACGACGACGTCGGCCAAAGCCTCGTCGAGACCCCGCGCTGCTTCAAGCACGAGCTCTTGGACGTAAGGTTGGTCGCCAAAAGCGTGGAGTTCGGCCTCCGCGACCATCGGATCGACGTCACCTTCACCTTTAACGTATTCGCCGACGAATTCGCGCCATCGCTTTCGAACTCGGTCGCGCTTCCAGTCGACCATGATGTTGACCATTCGATCGGCAACGGAAGCAGCGACGGAAGCGACGAATGGTCCAGCCGGGGCGGTGATCAGTGTCACCACGCCCCCGGAGACCGCAGTGGCGCCGGCGCGGACTACCTTGGTGCTCTTCGATTCATCGTCGACCATTCACTAGGCTCCGTCTCCGTATAGCGTGAAGGTGCCTACGAGCCGTCAGGCTTGCTCGCGTCGACGACGCAGGCGCCTTCGGCTTGCCACGACGTGAGCGCATGGTGTCGATACGCAGCGTACTGCGGAGCGAGGGCGTCGATCTGCGACTGCCAATACTGGATGGCTTCACCGTCGGCATGGAGCCGCACGAGGTCGACGACGCCGCTCGGGTTGGCCTTCTCGTGCGCGAGGTCCGCCTTCGCGTTGTCGCGGCCCCAGGTCGCTTCGCACAACGGCACGACGATGCTCTCGCGAATCTTTTGCTCTCCATCGAGCAAGCGGTCTTCGCTATCCGCCCACTGCAAACTGCCCGCTTCGAAGTCGCGCGCGACCTTCTGCGCCTTCTCCGGCATCGCTGGCTCGTCGCATCGGAGCATCGCGACCCCTTCGCGAACGGCCGCCGGTATGGTCAGCACGGTCGAGAGATCCTCTTTCGGGGGCAAGGGAGCAGAGGCGGCCTTCACGAGCGCCTGAAGGTTCGCGAGCGCCTTGCCCGCGTGCTTTCGATCGGGAGCCGCAGTGCACGCGCCAGGCGCGACAGATCCGGATGGTGCAGGAGCTGGCGTCTCGTCTGCCCGCGCGATCACCGAAGAGAGAACGACGGCAAAGGCACCCAGCGCGGTCCACGTTCGCATGGTCAATCCCCCAGCTACGATCATGCGCCGAGAATGGCGAAACGTCGACGGCGCTGGGGACCGATCGAGGCTGCTCACCGGTGGTTATCGGCCAATCGACGTATGACACTTGACAGATAACGGTATGCACTACACATTGGACCCATGCGAACGAGCGGAACGGCTGTACAAGAGGGCATGCCCCGTCCCCCGAGCGATGCAGTCCAGATCGCGATCCGCGTGCCAAAAGATTGGTTGGCAAAGGCCGACGAGCTCGCGAGACAGATCTCGCGGCCAGGCTTCGAGGCGTCGCGCACCGACGCCTTCCGCGCCGCGATAGCCCGCGGCTTCGAGGAGATGAGGAACGACTTCGGCGCTTCGCTTGGTGAACGCTTGCTCGATAGGATCGCACGAGTCGAATCTGAGACCGGAGCACCGCCGACTCGAGACGCACTCTCGATGGCCTTGTTTCGCCTGCCCGCGTCGGAGGCGCCGACCTTTTTCGGCGAGACGCTCGATCGTCTCGTGGAGGAGCGACGTATAGCCAGACGCTCGATTGGTCGCGACATCTGCTTCACGCTGACAGTGCCGGCCCGAAGCAAAAAGTGAAGGAACGACGACGACGACGAGCCCGAGGGACTGCCGTCATGAGCGAACCTCAAGACACCATTCCGTCGCCGCCCGGGCCTGGCGTCGACCCCGAGCTCGTCGAGGCGTTCGCCCACGACGTCGAAGCCATCGCCGAGAGCGCGGAGGGCAACGCGACGGCTCTGCGCGGGCTCGTCGCCTCGATGCGGAGGCAGGCGGCTGAAGCGCGGGCGAAGTAGCAGGCCGAAACGTGGTCCGCTCGGATCACGTCGCACCGTGAGGCGGTGCCTGAGGATGGCCAGGATGATGCAGAAGAAGTTGTGGACGAGCGGGCCCAATGATCCTCCGCAGCACCTCGTCGACATGTCCGATGCCATCGAGGAAGGCGTCGGCGCGTGCACCGTTATGGTGGCCGTCTTCGCGGACGCGTCCTGTTGCGAGACGCTCCCGAAGCGTGGAACCGGCACCTGCATTCAGATCGGAGGCCATTACCTAGTCGCGACCGCGGCGCACATTTTCGAGGAGATGCCGGCGACGTACCAGGCTGCGGTCGTTTGCCTCACCGAGAGCGGCTCGACGGTCTGGCCCACAAGTAGGCCGCTCATCCGAGGAGGCGTCGACGGGTTTGTTGATGTTGCCTTCCTCGAGCTGGACGCCGGCGTAGCGATCACGATCGGACGCAGCTTCATTCAGCTCGGATCGCTGGACCCTTTCTATCGGGAGGCGACCTCCGACCTCGCCTTCCTCTACGGATACCCCTGGCCAGTGGAGATACTCGAGGAGGGTACGACGGGTAAGGAACGTGTCGGCTTGGCCACCGTCTCTGACATGACGGGCTTCCTCGTAACCTCAAGTCAGCAGGAGAACGAGCGCTACGACCTTCGCGTTCGGTACACGAGGCCGTTCGAGAGTGGAGCGCCCCCGCCGGGCCGCGTGCATCGCTTGCCGGTCCCACGAGGCCTGAGCGGAGGCGCGGTTTGGGCGATGACCGGCACCGGACAGGACGCTCGGCTACGCGTTGTGGGGACCGTGCGCGCCTGGTGTGAGACCGAGCATTGGCTGCAATGCGACCGGATCGGGTACTGGATGCAGCTAGTCGCGGACGAGCGGCCCGACACTCGTGCCGAGATCGAAGCACTGCTGACCGGAGCGAGGATGTAGCCATGTGGGAACCCATCACGACCGTCGACCAGCTCGTGGCGCGCTTCGAGAGCAGCACGCTCGACTACAAGACGACCTACGACCTGTCGACGTCGGCGACGCGATACGACATCGCGAAGGACGTCGCGGCGTTCGCGAACGCCTATGGTGGCTCGCTCATCGTCGGCGTACTCGAGAGAGGCGGAAAGGTCGTCAAGCTCGAAGGCGTCGCCGACGTCTCGAAGCTGACCAAGGAAGTCGCGACCGCGCTTCAGCGGCACTGCGAGCCGTGTCCCTCGACGCCCGAGGAGCACGAGATCACCGTCTCCCCGTCCGACGCGGCCCGTCTGCTCGCGCCCCGATGTCCGCCGCCGTCGAGCGCGATCACGCTCGTCACGCTGAACGTGAGACCCGACCCGCGCTCGCCTATCGGGGTGAAGCCGCTCGGCGCGGGGTCGCAGGCGATGGCAGAGACGTACCGCTTCCCCGTCCGCGTCGACGACCACACCCGATTCATGCCTCCGACGGAGCTTCCGATGTGGATGAATTCGCATGAGCGACGCATCGCAATTCAGCTTCGAACTTTGGGTCCAAGGGCCAAGGTCCGAGCGTTTCACCTTCCGCATGGCGGGCAAGACGGCGACTGGGTGGACGTGAACCTCGAAGCGGTCGACGAGGCGAATCAGATCGCGGTGTTCACGTCCGAGACGGGCAAGGCTGTCGCCAATGTGCCTTTGACATTCATATCAGCCGTATGGGTAGAGCCGTTCGACGAGACATGCAGCGTCCAAGTGGACGGCACCCTCTTCGCGGGGTCATCCCCACGCTACGCCTTCAAACCGAGGCGAGGATAGCCGGCGATGTCCCCCTCCCCGCACCGGCTCCGTCGAGGTCCGGGGGTTCATCCCGCGAATGCGTGCGACAGCGTACGGCGGCTCTCTGTCAATGTGCCTGCGTATTGCTCATCGGCGGATTGGTTGGCGTCGGAACCATGAACCCGATTGTTGCCGTGTGGAACGCCTGATGCTGCCCGTTCAGTTGCACCTCAAATCGCAGATGTCCGGGACCGATGACGGGCAACCCTTGAATTTGGATCAACGTGCGCGCGCGCGCTTGAGGGATACGAAAGTTGACGGCGAATTGCAGCGGAGCCTCCGCTCCGGGCGTAGAGACAAGAAACACGGCCTGAAAGTCTTGATGCTCGTCGCCTGGGTCGGCGTTCCACACCGCAATGGCCGTGACGTTCTGAATGTTAACCGGGAAGAACGGCGTCTGCACGTCCTCCAAGACATTGAAGATGCTCACCCGATTGGTTTGGGCGTCTATCGCCAACGACTCGGCGACGATGAAGTATTCAAGGTGTGGCATGAGCGTCGTTCAGATCGGAGTGTTTCTCGAACGTGTTCGGTGGTCGAAACCTTCGACCTTCATCCACGAGCGGCACGATCGCTCTCGGCTCGCTAGTCGTGGGAGCGACTTCAACCTCGAACGTCTTGCGCACAGTGCAAGGCGCCGCCTTGCGATGCTTCGCGCACTCCTTGGCCATGAGAACGCTCTGCTGCATCTCTACGATCTCAAGTGCCGCCAACCCGGTCACGAACTCTGAGGCGAAGGCCGAGGGAGAACTCTCAAGTGCTACGGCAAGCGCTGCAATCGCAACGTCGTGGCGTAACGGTTCACCACGGCGAAGGTGGTGGAGCTCAGTCTTGATGAAGTCGCGAAGGTTCTGCTCAGTCAGTGTGCCTACACGGAATGCGACGGTGAGCTCCTGCACGAGAGGGTGCCTCTGCAGTACACGACGGAGAATTGACGGGGGCAGAAGTGGCCCGATCGACTCCTCGAAACCTTGGGATGTCAAGCGATCCAGCAACTCAACGGTCATCTCGTTTCCTCCCACGGACGATCGGTTCGGTACTCGCATCTGCAGCGAAGACGACCGGGCGGACCACCAGGGGCCCCACCGACGATGTCGTACGGCACATTTTCGACGGCATGAAGGACCTCTCCCGAAGTCGCGTCCACTTTGCTTAAGACGCGAGGGATCGACGGAGCTCCACCAGGTACCAGAGAGCACATCTCTACGATCTCGCCAACATGCAGGATCTCATCCGTGCCCTCGAGCCGGTATAGAACGAGATCGCCTGGACGGGGCAACTCGTTTTCGCGCAACGTTCGGTAGCCGTCCTCGTTCAGGATCGTTTCATAGTCGGACGTCTCGTAGAGACCGGTCCGACGGGAAGCCCAGACGTGGCCGGCGCAGTTGTACATTCCGGTTGGAGGCCGACGAACGACCCAGCCGAAAGTTCTCACCATACCCGCGAATTTTTGCTGCTGCCCCCATGCAACAGCGTCAAGACCGACGGTATTCCGGATGGGCGTGCGCCCACGAGTCTCTAGCCCAAGGCTACCCATTGGTGTCCCGAACAGGTGGACCCCCCCGAACAGATCGCTCATGCGCTCCTTG
Source organism: uncultured Myxococcales bacterium (assembly GCA_937902985.1). GTDB lineage: Bacteria > Myxococcota_A > Polyangia > Polyangiales > Polyangiaceae > Palsa-1150. Next base: position 6,682 of record CALFNG010000148.1, read on the forward strand.
AAGGTAGCGGATATCTCGCCAGACAGAAACGGAGCTGACAATGGCTCGTGACGCCAGCCAAAGTCTGCCGCAGAATGCCGGAACTCTCCGACTCACCGCGAACGGCTACTTCGCGCAGTTCTCGATCGCCCCGAAGCAGCGCAAGGGCACGCTCCTCCGCACCTGCACGACCGAGGACGAGGCGAAGCGCCGGCAGCTCGCGATCGCGAAGCTCATCGCCCGCCTCCGCGAGAGCGGCCACGTCGCGGTGATCCCGACGACGATCAAGGAAGCGGGGCTCGCCGACGAGGAGGAGTTCCGGAAGCTCACGAAGCTCGTCGAGCGCATCGCGGCCGGCAAGGAGCCAGGCCTCCCGAGCCCGAAGACCGGGCGCCGCGCGGACATCACCGTCGAGCAGCTCGCGAAGCTCTGGACGTCCGGCGAGCTCGCCGAGCAGTACCCCGACCACGTCCGGGTGAAGCGCTCGAGCGACACGGACGCCGCGATGCTCACGTGGCTCGGCAAGGTGCGGCTCCCCGACGGGACGACGTTCGGCGCGCGCGCCGTCGCCGCGGTCACGCTCGACGACTGCGACCACGTGATGGGCGCGCTTCCGAAGACGGCGCAGTCGCCGTCGTCGCGGCGGCAGTACGCGCAGGCGCTTCGCAAGCTGCTCGTCTACGCCGTCTACCCGCTTCGGCTCCTGACCGCGCTCCCGATCCCGAAGGGCTGGCTTCCGAAGGGCACGAGCGACAAGGCGAAGTCGTCGAGGGTGTGGCTCTTCTCGAGCCGTCGTGATCAAGCGCCGTGGAAGGCCTCGGGATGATTGCGGGCATGCTCACGTTCGAGATGAAAGGCCCAGTAGGCCTCCCAGTCACCGCTGGTGCGAATCGCTCGAAGCTTGAGCACGGCCTCGGCGCCGTCGAGCCCCCATCGAGCGCCGGTGAGTCCCATTCGGTCCTGC
>CALFNG010000149.1 GCA_937902985.1 uncultured Myxococcales bacterium
GGGGCGGGCGGAAGGGACGCGGGGGGCGACGGGGGAAGCGGCCCGCAGGTGTTCAGCCAGTGCCGCTTTCACTTCGGAACGCTCGATTCCGTCGCGAAAACGGGCGGCGCATCACTCATCTCGCAGCTCGATATGTTCACGTCCGGGTGGATCGGGTCGGCCGCCAACTTCAATGAGGGCGGCGTGTGCACCGACACGAACGCCGGGGGCCTCCTGGCGGGCAAGGTCCCCGCGCTGGTCGCGTACATCATCTCGTTCACCGCCCGGGGCAAGGCCGGCTGGTGCCTGAGCGACTGCAACGCGAACAACGCCAATTGCACCCCCGCCTCCGATCTCTGCACCAAGGGCGCGGACTACATAAGGCAGAACTTCACGTCGGACATTCTGCCCCGTTACAAGACCTTTGCGCAGGGCTTCGCGCAGTCTTGCGGGACGACGCGCCCGATCATCTGGGAGATGGAGCCCGACTACTACCAGTACTACGCCACAGCGCAGGGCGGCGGAACGCGGGGGCAGGCGGGAGGGCCGCTCAGCGTGCAAGAGGCGGCGAGTTACATGAGCCAGATGGTGGCCACGGTGAGGCAATACCTGCCGAACGCAGTCTTCTCGATGGACATCTCGCCGTGGATGCCGAATAACGGCGGTGCCTGGTATCCCAGTTTCACGATGAGCGACTTCACGTTCATCAGCACGTCGGGGGGCAATACCGCCGCGAGCAACACGCTGGTTCGCGCCGGCAACGCGATGACCTGGGCCGGGGTGCACACCCTGACCGGAAAGCCGATCCTCGCCGATACCGGCTACGGAACGCCGGCGGGTCCCGACGCCAACTGGGACATGTCGGCCAACATCAACGCTCGAATTGCCGACGGCGTCGTCAGCATCACCCAATACAGCCCGACCGCGAGCACATGGGGCGCCACGATCGGTCAGGCGCGCCCGCAGTTGAGCGCCGTCGCGTGTCATTGACTTGTCTCGATAGCCGCGCCGCGCATCAGGCGAGCTCTGTCGCCGTCTCCGCCCTGATCGGGGCACTGTTCTTCAGCGGTGGCTGCAACACGAAGAGTCGGCGCGACGCGTCGGCACGGCCGCGTGTCACCTGCGACGACGCGGCGCACGATTTCGGCGACGTCGTTCAAGGAGAGCGGCTGACGCATGGCTTTCGCCTACGCAACGCAGGATCGGCTCCGCTCCGGATCGACGGCGTGGCTCCGTCGTACGGCTGCGCGGCCGTGAAGCCACCGGAGTGGATTCGGCCTCACGAGGGCGCGGATCTCGATGTCGCGTGCGAGACGGACGGGCGCCAAGATCGGTTCGCCGACAAGCTCGTGGTCCATTCGAACGACCCGGTCGTCCCGGAGCTGACCCTCGAGGTCGCGGCACGCGTGGAACCACTGCTGGCCCTGGCGTCACGAACGGCCGACCTGCGGACGACCTTCGGCGAGACGACCTCGCAAGACGTGGAGTTGACCGGCCGGCTCGCGATGGCGGCGCGGCTCGCGATCGGATCGGTCGATCCGCCGGGGCCGGAGGTCGAGATCGTCGCGGGTGACCGAGGGAAACCCGAGCGCGTCCGCTTGACGCTCGCCGGCACCCGAGTCGGTCGCCATGCTGGGCAAGTATCGGTCACGACCGGGCTCGAGAAGCCTCGCGCTTTGACGCTCCTCTACTCGTCGGAAGTGCTCGGCAATCTCGCCGTGGATCCCACGAATCCGTACATCGATTTGCGCGCGCCCCAGCCCGCTGGAGTCGTGGTCCACGTCTCGAGCAGGCGCGGCGATTTTCGTCTCGACGACGCCCGGGTGATCGAGGGGCCCTTCGAGACGACGGTGGCGCGCGACCAGACCACGCACGGCTACTCGGTCGGTGTTCGCATCGACGCGAGCCGCATCCCCGAGGGAGAGCGCGGATTGCTCGGCAAGCTACGACTCACGAGCAACGATCCCGCAGAGCCTCGCAAGGATGTGCCGCTCTTCGCGTTCGGGGCGTTGAACTGACGAGCGCCTCCCGAACGTCTCGCCAGGCCGCTAGACTAAGCCCCGCATGCGCCTCGCTGCGATCGACTCTTCGACTGCGCTTGGCTCCGTCGCCCTCTTCGACGGAGACGTGCTCGTCGGCGAGGACGAGGCGCGGGTCTCGAATGCCACGATCTGCTCGTCGCGTTCTCGTGTAAGACGCGAACAGCGTGCCCGAGCTGCGCTGCGCGAAGCCGAAGAAGGGCGAAGCCCTTCCGAAGGGGCCGAGCGAGGCTCCTGGACCTGCGCACCCGACCGGTGACCGCGCCGCCATGATCACGCTGGCGCCGCCGGTCCCTACCCGACCCGGCGACGTCATCACGCTCGCGCCGAACGTGCTCTCGATGCGCCACTGGGACCGGTTGCTCGGGGGCGCGCTCTACGCCGCCACGCCGAGGGTGCCATGGGCGGATGCGCCCAGTGCGGCGGGCGACCTCGCGTGCTCGGCGTCCTCATCGAGCGTGAGCCCGTGCGGCGCATCCTCGCGAACCTCGGCTTGCCCACCGAGGCCACGCCACCCGCCCGAGCGCGCAACCCGACCGAGGACCTGGACGTCGTCGAGCCCGCCGGCCAGCTCGACCTCGGGCTGGCGTAGGGAGATGGGACCCCGCGGGGGGGGCCCGAGCCCGGAAGGCCCGGGAGAGGGAGGGGTGCGACTTGGACGAGCTCAACTCGGTACGCGTTCCAGCGCGAGCGGACCAGGTGGAGCGTCGTCTGGGCGTTATGTGAACGCCCGCTGCACCCGGGGGCACCTTGATCGCGCAGGAGCGTTTGGACTTCCTGCTCTGAAAACGTCGTTCAGGTTGGCGCGACGGCGGTGGGCGCGAGCTGTAC
>CALFNG010000150.1 GCA_937902985.1 uncultured Myxococcales bacterium
CCGAGATCTACACTCTTTCCCTACACGACGCTCTTCCGATCTATCTCCGTGCAGTACACGTTCGCGCCGTGGGCCAGGAGCTCGAGGGCGACGCTCTTTCCGATGTTTCTTCCGGCGCCGGTGACGAGCGCGTTCCGGCCTTCCATCAGCTTGTCGACGACAATCGGAGTCGGCGCTGGCGGGAGGAGCACCGGGGGCGGGCGGAGGGCGGGGTTCATGAAAGCGCGTAGCGCCGCGCCGAGGCGTTTCTTGAGCGGCATCCTTCCTCACCGATACCACACTAGCGGCGCGAGAGGGCTCGCGCAGTGCCCTCAATACGTGCTACTCGAGCGAGAGAGACGGGACGAACGTAGTGGCACGCCTTCCACCCCGCGGCGCAGTTCGGGCGGGCACCTTCGACCTCGGGTATCTCCGCCGGTTTTACCTCTGGAGCCCGTCCGGAGCGAATGACTGGGCCCGATTCCCCGCGCGGGCGGTCGCCCGGGCCGACGTCCCATTTCACTACCCGGCGGACGCCGCCCGGGCGACCCTCTGTGCCCCGTCGCTACGCGAGGTGACCTATTCGCAGGGCAGACAGCCTCGAACCGTGATCCTTGACGACCTCCTGGCGCGAACCGACACGACCGCCTTCATCGTCGTCAAGAACGGCGCCCTCGTGCGCGAGACGTACCTCAACGGCCATCGCCGGGACGCGATGACGCGCGCCTTCTCGGCGTCGAAGACCTTCGCCGCGGCGCTCGTGGGGGCGGCGCTGTCCGAGGGGCGCATCGAGAACATGGACGACCCCTTCGTCCGTTACGTGCCCGAGCTCCGCGGGCGCGGCTACGAGGGCATCACCATTCGCCACCTGCTCCAGATGACGGCGGGGTTTCCGTTCACCTACGGTCGAATGCCGTGGGCGGACAGCCCGCTCCTGTACTGGCACACGAACATCCGCCGGGTGATTCTCGCCGGGCCGCGCCTCGTATCCTCCCCGGGAGAGCGCTTCCAGTACACGAGCTACTCGAGCGCCCTGCTCGCCGTGGTCCTCGAGCGTGTCATCGGGACCACGATTGCGGCGTATTTCGAGCAGCAGGTGTGGAAGCCCATCGGCGCCGAGTACGACGCGAGCTGGAGCCTGGATCACGACGGCGCGGGCCTCGAATACACGGCGTCGGGCTTCAACGCGCGCGCCATCGACATGGTCAAGCTGGGCACGCTCTACCTGAACGGCGGCCGCTGGGGCGACGAGCAGGTCTTGCCCGCGGACTGGGTCGCGGCCTCCGTGTCGCCGCTGCCGTCGCCTCTCCCGGGATACTCGGACGACCAGAGACGCTCGAACGTCTATTACAAGCTCGGGTGGTGGGGCCACGAGCTCGAAGGGGATCGGTTCGGCTACTTCGCCGAGGGGTATCTCGGTCAGGTGATCTACGTCTACCCGGACAGGCAACTGGTGATCGCGCGCTTCGGGAAGGAGCCCGGCGGCCCCGACCCGGTGGACTGGCCGATGGTCCTCCGCGCCATCGCCGAGAAGCTTCCGTGAACCCCCGCTAAGTCACCGTTCTACTGAATCGGCGAGCCAGTTCATTCGCTTGGCGGGGACCCGGCGCTTCCTCGGTTGGAGGAAACGTTGTACCGTCCCTGCCGTCGATGGACTGGGTGCACACCGTCACGGGGCCGGTTCGGCCCGAGGACCTCGGCATGACGCTGGTCCACGAGCACCTGCTCCTGGGCTTTCCCGGCTGGTTCATGGATGCCCTCGCTCCTAAGTTCCGCCGCGCCGACGCTCTGTCGCGAGGCGTGGATCGCCTGCAGGAGCTGATGGGGCTGGGGGTGGCGACCTTCCTCGACCCGTGTCCGATGGACCTGGGGCGCGACGTCGAGTTCATGGCCGAGGTCTCCCAGCGCTCGGGGATGCGCATCGTCTGCACGACCGGGGCGTTCAAGGAAGACGAGGGCATCTCCTACACCTTCGGCGCGCTACCCGTGCAGGACATCGAGGCCATTTATCTCAAGGAGCTCACCGAGGGCATCGGCGACACGGGGATCCGCGCCGGGCTCGTGAAGGTCGCGACGGGCGTGCCGAAGATCAGCGCCTACGAGCAGAAGCTCCTCATCGCGGCGGGCCGCGCGGCCGCAAAGGTTGGCTGCCCGGTCATTACGCACACGGACCAGGCGCGCCTGGGGATCGAGCAGATCGCCGCCCTCACGAAAGAAGGCGTTCCTGCGCATCGCGTGCTCGTCGGGCACTCGGACGGCCGCGACGATCACACCTACCACCGCTCGCTGGCGGACCGAGGAGCGTACGTCGGGTTCGACCGCTTCGGCATCGAGTCCTTCATCAGCGACGACAAGCGCATCGATTCCGTCTGCAAGATGATTCGGGCGGGCTATGCGCGATCCATTTGCCTGTCGCACGACTCGACATGCGCGGCCTGGCTCGGCCGGCCCGTGTTCAACGGCCGCCACGTCGCGACCCCGGAGGCGATCGCCGCCTCGATGCCCACCTGGGACGCGACCCACCTCTTCAAGCGCATCGTGCCTCGCCTCAAGGAACGGGGCGTGACGGACGAGGACGTACGCACGATCTTCATCGAAAACCCACGTCGCTACTTCCGAGGAGAAGAGCCTCCGCGCGAGGGCGCCGCCGGACCGCGGTCGTGGTGGCCCCGACGAGGCTGATGGGGGCGATGCCTTCGCGAAGATCGATCTCGTTGGTATCGCGGGGTCTCGTTCTCGGAGTGCTCTTCACCGCCGCGTGCGCCTCGTGCGGCCGCAATTCAGCAGACGGCGTGGGGAACGCTCTCGGGAACGCATTGGAAACGCAGCCCGCCTCACGCTCGCCCAGCGACGCCGGCCCCGGCGGCGGCTCCGTCGTCCCCGGCGCGAGCGGCTGCCAGGCGCTCGTCGTGCAGGCGGGCGCAAAGGTCGACGGGACGAGCGCCGATACCTTCGCTTGGTACGACGACCAATGCCTCTCGCGGACGGCGTCCCTCCTCCGTAACGACGCGGCCGACGCGTTCCAGGAGTGCGGCGGCTACTTGCGGGTGATCTCGTATCAGGCGGCGGGGAAGACTCGAACCCTCCGGGGGACTGGCGTCGACGGCTGGCAAGGCTTCGGTTACATCGTCAGTCACTTTCCGGGCGACGCCGTCTGGACCCGGACCGTCACCGGCGGCTACCGCACGGTCCTCGCCGGGCGGCACCATGCGATCCACGAATTCAAGTGGGATATCTCTCCCGGCGGGCTCGTTCACGTCACCGTGCACTGGATGTTCTCCACCGGGCGCTCCCATCCGCTCTTCGCGATCACGCTCGACGCGTCGGCCACGAGGGACGGCACCCTTCAAGCCGATGCGCGCGCTCCGTATGGGGAACTCGCGTGGGACAATGGAGCGCTGGGGGACGTCTCGGGCGATGGTTGGGGCGACACGCACAAGTTCACGACGACCGGCAACGGACCCGTGACCCCGACCTCGTCCTGGGACTATACGAAGACGAATACGATCCCCTATGCCTACGAATGGTCGGCGTCGACAGACTCCGAGATGGGGCTCGTCTCCACGCTTTCGTGGGCGTCGCGCATCGCCGGCGGGGACTACCGCGCTGGCCGCTTGACGCGCAAATGGGGAAAGACGGGGACCAACCTGCTGACGGACATCCCCAACTGGGAATGGCCTTTCCAGCTCAACCAATACGAGCTTCCCTTCGTTACGACGTCGCACCGGATTGGCTGGGGAGCAACGTACGGAGCCGTCGGCTCGTCGTCGTACAAGGCGTTTGGCCAGACGCTGGGCGGCTATCCGTACCAGAGCTACACCGTGTACGTGGTGCTCGGCACGCACGCGCCGTCCGCCGTTGCCGCGCAGGTCGCCGCGGTCGAAGCGACGCAAGGCGTTTCCATCGCCGCGACGCGCGGGGACGTCGCCATCGATGGTCCGGGCGGGCCAGCACGAACGGACCAGGTGCGCTTTCCGCAGACCGGCTTCGACCCCGTGTACGCGGCGTGGACCGTGGACGCGGCTTCGAACGCGGCCACGGTGACCCTCCACGCCGGAGCCGCGACGATCGCCAACCCGATGTTCGAGATCCGTCGCTACACGGGCGGGGCGCCGGCGACCGTGAGCTACGCCGGCCGCGCTCTCGTGGCCGACGCGGACTACTTCGCGACCGTCGATCCGGCCGGACATCGGCTGTGGATCACGCTGAACCAAGCCGTGAGCGGGAGCGGAACGCTGATCATCAACTGAGGAGGCCAACGCGAAAGAGCAAACGTCGAGATCGCGTAGAGCGCGCTTGGCATCTATCGGTGGCAGAAGCGCGCGAACTTCGGGCCCGAGTACCGGACGCGGCAAGAATCGGCTCGAGCCGCTCGAGTTCGCAAACCCACCTTCGAATAAGAGGTGGGCAGCGGTATGCACCCAATGCACTACGTACTTGGGCGCGAGCATGATAGCCAGAGACATGCCCCGAGAACCGAACGAGAACGAGACGCCGATGGCCAATCCCATCGGGATGGTCAGCCGTGGTCTCGCAAGCACGGCCGGGTTGGTCCTTGCCTCGATCCTGGCCGCGTGTTCGTCCGGTGCCATCGGCGCGGGAGCTCCAGCCACGAATGACGCGATCGACGGAGCGGCGGGCTCGCTCGACCCGAACTCCCCCGACTCGAGCATCGCGGCCGACTCGACCGGCCGGACGCGCCCTCTCGACGCGGGCGTCGCCCAGGCCGCAGACGCCGGGGGGGTGACCGCCGATTCGGCGGCCAAGATAGGGCCGTATACGGTGCAAACCTACACGTTGGCGCAGTCGCTGATCCCGAGCGGGAGTACCTTCTGTTGCGACACCCAGACCGCTCCGATATCCCCGCAAGGTTCGACGCCGCGCGCCGTGCCCGAGATATTTTATCCCGCCAATGGCCCCGGGAACTACCCCGGTATCGTGTTCATTCCGGGTAACGACTCCGACTTCGCTTCCGATCCGTGGACGGGCACCGGTATGAACGGCGCGACGTCCGTCCTGTCCAACATCCCTGACTGGGGGCGTTTTTTGGCCTCGCACGGGTTCGTGGTCATGATGACCGATCCCGTGACTTACGGGGCCTCGGCGATGCAGCGTTCGACGGCCTTGCTGCAGGCCATCAGCGTCCTGGCTTCGGAAAACACACGGTCGGGAAGCCCGCTCTCTGGAATGCTCAACAGTACGAATCTGGCCGTCATGGGTCATTCCTACGGCGCAGCCGGCGCGTTGCATGCCGCCGGCGGCACCGACGCACGAATCAAGGCCGCGCTGGGGCTCAGTCCTGTCGGCAGTTCCCCCTATTTCACGAGCGATCAGGTGCCTTCGGGCATCATCTGCGCCCAAAACGATCCCTATATGAGCGACTCGGGGTACCAGTCGGAATATGCGAGTATCCCGGCGGCGCACAAATTCATCGCTCAGTTCTTGTTCAACAAGCAGCTCGACAGCGGGCATTCCATCGGCCTGAACCCTCTTGGCTCTCACACGACAGACCCTTACGTCGCGCGGTATGGACTCTCGTTTTTCGAGGTGTATCTGATGGGCGACCAGCGCTACGAGCCGTTCCTGGTCACGAATTCGCTCATGGATTCGTTTCGCTACAGCCCCTGAGCGCCTTGCCATCCACGCCTCGCCGGGAGGCGGGACGCAGGAGGTGCTGGGGAAATCCGATCCGCTGATCAGGGACGCGCTGCAGACTATTCTCGAACGCGGCGACTTCATCCGGTCGCTCCCGGACGAGAGTCCCGGCGGGGCGCCGGCTGGCGACGCGCCAGCCCCGATCGAGACCGATCCGGCCATCGTCGCCGAGCTGATCGGGCGCAGCCAGGCCTCCATCGCGACGCGGCCCTTGGCGGGGGGCCCACCCGCCGCCCACCCTCGGGTCTGCCGACATCCGTCGCTCCGTAGTCGACACCCGGCCGTGAACAACTTGATCACTCTACGACGCTTCCAGCGCCGCGGATCGCGGCGTCGCGCAAATCAAGTGCGCGACTACTTTCGCTCCGCGTTCTACGCCACGCCCCCCGGAAGGTCCCCGTTGCGTCTCTTATCGAACGAGAGAGAAGGGCCGGGAGGAACGCCCCCCTTTCCTGTGATGCCCAGTAGGTGACCTCGCGGGCGGCATTACGATGCAGGCGGCACTGACTCCCATGCGCAGCGCTCCGCTTGACGTCGAGCATGGCCCGACGCACGCCGCGGAGGCCATCGCGCCGAGCGCCCATTCCGGCCCGCGCCTCAAGCCCGAGGCCCAGCAGTTCGAGGAGATCTATCGCGCGTCGTTCGGCCACGTTTGCCGGTGGGTCCGGGCCCTCGGTGGCCCGGGGGCCGAGCGGGATGACCTCGTGCAGGACGTGTTTCTCATCGTCCACCGTAGGCTGCCCGATTTCGACGGGAAGAACCTTCACGGGTGGCTCTATCAGATCACGCGCCATCGCGTGCGCGATTTCCGGCGGCTTCGGTGGTTCCGGCTCTTCTTGCACAGCAGCCGGGTCGACGACTCGCTCGCGGGGTCCTTCGCGGGCGCGCGGAACCCCGAGGGCGCTCTGGAAGAGAAACAGCGAGCTGCGATCCTCGAGCGACTCCTGTCGAATCTTCCGGAGGCGCAGCGCGCCGCGTTGGTTCTGTTCGAGATCGGCGGCTACAGCGGGGAGGAGATCGCCCGCCTCCAGGGGGTTGCCTTGAATACCGTGTGGGCCCGCATCCACAAGGCTCGTGCGAAGCTCACGGCGGGCATCGCGCGGCTCCAAGGGCAGAGCACCGCAGGGGGCGGTGGACTGTGAAGCGGCTCGTCGACGAGGTCCACAATCCCCGCTCTCCGGAGCATTTCTTGGCGGCGGCCATCCGAGCGACGCCGCGGGCTGACCCGCAGCCGTTCGAAATGCAACGCGTCCTCGCGCGCGTCGGAGGCACGATGCCATCCCGGGCGGTTTTGACCTTGCGATTTTTGGTAGGAACGTCTGCCGTTCTTCTGGCCGTATCGGCGGCCGCGGCCGTTTCGATCCGCGTCTATCGCACGCGCGCTTCGAGCCGTGCAATGGGAGCTCCTGCGATGGGAGCTCCTCCCCCGACGGCTGTGCCGATGCTCGCCGCGCCGATGCTTTTCGTCGCCGCCGCCGCGGCAGCGCCTCCCGAGCCGCCGGCATCGGCGAGTGTGGTGCTTCCCAGTACGAGGGTCACGACCCCGCCGAGAGGAGGCGAAGATCCTACCCCGGTGCTGCAGGCCATCCGGGCCCTGCGCGGAGGTGGAGATGCCGATCGTGCCAGTGCCCTGCTCTCCCAGTATCTAAGGGCCCATCCGCGCGGGGTCCTCTTCGAGGACGCCCTAGTGCTCTCGATCGAAGCAGCCAATGCGCGGTACGATTCCCGCTCCGCGGCGGTTCTGGGTCGTCGTTATCTCGAGCAGTTCCCCGCCGGCCGATACCGCGCGTTCGCTCTGCAAGCCACCCAATCTCCGGCGCGGTGACGTCACTCCGGACGTCGCCAAGAGGGACGGGCCATTCAGGAACACGCCGCTCGCGGCGGTCGCCGCCTTACCAATGTTCACGCTCGCTTGCACAGCATTCGTCGTATCCTTGTTGTCCAGGACGACGTTTGTAGAGCCGTCGGGGAGAGAGATGGCATAGGCCGTGAAATTCAGGTTCGATGCGTCGGCCATCGTTGCCAGTACATTTCCCGTTCCCGCGCTGGCCACGAGGAGCATGCCGTAGAAGATGGGCGCGGCGCCGGTGACCACTCCGTTCACCTCGTCGATCGGGGTGTACATAAAGGGCGAGGCTCCGTCCTGCCCGGCGCCTCCGCCGTGAAAGTTGACTCCACCAGACCCGTTCTCCGCGTTGTCGAAGAGAAAGTCGATCGCCCATAGCGCGGAACCGAAAGCATTACGCACCCCGGGTGCCCCATGGGCGAAGAACGAGTTCGCCTCGGCGAGGCGGAACCCATACTACCTTCGCTTGCACAACCGTGACGGTCCCCGAAACGGAGGGGCCCGACCACGCGGGAGGCCCGCTCTTGCTGACGCTTGCCCACAGCCCCGCATCGCTCGGGCTGCTCGGGCTGGAGGAGTCGGACTCCGCCCCGAAGCCGCCAGCTTCGCCGGGGTTCGTCGCGCCATCGGGAAGACCCGCTTCGCCACCCGGAGCATCGTTCCCAGGTAAGGCGACTGCGGGCACGGACCCGTCCGACGACTCTCTGACGGTCGTACAGGGCGGGCCCCGGGCCTCACTTTCCGAGCGGGAGTTACTCGGGCATCCAGGTCAGGCTCGCCGGGATGTTCGTGTCGTATTGGCCCACGTCGAGGAAGAGGTTCGAAGTGTACATTTCCGCGCACATGCCGCCGTCCGAGACGCATGCTGAGACGCTGCTGGCATTCGGGAAGGTATAGGGTCCGACGGGGGCGGCGGCGTCGCCCGGCATCGTCACGGTGACGCTGGCCAGATAGACGACGGTGGCCGGTTGCTCGAAGGAAGTCGAGCTCCCCGCCTCGATGTCGATCCCAATGCGGCCTTCGTTGGTGACCGTCGAGCCCGTCGTCGTCAACGTGATCGTGGTCCACGACGACGTCAGGGTGGATAGCTGATGGAAACCAGAGACGGCATCGAGCGCGTAGGTCGAGGCGTTCTGCAGCCAGGTTTGGATCTCGCCCCCCGTCGCGTTCGGAGCAATGAATGTGGCGGTGACTGTCGCCCCCGTCATATTGGTCCCGGGCAGGTCGAAGAAGAAGTGCGCTTGATTCCCGCTTCCGCTGAGCGTCGCGCCGAGGACGGCGCAGCCGCCGGCGCCTGCGGCGCCCAATCCCGCGGGGCACTTCTGCATGCCTCCATCGGACGAGTCCGACGCGAAGGAGGCGTCGGAGGCATCCGCGTTCGAGGCGTCGGGCCCACCCGCCTCGCTGGCGGCAGCCTCGGACGACGCGTCGTTCGACGTCATCGAGGCGTCGCCCTGGGGCGTCGAGCTGTCCTTCGGAGGGGTCGAGCTGTCGCTACCGGGCGTCGAGCTGTCGTTACCGGGCGTCGAGCTGTCGTTACCGGGCGTCGAGCTGTCGCCGGTCGTCGCGTCATCCCCGGCCTCAAGGCCGCCGTCATCGTTCGAGCCCGCGCTACCCGCGCCCGAGCTAGACGAGCAACCCGCTGCGTGAATAGAGACCGCCCCGACGACCACAACGCTCGCCACAAGGCGCCAGCTCCGGCCTACCGATGAAGTCACCATTTCGAAATCAGTCCGATTGAGCATTTTTCCCTCCCCACGATTTTATCTGAGCCTTCGTCGCAAAATGGCCGCTCGAGACGATTGAACCGATCCGCGACAACCAAACGTAACGGTTCTCACGCCGAGCGCCAGTGCTTTGTCTGGGGCGAGCTGTTCGGCGATCTCCGGTCCAGCATGAGGACGATCATCGAAGATCAGCTCCGCAAGGACGGCCATGTAAAGCCCTTGAGTCTCGTCTTTTCCGATGAAGGCAAGGTGGCGGTGGAGGAGATCGGCGGAATCGAGGCGTGGTCGATGGTGACGTCGGGTATCAGCCTCACCCGGAATCGGAATGTGGTCGGGCGGCGTCGGCGACTGTGGGCGGTGCTCGTGGGGTTACCGCTTCTCGCCGCTGCGGGCGGTGTCGGTGGGCCACCTCGGTCCGCTGGAAGGGACAGGCCCCACCGCTCGAACCGACCGTTCGAGCTCGGCTCCGACGGAAGAGGCGCCGGAGCGGGGCCATCTCGCCGCCGAGCCGCCGCTCGTCGACCAGGCACGACCCACGGCGCATCCCGTCGCCGACCCCTCGGCCGCCACCCCGGCAGAATAAGAGTCGACTGATTCTTACCTTAGAAGGAAAGCGCCCCCGTCCACTCCAACGTGGCGCCTCGGTTCAGCGGCGCAACGCGGACCGCGGACGTGACCGGTTCGCGCTCTCTCGTTTCGGGCCTCGTGAAGAACACCGCAAGTGCTCCACCGGCGGCAAGAGCGCTCACGCCCGCCGCAATGTCAGCCACGATGAAGCGGGCCTTGAGCGAACTGACGTCGCTCGAAGAACACCCCGGCGAACAGGACGACTCGAGGTCGTGCTGCGTCTGATCCGCCGCGGCTCCGAACCCGACGAATGTCCCGAACGCCGCGACCGCGACGCCGCCCAGCACGTAGGTCAAGACCGGCACCGGCCGCGTGCGCACCGGCGCCGCGGGCGCCTCCGCGCCAGCGCCAGCGAGGTGCAGCGGGGCAGAGGCTGCGGGTTGCGGCGGAGTCCATGTCGCACTGACCACTTGGCTTCGGGCGCGCGCCGCGACGATAACCCTCTTTTCGATCGGGGCAGCGCCCGCCCGCTCGAAGACGAAGGTGTGCAGCCCCGGGTTGATCTCGATCGGCTTGCCGTCGAGCTGCTTCGTGAGTGCCGTCCCGTCCATCGACACGGTGACTTCAAAGACGCTGTCGTCGCCGAGCTTCGCCTCGAGCACGACGGACGGGATGCTCTCGACCACCTGGTTCAGCCACGAGGTGCAGTCGCTCTGGATGATGCCTGGGCACACGGTGGCCGCGCACTTCCAGAGCGAAGCCCGCGCGCCGAGCAGGTCGTCGCTCTTGCGGTACTCCTGAGCGCGGACGTACGCGTCCACGCACTCCTTCCTCCCATCCGGCGTCGTCTCCGACCAGGAGTCGAAGCTCACGGTAAGCGGCAGGGCCCAAGCGGCCACGGCAATCAGTTTGACGATGGTCCCGGCGCGGCGACGGGTGTGCATGCGATCCCCCCTCAGCCTCGACGGAGGCTGTCTCAAATCCTACCAGTTACCAAAAATACTGCACGATACTTGGCCCGTCAACGCAGCATCCTCGCCCTCGGACGCTTTTGCCCCTTCGTCTCTCTCGACTTCTCGCAATGCGTGCGGGACACGAGCCCTTGGCTGCGCTCGTTGACGCACACGTCTGGGTCATGGCACCAGCGACGCGGCACTCGATCCCGACTGACGGGGGGCGTATACTTTGATCCTTTGCTAGAAGCGCGGTTGGAGAAGACAAGCGGGCACGAGGTGGCGCCCGACGATCTTAGGAAGAAATACCACGTCATCGCCAAGCTCGGCGAGGGTGGAATGGCGCTCGTCCATCTCGCAGTCGTCGGCGGGGTCGCAGGCGTCCGGAAGCTCGCTGTCCTCAAGTCCATACGCCCCCAGCTCGTCACCGACCCGCAAGTCCGAGAGATGTTTCTCGCCGAGGCGCGGCTCGCGGCCACCCTCAACCACCCGAACATCGTTCAGACGTTCGAGGTCGTCGTCCTCCGGGGTCGGCCGGTCATCGTCATGGAGTACATGGACGGCCAGCCTCTCTCGAGAATCTTGCGCGATGGCCGCCGCGCCCAGGTGCCGTTGTCCCTTCAGCTCCTCGTCATCCGCGAAACATTGACGGGCCTCGAGTACGTCCACAGCGCCACGGACCTCGACGGCTCTCCGCTCCATCTCGTGCACCGCGACGTGTCTCCCCAAAACATCTTCGTCGCCTACGATGGCAATACGAAGCTCCTCGACTTCGGAATCGCCAAGAAGCTCGGTTCGGCGGGCGACACCGAGACGGGTGTCATCAAGGGCAAGATCCGCTACATGTCTCCGGAACAGCTCACCGGGGAGCCCCTCGACGGGCGGGCCGACCTCTTCTCGGTGGGCGTCATCCTGTGGGAGGCTCTCACCGCTCAGCGCATGTGGGAGGGGCTCAGTGACGTGACGGTCATCCGAAGCCTCGCCGAGGAGCGCATTCCCGCGCCGAGCAGCGTCGCGCAAGGCGTGCCTCCGCTGCTCGAAGCCATCTGCGTCCGCGCCCTCGCCCCGAACTGCGCCGACCGGTACGAGTCCGCGGCGGCCATGCAAGCGGATCTCGACCACGCGATCGCCGAGCTGGAGCTCGGGACCAACAGCCGCGAGGTAGGCAAGTTCGTCGCCGAGGCGTTTCGCGAGTTGCGCACGACGACCAAGAAGGTCATCGAAGACCAACTGAAAGACGAAAGCGCCGCGGCGGTAAACCTCGTGGTCGACGACGACGGCGAATTGCTGGTCGCCGAGGACGGTGTGTCCGCCGTGGATTTCCTGTCGCTGACTGGGCCCGTGCAGTCGAGATCGCAGCCGGTTCGTCGCCCTCAAACGGCTCGGATCGGGTTCGCGATGGGCGGTTCCGCGGTAGTCGCGGCAGGTCTCGGCTGGCTTCTGCACTCCCATCCGGCCGCACGAGGGGCCATGCCGCCCGCCATGGCGTCCTCAGCGGAGAGCGCGGTCTCGCGCTCGGTCGTCCTGGACGCGGGTCCCGAGACGAACCCCGGCGCGGACGCCCTTGCCGCTCACGCCGCTGCGTCCGCGCCGAGCGCTCTCTCGAACCCGACGGCGCGCGAGGGCGGTCACGACGCACCGGGCCACAAGCAGCACGGGGCGAGCGCGTCCCCGACGCCGGTCGGCGGTTCGGCGGCCGTGCGCGCCGCCGCAAATGCCCCTGCGCCGGCGTCCGCGTCGTGCGATCCCCCCTTCTATTTCGACGATAAGGGGATAAAGCACGTGAAACCAGAATGTCTTTAAATTAAGTTGCCGGCGGGGGTCCAGGGCAAGAGCGCAGGCAAGAGGCCGCAACCAGGGGAGGCGCGGGCGCCGAGGCGCCGAGGAACGATGACCAGCACCCACATTCCCGACGCCTCCAAAAGCTTGTACTCTGCTCCTTGCGCTCGAGCTTTCCGCCCGAGCGAGTCGCTGAATCGAAACCCATGCATCTTGCACCGCGATCTCTGATCCTTCCAGACGGAGGCTCTATCTGATGCGGCCGCATCGTACGATGCCGGCGTGCACCCAACGTCCGCGGAAGAGCAGCAGCGGCCTCGGTCGGCGCCAGGGCGATTCACGGATCGGCCTTGTCATTATCGCCGCTGTCGTCATTGGTTCCGGCGGCTGGTTCGCCTGCGGCTGGAATATCGACTACCTCGACTCCGCCAACGGCGCGATCGACGGAGCCTTGGTCAATCCGCCGGATGGGCTGATGGAGGCGGAGTCGGACGCAGGTCCCCCTCCGGTCGACGCTGGCGCGGATGGCACGGCAGACGGAGCCGCGCCGCCGCCGGCCGAGGCCGGTCGCGATGCGAACGCCGAGCACCAAGGTGTGCCGCCGCCTGACGACGCGGCGTGCGACCCGACGGCGTCCACGGGCGGAACCAACTACATCGTCAATCCAGGTTTCGAAGATCCGATGGACGCCGGCGGCGGATGGTTCGCCAACTTCGGTGGAACATTCGTCGTCTCCTCCACGCATGCCCACTGCGGAACGAACAGCGGCGAGATCACGGTACGCACCGCATACTACAACGGCCTGGGCACCGATCTGCCCAGCACCGCGGGCACGTATGCGATCAGCATGTGGGTCATGCAGGACGGAACATCCTCCTACCAAGTCGCGCCTGCCGGCGTGGCCTACTGCGGCGATGCGGGCGCCGCGTCGTTTGTGAACATCGCGTTCGCTACACTGCAGCCGAACGTCTGGACGTACGTCAACGGCGCGCTGAAGGTCCCGAGCGACTGCACAACGCTTGTCCTCGCCATCGGCGGTGCTCTGGCCGAGCAGGGGGACACGGTCACCCCCAACATCTACGTGGATGACGTCTACGCGGTGCGGTGAGCAGCGGACGCTCCGACCGAGGGCAAACCTAGTTCGTCTTCGTCAGCAAACCAAGCCTCCATGGAAGAAGGTTGTAGCTTTCCGAAGCCGACGGGTCCTTGCCCTGGTAGACATAGCGGAGGTCGCAGGTATCGATCTCAAGCGTCTCGTCGTATCCGTCGCGAAGCATCTCGCCGTGGCTGATGTCGACGGTCCATGGCGTACCGGTGAAGGTCACGTTTGCGGCAGACGCGAAGGGCGTCGCGTATTCGGACTGCAACGACGTCCAAGCACCGTCGAGGGTGTCGGCTGTCCACGATCGGAAGTACCGCCTCCCTGCCGAGCTCGAGTCGAAGGCCTCGACGAGCAAGAGGTACTCGCCGGTCCCTTTCATTTTGTACACGTTGGAGGCCTCGAACAGCCGGCTGGGGGTCGAGTCCTCCATGGCGATGATCGGGGTGTCGAAGCCAGCCGGAAAGTCGCCGATTGCGGTCTGGCTGCGATAGAGGTGTCCGTTGTCGTCCGAGAAGAAGAGATAACAATTCGCGGTGTCGCAGATAATCCAGAAGTCGATCCAGCCGAGGCTCCCGCCGTTTTGCATGACGATTGCCGGCTCGCTGGCGAAGAAGTTCGCCGGCGCCGTCCACGTCGAGGGCTGCGTGGGATCGGCGGATGTCGAATAGGTGGGCGGCCCCGACTGGTAGACGAGGTACCACAGCTTCTGTGGCGTGAAGTAGAAGAGCTGTGGCGCCGCGTGGTATCCCCCGAACCCAGGCGTCTGGTCCATGTGGTATTGGGGAGCCGTGGACGCCTGAGACCAATCGGTGAAGTTCAGGTAGGCCATGTTGTAGTTGCCGCCCGAGCCCACCGTGCTCGCGTAGATGTTCCAGAGACCGTTGAAGAAGACGACCGTCGGGTCCTTGATCGCGACGAGGTCGTGCGTCGCGTCCGACATGGGGCTGATGATCGGACCTGTCGCCGACCACTCGAAGGTGGTCGGCACGCCGCAACCCTTTGCCGAGGCGTCTGTCGCCGACGCGTCGGCGTTCGAGGGCGCACCTGAATCGGCGCCCGTCCCCGACTCCGAACTCGCGCTCGCATCGAGAGACGAGCGCCCCGCATCCGCCCCGGAATCGAGACCCGCGTCGGGGCCGCGATCGGAGCTTCCACCGTCCAGTTTACGGGTGGAAATCGAAGAGCAGCCTTGGATCGCCAGCGCGACCAGCGTGCCCACCGTTGCATGTCGCAGCGCCTGCCGAAAGCATAATCTGCCCAACCGATACAGTGTACTCTTGACTACGCTCGTGAGCAACGTCCCTCCCCCCCAAGAGCCCGGTCAATCTCGTCGACCGCTGCTAAATACAGCCCGGCCCGCGCGGGCCGGACCCGGGCGCCGGCGCTAACTCGCCGACCCTCACTGCGCGATTCGCAGCATCACCACCCCGTGGTTCGGGACGCTCGCCGCCGTGTAACTACCATTGAACGTCCCCAGCTCCGCGTGCTGCCAGAGGTCGCGCACGGAAGCGGCCCCGCTCGAAAGGCCAATCTCGCCGAAGGTCACGGAGATGGACGCCGCGGCTGCGTTGCGGTTGAGCAAGGCAACGGCGCGAGCGTTGCTGCCGCTCAGCGTCTTGGACCAGACT
Source organism: uncultured Myxococcales bacterium (assembly GCA_937902985.1). GTDB lineage: Bacteria > Myxococcota_A > Polyangia > Polyangiales > Polyangiaceae > Palsa-1150. Next base: position 15,237 of record CALFNG010000150.1, read on the forward strand.
TCCAGGCCGCTCTGCGGGGTTGCGACGAGCCTCGCCTGCTTTCCAAGCGGGTCTTGATCGACGGCGATGATTTCGGTGTTCGTCAGGATCGTCTGCACGGCGGACGGCATCGACCGGAGGTCATTCCCCGCGAGGAGCGGCGCGGCCAACATGGCCCACACGCTGAAGTGGGGTTTGCTCTCGTCGACGCTCAGGCTGCCGTTGCCCACTTCGAGCATATCCGGGTCGTTCCAGTGTCCGGCGCTTGCCGTCTGCCACCCTGACGTCGGCTCCGTCGTTACCGGCGGCGCCATCCTCACGCGCGTCGACAGCGGCCGTCGCATCTGCCAGCGCATCGACGACTCCCCCCCGAGCCCGCGTGGGGCGCGGCACTCGTCGTGTCCCCTCCGGCGCTGCCCGTCGAGACGCCGCTCGAGGACATCGGGCGCCATCCATTCCCGATCCGGCAGTGCCTTGACTCCTGTCGGAGGATGAGCAGGCGACGAGGCAGCAGCTCAGCGCGAGGGACCCCACCGCCCTCCCCACCGCCCCCATGCGCGCAACGTCACGACGCCTGAGCAACCGAGTGAAGTCTCCCATGGTGGTTGCTTCTCCTACCGCCCGTAACGGGCGGCGACGACGTTCGCCTGGACGGCGTCGTCACTCGCGTCGACCGGGGCTCGAAGAGTCACGCTCCTCGGAGCCCGCGTCGGAGGCCGAGGTCCCCGTCGAGCGCCGGCATCCCGAAGTCGTCGCCGCTGACGGCGGACGTCCCGACGTGTCCTCCACAAGCTATCCAGGGCGCGCAAGGGAATATGGGGGGTACGACCCACGCAAGCCATGACTGACGCCGTTCAAGGGACCAACCACCTTTCCGCCGGATTGATGGGGCGGAGTGTCGCGCATCTTGCGACGAACTCCCCATCGCGGACGAGCTCTTCACGACAAGGTTCCGGTGGATCCACCCCTTTCTCCAGCAGCCGTGGCCATCGTTGCCAGGATCCCCCCTTTGCGAGCGGAGCGCTTCCTACAGTCATGATGCGCAAGCACATGGTCTTCGGTCTCGCCGCTATCGCGGCGCTCGACGGGGCCAGCTCGGTGGGCTGTTCGTCGAACCCGACCTCGTCGGGGTCGGGGCTGCACAACGCCGGCGGGAGCAGTGACGCGAGCAGCGGCTCGTCCGACACCCCGACCACTTCGTCGTCGTCCGGTGGGCAGCCCGGCTCCGCCAGTGGAATGACGTCGTCGAGTGGCGCGAGCTCGAGCTCGGGGATGACCAGCGCGTCGGGCACCGCGGGCACGTCGGGGGATTCGGGCAGCTCTCAGGATTGCAAGGCGAACTGCACGGGGAAGACGTGCGGCGACGACGGTTGCGGCGGCACCTGTGGCGGCTGCCCGCCCTCGCAGCTGTGCGGAATGGCGCAGACGTGCGTGGCGTCTCCGAGCACGACCACCATCGTGGTGGACGCCAACTCGCAACGGACGGCGATCTCCCGCGGGATCTACGGCGTCGCGCTCGACAACGACGACTCGATGCAGGTCGCTGCCCTCAACCGGTGGGGGGGCGACGCGACGAGTTCGTACAATTGGAAGAACGACCTCTCCAACTCGGGGCATGACTGGAACTGCGCCAACTACAAGAGCCGGTTCAAGCCACCCGTGCCGGACGCCATGTACACGAATAGTTCGGATCAATTCGTCCACTACAACATCACCAAGAGCGCCGATACCCTGATGACGATCCCCATCACCGGGTGGGTGGCGAGCATGGCGACGCCGAATCCCGGGAACCCCAACTGCGCCGGAGGAACCGCGATCAGCAGCTGCTGCGCCACGCTCGGGACCTCGGAGGAGGAGCTCGTGGACAAGGGGTCCTCGGTGCTCGACACGTCCTTCATGGGGTCGTGGGTGCAGCACCTCGTCTCGACGTTCGGAAGCGCCGCAAACGGCGGCGTTCGCTACTACCAGCTCGATAACGAGCCGGACAACTGGCAGTCATTGCGCACCGACGTCTACCCGACGCTCTACCCGCCGGGCACGTCGTGCGAGCCGTTCTACACCACGAACAGCTCCATCGGCGTCAGCCTCAATCAGGACTTCATCAATCGGACGATTGCGTACGCCAAGGCCATCAAGGCTGCGGACCCGACGGCGTCCGTCCTCTTCATGTCGACCGAGAACCCCGAAGACCTCGTGGCATTGCCCAATGTGGAGTGCGGCAGCCCCGCGGGACCGTACAGCATTGGCAGCTCGCTCACCTCCGCAATCCTGAAGCTTGCCGCCGCCAACGATGCGAATAACCACCAACGGATCCTCGACTGCGTCGACGTGCACTATCCGCTTCCCGGCAAGGGCCTCGGCGACACGAAAGCGTTATGGGATTCGACGAGCACGTCCACGGTTCCCCACGTGCAAGGCTGGATCAACTCCGCTTACCCAGGCACCGGCATCTGCATCAGCGAGTACGGCGTTCGAAACGACGGCACCAACGGCGGGACACCCGACGCCACGACCGGCGCGCAGGAAGCGGACGTCCTCGGCATGTACGGGCGCCTAGGGTTCCGCGTCGCTGCGTACTGGGCGACGCTCGTGAACGGGACGACCCACTTGCCCGTGTACAACGCCATGGCGATGTACCGGAACTACGACGGCAAGGGCGGACAGTTCGGGCCCTACTCGATCGGCGCCGCGAGTCCCAACGCGGGGGTCAACGTCTATGCCTCCTCGGACTCCTCGACGGCGCCGACGAAGGCTTGGGTGATGCTCGTCAACGTGAGCGGCACCGCGCAGTCGAACCTCACCATCGCGGTCGACAACTTTACCCCCGCCGGGTCCGCGCAGGTCTATCGCTCCGTCGCAGGTGCCGCTCCCGCGCCCGACACTGCCGCGACGATCACCGCCGCGCGTATCACGGGTTTCTCCCTTGCGGCAAACTCGATCGCGTTGCTGGTGCTGACGAAGTAGGGGGCGAGGTGCACAGGAGGCTTGCTCGAGCGCAGATAGTCGCTCACCCATCATGGGGCTCTCCCAGGGACCTACGATCCGACAAGCTACACGGGCACGATTCTCCGTCGGCGAGAACGATCTCGCCACGCTGGACGGATGAGGACCATGGCGCCGGCCCTTCCAAGGCGACTCGTTGAGGGCATTGGAATCGACCCGGCCGCGTGCAATTTCGAGCTTTTTTTGTGCTGGGCGCTACCTTTTGTACGTGCGTACCGCCCTGGGAGTTCTCTGCGCCGCGGCGCTCGCAGTGGTGTTCGGCGCGTGCGCCGCGCTCTCTGGACTGGATACGTACACCTTCGGCGGTTGCCCGCAGGATTGCGAGGGACTGGCCGCGGACGCGGCAATCGGCACCGGTGATGCCACGGTTGCGGATGCCGAGACCACCCAAGGTACTGGTGACGGCGGAAGTGGAGAGTGGGACGGCGTAACCAAGGTAATGGACGCGCAGTCGGATGTGGCGGCATCGGACGCAGAGACGGACGCAGAGACGGACGCAGAGACGGACGCGGAGACTGACGCGGAGACTGACGCGGACTCGGAAGTAGGGCGGGAGGCGGGAGTTGATACGAGCGACGGAGGTGACCTCGGCCTCGGTCTCGTCGCCTTCTACCGGTTCGACGAAACAGGCGGCACGTCCGCTGCGGACTCCTCGGGCAACAATCGGACGGCCACCCTCGTGGGGGGCGCCACCTTCTCCACTGGTCTGCAAAACAACGCAGTAACCATGAATGGCAGCAATGAGTACGTCAGCTTGCCTGACGGGATCGTAAGCGGCCTGATGTCGTTCTCGATCTGCGCGTGGGTCAACCTGAGCGCCGGCACCGCGTGGTCGCGCATCTTCGATTTTGGAACGGGAACGACCGCGTACATGTTCTTCACGCCAAACAGCGGCGTTGGGGATCGCTTCGGTATCACGATTGGTGGGACCGGGAAGGAGCAACAAATGAAGGCGCCCGCTCTGGCAACGGGAAGCTGGCAGCAGGTCGCGGTGACGCTGGCGGCGAACACTGGAACCCTGTACGTCAACGGGGCTCAGGTCGCGCAGAACACCAGCATGACCCTGAATCCGGCGAACCTGGGGTCCACCACGCAAACCTGGCTTGGGCGTTCGCAGTTCGCGGGCGATCCGTACCTGAACGGGCAGATTGACAACTTGCGTATCTACGACCGCGCGTTGACCGCTGCAGAGGTCCAAACTCTGTACGCCGGTCGTCTTTGAGCGGCTGCTTGCCGGCCAATTCAGCGGCCCTTCCCGCCGGGTGCGGTGGGAAACCGATAACTGAGCCGAAATTCGGGTCGGACGCCACCTAGCACGGAGACAGGGCGGCACGGTTACGCCCGCTGCATCCACCGGCCACAAGCGGGGCGAAGATGGCGGCGGCAAGCGCAAGCGCAAGCGCAAGCGCAAGCCGCAAGCACAGAGGGCCCGAAGCGAACCATCGCGAAGCTCGGAAGGGTCGCCCGGGCTGGCGAAATGCGTCTCGCCGACGATCTCGGCAAGGTCTCGCCGGAAGCGCCCCTTCCTCCTTCGTGGCCGCGATCGATCCCGCGCCGGGATCCGGCGAAGGTCGTACGTCGAGGGCGTGCAGCATGGTGGTGACCACGTTTGCGAGGCGGATGACGCTTCTCCCCGCGCTGCTCGCGTCAGCCTCTGCGAAGGCAGCAACCTATTACACTGCGCGCAGGCCGCACCAACAGACGGAGACAAGGACATGAACCGAGCTCCGATGAGCGCGCGTTGGCTTCTGACGCTGTTCGCGGCGACGTCGACCCTCTGCGCATGCGCCGGCGGCGGGCCGTCGGACTATGTTCCCGATGCCGCCGAGGGGCAGGACGAGTCGGATCCTGGGGCGGGCGGAAGCTCGGGGTCGAGCGGCAACGGCGGGTCCGGCGCTAGCTCCGGAAGCGCAAGCTCAGGCAGCAGCTCAGGCGGCGAAAGCTCGGGTAGCAGCTCGGGAAGCTCAAGCTCCGGCAGCAGCTCGGGCGTGACCAGCTCCGGCAGCAGCTCGACCGGCTCGAGTTCGGGCGGACAGCCGGATTCTGGGGGAACAGCGGTCACCGGGCCTTGCGACATCTACGCGGCCGGCGGCACCCCGTGCGTCGCGGCGCACAGCACGGTGCGAGCTCTTTACGGCGCCTACAGCGGTAGTCTCTACCAGGTACGGCGCGCCTCGGACAAGACGACCAAGGATATCGGAGTGCTGACCTCCGCGGGATTCGCAGACTCGGCAGCGCAGGATGCGTTCTGCGCAGGCACGACATGCACCATTTCGGTCATTTATGACCAATCCATGAAAGGCAACCACCTCCGAAGCGCGCCCGCGGGCGGGGCCAAGAAGACACCGGACAGTGAAGCGAACGCGAGCGCTCTCAAGCTGACCATCAGTGGCCATACCGTTTATGGGGTCCACATTCCGGCCGGCACCGGCTACCGAAACGACACGACCTCCGGCGTCGCGAGCGGCGACCAGCCCGAGACGGAGTACATGGTGACGAGCGGCACCTACTACAATGGGGGCTGCTGCTTCGACTATGGCAACGCCGAGACCAACAACAACGACGACGGCGCCGGCACTATGGAAGCCGTTTATTTCGGAAATTCCACCGGATGGGGCAAGGGGGCTGGCAGCGGTCCGTGGGTCATGGCGGACCTCGAGAACGGGCTCTTTGGCGGGCAAAGCACCGCTGCCAACCTCACCAACACCCCCCTTACTTCCGCTTACGTCACGGCAATGGTCAAGGGCCGATCGGGGACCTTTGGGCTCAAGGGCGGCAATGCGCAGTCCGGCAGCCTGACGACCATGTACGACGGAGCGCGTCCGGGAGGCTACAACCCCATGAAGAAACAGGGTGCCATCATCTTGGGGATCGGCGGGGATAACAGTAACAGTGCTCAGGGCAACTTCTTCGAAGGGATAATGACGTCCGGCAACGCGTCGGATGCGACCGATGATGCCGTCCAGGCCAACATCGTCAATGCGGGCTACGGACACTGAAAGCCTGCGCCGCGAAGAATGCTCGCTGAGTCGGCGCTTCTGAGGCGCGCCGGACAGCAGCGCGGCCGTCTACCACCGGCCCTATGACCCTCACGGGTGATCGTGGGCTTCGCGTCGGAGGGCCTGCACGTCGGGGTCTTCGTCTCCCTCCGGGTCGAGCGCCTTCGCTTCGTTCAGCTCGATGATGCAGACTTGCCAATGCTGCGCCTGGCACGCGTCGCGAGCGAACCACGACCGCGCTGGGCGAGACGGCCGACGCATCCGGCCGGGGCACGACCGCCGTGGCTCGAAGGGGTCGCACGTGCGGGCGTTCCATCGCGCTGGCGGGCCTTTGCAAAGGGTCCAACGTTTAAGACGACTTCAGGCACACCGACGGGTTCGACCCCACCTTGAGGCATTGCCACCCGGTGGTTGGGCAGGCACCCGCATTCGCCTCGCCCGCCTGGCAATTGATCTGCGTGCAATACGGGAGCTGTGGCGCCCCGCAGATGGGCGAGCCTGCAGCGCAATCCGTTGCGGTGGAGCATGTCTTGCCGAACGACGACGGCACTGCGCCGCCATCGCTCGCGCCCCCTTCGGTCGAACCGCCCTCGCCGGCTCCTCCTTCGCCCGATGCGTCGGCCGTCGCGACCGGACCGGGGAAGCACGAGTCGAAGCGCACCACCTGCCCCGGGTCGCACGGATCGCTGGCCCAGCAGCCACCGGCGCCGGACCCCAGACCAAGGATGATCGCGCTCACTACCGTGCGCGCGGCAGCGTTACAAATCGACTTACGCTTCATCGCGATAGGCCCCATGCGTTCACGGCGGGAGAACCTCGCCCTTGCTGATTCGTGCGACCACGCGCACGGTGTCGTTGACGTCGCTGGCCGCCATGTACGCCACGCCTCCCCGGTCCGAAGCCACGACACGAAGCGCGGCGCTCGGCGTCGACACCTTGTGCGGCGGACGCTCTCCGCCGCGAATCTTGCGGTCGATCCAGTAGCGTTCCACGCGATCCGGATCGAGGCCGAGAATCGCCGCGTCGAAGGCCTGACGGAGCGGATGGTCCTCCGGCAGGTTCACCGGAACGGCGTGCGTGCCATCCGGCCACTCCGTCCGGTTGGTCTGAAAGAGGGGGCGCAGATCTTCGCGGGTGAGCGCCTTGGCGGGGTTCCCCTTGTGGACCACCACGACAAGCATGGCCCCGTCGTCCGCCCGCGTGCTCGCCGGCCACGCGAAGACGGTCGACACGATCGTCAGAAAGACCGTGGCCACGAGCGCAAAGCGCAGTCCGGACGGTCGCATCAGAACACCACGACCAGGCGGGCGACCGCGTCGGTGAAGTTGCCCTTGGCGATGTCCAGGCCCGGGTAGTTCCCCGGCTGCTTGCGAAAGTCGAATTCCAGCGCGCGCAACACCTGCATCTTGAGCATCACCGACGGATTGAACCGGACGTTGAGGCCGACGGACGGCCCGAGACCGGTGTCCCCGGTGGTGAACGGACCGTGGATCGTGTCGAAGACGAGATACGGCTCGAGGCCCAGGAAAGGCAGCTGGTGCGCGACGAGGACATACGCGCTCGTGTAGATCGAGTTGGGCTGGAACGCCCCCGCCGCGTCGAGCGGGTTCGCGAGATCGTGGAACCCCGGATCGAAGTCCACTTTGCGTATGGCCGCTTCCGCCCGGATTCGCGTCCGGCCGACGTCGATCGAGACGTCCAGCCCGCCGATCCATTCGCGGTATTTCCAGTTCGCCTTGCTCGTGATCGTCAGCGGCGCCAGGCTCGTCGCATCGATCTCGAGATCTTGAGTGCGTCCGGTATAGCCGGAAGCCCCGAATTTCAAGGTGAGATCGCCTTTCTCGTCGTTGGCGTAGATCCGCGCGCCAAACCCCCGGTCGTCGTTGAACGCGAAGTTCGAGAGCTCCTGGCGCCCGTTGGTGAGCGTGGCCATGTACCCGAGCTCCCAATCCCCGGCGAACGCGTTGCCGAACGCCATCAGTCCGGTCTGCCGGATCGGGATGCCCTGATATTGTAGAAGCAATGGCTCTTGGATGGCGATGAGGGTCGGCGTCCCGTGGTCGACGTTCCAGATTCCGAAAGGAGTCAAAAAATTCCCGACTCGAAGCTTGAAAGCGTCGAAGTGCGTCCAGTCGACCTGGGCACGCTCGATGACGATGGTTCCGGTCCACATTTGCGCAGCGAGCGAGCCGGAGTTGGGGTCGAGTTGCTGTGTCGACGTGCGCTTGAATCCGCCTCCCAGCCCGCCGAGCCCTGTGACGAGGCCTTGAGGCGCGTTCGTGAAGCGGATCTCGACCAGCGACCGCCAATCTTTCACCGGCTTGGCGTCGAAGTAAAAGTCGAGGTTGCCGATGACGAACGACGTGGCGTTGGAGGAGTTGAGGAAGTTTGCCGTTGGCGTCGTCGGATCGAGCCAGACCCGCTCGACCCCCACGTCGGTAAAGCCGTAGATCTTGAACTTGTCTTCGATGCCCTCCGCGGGGGCCTGCGCGGCATCCACCTTCGAGTCGAGATCGTCGACGCGCTTGCTGGCCTCTTCGAGCGCCTTCTTCTGCGCGTCGATCTCCGCCTTTTGCGCGGTCATGGCGGCGACCAGAGCGGCGGTGTCGAGGGGGGTCGCTTCCGGCGTCCGCTCGGGTAGTGCAGTCGCCGGCCCCGGGGCCGCGCCCGTCGCGCTTGGTGGAGCGGTCGGTGTAGACGCATCCGCCGGACCTTGGGCGTGGGCCACCCGGGTCGCGATCCCAATGAGCACAGCAAGGCCCGCCGCCGCCGCCCAATGCGGCGGTCTTCGAACGGCAAACCGCACGACCGCACCCGCCATGGATATCTCCCCCGCTGCACGCACCGCCCCGAACCGCAACTACCGACGCACGCTACTCGCCTGAATCGCCGGCGAACAAGACATTGTTGGCGCCTCCAGCGAAGAAGTCGTTCACGTACCTCGCCCGCGCACGTAGGTCACGGGTATCGTTGGCCGTCGACCGTTCGGCCGCCGCGCCGCCGCGCCGCCGCCAGAGGGGGCGGAGACAGCTGCGGGGTGAGAGAGCGACTTCTGCATTCGAGTCAAAGCCAGACGACCAGGGTGGACCCGCGTCGCCGTGGCCGTCAAGCGTGTATCGTGCGTGTATCGCGAAGGACCTTTACGGTCCGGGATGCCGACGAGTCCGTATGAACGAGATGGCGGCTCGCGTCCAATCACGACTCGCAGTAGACCATGTGAAGGGGGACCATGGGATTCGTCGGCAGGCTCTCCATTCGAACGAAATTCGCGTTGCTCGCGGGCATTCCGGTTCTCGGAGCGCTCATTCTCGGCGCGGTCATCGCCCTGCAAGGCCAGAAGCAGGCGGCCGCGGCTGCTGCCCTCGGGTCCATCGAAGATGTGGCGCAGCTGTCCGTTCGGATCAGCGGGCTAATTCACGCTCTCCAGCTCGAACGCGCGCGCATGGGCCTGCATGAAGGATTTGAGGCGCGGGGCACAGACAACTCGAATCGGGCGGACGTCGCTCTCGGCCGAGAGTACGAACAGACCGACGCTGCGCAAGGCCAACTCGAGACGTTTCTCGCCGGCCACGACCTGTCGCGACTGCCCGCCCGCCTCGCCCGAGACCTGGGCGTCGCGCGCGCGCAGGCGACCCCGCGGCGCGCCCTGCAGGCACACCTGCTCCGCGAGCGCGTGCCGATCGAAGACATCCTGAACCTCTACGGCACCACGGACGACGCTCTCGTGAGCGCCACCGCGGCCCTCACGGAACTGAGCGACGATGGCGAGCTCTTGAGGAGCATCTCGTCGCTTGTCGCGCTCTCTCAGTTGACCGAGCGCGCGAGCCGCGAGCACGCGCTTTTGAGCTACGTCTTTGCCGCGCGTGAGTTTCCGCCGGGAGCCTTCAAGACGCTCGTGTCGCTCACCACCGAGGAGGGCGTCTATGCAGACGCATTCCGCGCGAGCGCCAGCGCCGGCCCGGCCGGCCAGTACGATGCGGCGCTGACCTCCGAGGCCGCCTTGCAAGCGCGCTCCATGCGCGAACGGGCGCTGCGCACCATCGATGACAACATCGACATCGACGCGCCCTCCTGGTTTGTCACACGCGGCGAAGCGCTCTCGCAGCTCCAGGAGATCGAGCGCGGTCTCCTGACTCGAATCACCGATGTGGCGACCCGCAAGATGGCGGCGACGCGCGCGTCGGTTCGCCTCGGGCTGTGGCTGTCCGGCGCTGTCGTCCTCGCGTCGGGGCTGCTCGCCTGGATCATCGCGAGCGGGGTCACGCGGGCGATCTCCGACCTCTCGAACGCTGCGTCGCGGGTCCGCGAGACGAAGGACTTCGCGATTCGCGCCGAAAAGACAAGCATTGACGAGCTGGGGACTCTCACCGATGTGTTCAACGAGATGCTCTCCACGATCCAGACGCGCGACGCGTATCTCGAAACCCAGGTCGCCGAACGAACCGACGAGCTGCGTCTTACGGTCGCAGAACTCTGGAGCGAGATGGACCTGGCCGTGAAAATCCAGACGGTGCTTCTCCCCCACGAGCCGCAGCTCTCCGGCTACGACATCGCGGCGACGATGGTGCCGGCCTCGACGGTCGGCGGCGACTACTACGACGTCTTTCGGTTGGGCGACGCCGACTGGATCTTCATCGGTGACGTTTCGGGACACGGCGTGACCGCCGGCATCACGATGATGATCGTCCAGACCGCCGTTCGCGCGGTCATTCAGAGCGCGGCGTCGAGCGAAGAGACGCTTACACCGAAGGATGTCCTCGCCCGGGTCAACGCTGCCGTGCGCAGCAACCTGAAGAAGATCAACGAGGATCAGTACATGACGATCATGGCTTTGCAGCTCGAGGGGGGGCGCGTCTGCTACTCGGGCTTGCATCAAGACATCCTCGTCTATCGGACGGCAACGAGAAGAGTCGAACGGGTCGAAGGGCGGGGGATGTGGTTGGGCCTCATGGACGACATTTCCGGTCTCGTCGAGGACGACGTCCTCCAGCTCGAAGAGGGCGATCTGTTGCTCCTCTATACGGACGGCATCACAGAAGTGAAGGTTGGGGATCATCGGCTCGGAACCGACGGGCTCGCCTTAATACTTCAGCGCCTGGCCAATACGCACGGCATTCCCGCCGTCCTCATCAAGGCCGTCATGGACGAGATTAGCGGCTCGACGTTCGCCGATGACGTCACCATCCTGGCCGCCCGCTACATGCCCGCGAAGCCAACGAGCGCACGATCTATAATAGCAACGGCACCCATTGCGCGATGAAGCGACGAAGTCGGCAGCTCTGGAGGGCGTAGCTCGCTATCGAAATCCTTGATCGAACAGTTACGCTATCTGGAGAAGCGGCCAACGAACCCGGGGGGATCGCCCATGACTCGAGACGCGATATGACGCACGTACTGCTCGAAACCACTCTGCCGCATGCGTGGCAACACATCCGGGCGATCCGAAAGAGCGTCGGCGACGCGTTGGCCGAGGCCGATCCGGGGTTCCGCACGGCCGCCGCGATGGTCGCGTCGGAGCTCGTGGAGAACGCCGTCAAATACGGCGAAGCGGTGCCCGCCGCGCCGGGCATCCATTTCGCTCTTCTCGAGGCAGGCGGGCAGCTTAGAATCGAGGTCTCCAATGGCTGCACGGACGGCGACGGCGTCCACGAGCTCCAGGCGCGCGTGAAAGAGATTGCGCGCGCCCCGGACAAGGCGGCACTCTACATGGCCCGACTCGAGGCGCTTCTGGCGCGACCGGACGAGAGCGGGAAGCTGGGTCTCTACCGCATCGCATTTGAAGGGAAATTCGACCTGCAGTGGAGCTACAGGAATGCCGTCGTCACCATGACCGCCACGAGGGCGGACCGATGACCGATAGGAACCTGAACTTCAAGAACGACGCGCTCACCATTGTGGTCCTCCAATCGGACGATCGGGCCACGATCCGGTGGATGGGAGAGAGCGACGCGCGCAACCCGGGCGAGTTCTTGAATCCGATCTTCAGTCAGCTCGTCAAGGAGCTCCAGGGGCTCCCCATTGCCGTCGATTTTTCGGCGCTCGAGTACATGAATTCCGCCACGGTCTCGCCGCTCATCAAGTGCGTGAAATCGTTCGACGGCGCCGGAAGCGCGGTTCAGGTCATTTTCTCGGACGTCGATTGGCAGCGAACGCACGTTCAATGCATGCGCACCATCGCCAGGACGCTCAAACACGTCACCATCGAAGTAAGACCGGCTCGCAAGGGAGCGTGAGGATGGCGCGTTCGATCGTGAACCGTTGCCGGGTCCGAGTCAGTCGCAGGTCCCCGAACAAGGAACGAACGTGCCGCTGCTGGCCACGACGTTGACGGAGGCGCCGGTGAGGCCCATCGCCGAGGCCGCGACCGTTATCATTCCCGGGCCCGTCGCCTGGACGATCGCAAAGGCCACACCCTCGAAGGCATTGCGCACCTTGCCGCGGAATGACTCCGCTACCATGCTCCCGCTGTCGACCGCGATGAGGGTGCCGGGACCGGTAACCGTGAAAGTCACCGGGGTCGAAGAGCTGGTCACGACCCCGCCCGCGGCGTCCGAAATCGCTGCCTTGATGAACGATACGTCGTTCAAGTCGGTCAGGATCGTCGGCTGATCCGCCGTGAGAACGACCTTGGTCGCCGCGCTTCCGGTGGGCGGTGGTGACGTCTTGGTCGCCCGCCACACATTCTGCCACGAGTAACCCTGGCTCCGTACGGTCCCGAGCTCGTCCATGAGCGCGCCATTGCCTCCCACCGAAGGCCACTGACCATCCGCCTCGCCCAGGTAGTCGGTGCCCGTCCAGATGAACTCTCCCGTGAATGCCGGGGTGGCGGCAATGGTGGTCCAGGTGGCCGTGTCTTCGCCTTTCTCAGTCAGCACACCGGACTTGGTCGGCGCGTTGGCCTCGGCTGTCACCACGGAGTTGACGTCGTAATTGTCGCCCCAGACGTCGAGTAGGGTATTACTGGCTCCGCCGACGTCACCATTCGTGGCCGGGTCCAAGAGGGCCTGGGTGTCGTAGTGGGCTGGATCGAGCTCGTGACTAATGGCGACCATTTCGGTCAGGATGGGAGTTCGTGTTGAGAGCGAGTCGTGGATTTCGTTGCCCATGCTGTAGAGGGCCACGCTGGGGTGGTTGCGGTCGCGCATGATCCATCCGGAAAAGTCGACCTCCCACCATTTGGCCCCCTTGGCGGCCGAAGGCAAAGCGGGCATTCCGGTGGGGCTCGTCGAGGGCTGATTGAAGTAGGCCGAGTAATCCCCGACGTCGGAGTACTTGTGCCCCGTCCAGACGTCGGCAAACTCGTCGAGGACGAGAAACCCCATCTTGTCAGCGAGCTCGAGAAAATCCGGGCTGGGCGGGTCGTGTGCCGTGCGAATGGCGTTCACTCCGATCGCCTTGAGCTGGGCGAGTCGCCGCTGCATGGCGCGCTGAGGAGCGGCCATCCCTAGCCCGTGGTAATCTTGATGGTTGGCGATGCCCTGGAATTTCACGGGTTTGCCGTTCAGGGTCATCCCGCCATTGAAACGCAGGTCCCGGATCCCGAACGGGGTCACGTCGTCGTCCACGGTCGCGCCGGCGACCTGGACGTGGGTCACGAGGCGATACATGTTTGGAGTGGTGAGATCCCACAACTTGGGAGTCGTGACTGGCACGTCGAACGTAAAGCTAGCGGAGGCGCCCGCGGCGATGTTCTGCGCTGCCGTCGTGGCGGGCGCCAGGGTCGCGCCCGTCGGGTCGCTGACGATGCCCTGCACGGTGACGGTCGCGGCCGTCGTGCCGGAGTTGACCACGGAGGTTTGCACCTTGACCGTCGCCGACGCGGCCGTCGGTGCCGGGACCTGGACGAACGTGGCCCACTGATCGACATGCACCGGATCGGTCGCAAGGACGCGGACATGGCGGTAGATTCCAGCGCCCGCGTAAAAACGCTCGGCGGGCTGCACGGTGGTGTCGCAGCGAACGGCGAGCACGTTGTCCGTCGTCCCGAACTGGACCTTGCCCGTCACGTCGTAACGCAAGCTCACATAGCCGTACGGATGGTGGCCGAGATGGGTGCCGTTGATGTAAACGTCACTGTTCTCCATGATGCCGTCGAACTCGACGTAGACCTCCTTGCCCGACAAGGACCGGTCGAGTGTGAAATGTTTTCGATACCAGGCTACCCCCGACGGCGCGTAGCCGCCCCTTCCCGTGGTCGCCGCCGTCGCGGAGAAAGGATTGCTCGGCGGCGAGGCTCCCTCGATAGCCCAGTCGTGCGGGACGCTCAGCGCGCGCCACGACGTGTCTGCGAAAGTCAGCCCAGTCGCCCCGGCTGGGTCACCCACGGCGAACAGCCAGCCGGTGTCGAACGGGAGGATCGTTCGGATTCGGTTAGGTACCGCGACGGTGCCCGAGTCCGTGCCGCTGGTTGCATCGTCGCCGGCGCTCCCATCCCCACCGCCACTCGAGCTCGTCGCGCCGCTTCCCGCGCCGGAGCTCCCGGAGGCACCGCTGCTCGCCGTCCCGCCACTTCCCCCGGATCCGCTCGAGGAAGGCGACGTCATCGAGGCCCCCCCGTCTGGCGAGCCTTGGCTACCGCAAGCGACCGCGAAGAGGGTCGCTGCGCCGACCGTACTGAACGCGCGCAAGGACAACAGTCGGGCCGTCTTCGGGAAGTTCAAATTGTGCCACGCCGGTGAAGGTCTCATTTGGCTGCAGTCGTCCGTCGAGGAGAAGGGGCGGCCCGCGAAGAAATCTTTCCCAAAAGAGCGCTCCGCCCGCGCCGTGGGCCGTGACGCGCCGACGCCGCACCCCAGGTGCGTCGTGCTAGCGTCGCCTCTACCTCTAATGAAGCTCCTCCGCCAGGGCTTTTCGGCGGTCTGCATCGGGGTGGGTTGTGGGCGCGCGCTGGGACTCGGCAGCGACGTGGTCTGGTCGACGGGGTTCGAGACCGGTGATCTGGCGGATTGGAGCGGACCTCCGGGGACCGGTGGCCCACTCGAGTGGGACGCAGGCGGGGCCAGTCCGTCGGTGACCCCAAGCACCGAGCAGGCTCATACCGGGATGTACTCGGTCAAGTTCTCGAGTGTGGCTGGGGCGCAGGGCTCGCCCTATTCGCCCGGCGGGGCTTGCCTCTACAAGTGGAGCGACTTTCCTAATGCCGCCTACTACAGCGCGTGGTATTTCATTCCCACCTTTTACGAGACACTCAGCGGGTGGAGCATCATGAAATTCATGCTGCCAGTCGGCGGGGTGGCGTCGGATGCTGGGGGCGGCGACGCGTCGAGCGCGGCGGCGGGAGCAGAGACGACCGCGCTAGGACGCGCCCTCGGTGCCGTGGAGCTCTTCGACCTCAGTGTGCTCTCCCTACCGAACCAGGTGATGACGCTCGTGCTCTTTGACGCGCGGCACCAGTACCTCGAGTCCCCGCTTCCCGATCCGGTGCCATACCTGCCAATTGGGCGGTGGTTTCAGATCGAGTCCTTCTATCGGAGCGACTCGGGCCCGGACGGAGAGCTCACCGTGTGGCTCGATGGCGTCCCCATCTACGACATCCAGCGCCCGACGTCGGGAGGGACTGCAACTGTCATTTTCGCCTTGTGCAGCCTCGTCAATGATCTTTCCCCGCAGTCGGCCGTGCTCTACGCGGACGACGTAGCCATAAGTTGGACCCGGGTGACTCCTCATGGAATGCTGGTCGTGCCGCCGTGAAGGGCGAAGCGCGCCAGGTGTGTGTGCTGTCCGCGCTGCTGGTCGGAGCATGGGGCTGCACGGTATTTCCTTCGGACGAGTCGACCCCCGACGCGTCGCCCGCCGGCACGTCGTTCCCGAACCACGCCCTTCACTTCGATGGCAAGGCAGATTTCGCGACGAGCGGGACTGCGGGGTTCCCGTCGGGCAGTAGTCCCCAATCGATCTCGCTCTGGGTGCGGTATCCCCAGCCGAGCGGCACGCAAGTGTTCATCGTGCTGCGTCGCGACGAAGTGAGCGGGGTGGAGCTCGGTATCCGTAACGACATCCTTGCGGCGTGGTCGGTCTACAGCGGAAGGACGCTCGTCCAGGCTCCAGCTCTTCCATCTGCCAACGTCTGGCACCACGTCGCCTTCGTGCTCGGCCCTTCCGACGCGGGCTTCCAGGCAGCGCTCTACGTGGACGGGAACCTCAGCGCCGCCGGCGCGGCCGATCCGGACAGCCTGACGCCGATCGCCTGTTGGATTGGTACCTTCGACGGGCTGAGCGAGGTCTATTCGGGCGACATGGACGAGATCCGGATCTGGAACGTCGAGCGCACGGGTGCCGAGATTGTCCAGGAGATGCGGGGCAGCGTGCCCCCGATGGAGCCCGGGCTGGTCGCGTTCTTCGACGGCGATGAGATCGACGGCACCCGACTTCCTGACAAGTCAGGTAGCGGCAACGACGCCACCCTCGGCGGAGGAGACCCCACCCGCATGCCCACGCTCGTCCCCTCCGGCTTGCCAACATCCGTGGCTCCGTGAGCCGCGCCTCCCGTGCGATTGGTAGGAGCCTGGTTGCTGCCCCAGAGGTGGTGTAAGATGGGAGCGGGTTGACTTCGATGCGTAGCGCTCACCTTGAAGTGAAGGCCGGCCGGGTGCGCGCCGCCGACGCAGTCGCGCCGAGCGCGAATTCTGCCGTGTGCCTCAAGCCCGACGCCCTCCAGTTCGAGGAGGTCTACCGATCGTTTTTCGGCCACGTCTGCCGCTGGGTCCGTGCCTTGGGCGGCCCGGAGGCGGAGCGGGACGACTTGGTGCAGGATGTGTTTTTGATTGTGCACCGCAGGCTGCCCGACTTCGACGGGATGAACCTTCACGGGTGGCTGTATCAGATCACGCGCCACCGCGTTCGCGACTTCCGGCGGCTGAGATGGTTCCGCGTCTTCCTTCAAAGTAGCCGCGTCGATGATTCCCTCCCGGATTCCTTCGCGGGCTCGCGAGACCCGGAACGGACCCTCGAGGAGAAAGAGCGAGCAGCGCTCATCGCGCGGCTCCTCTCGAAACTCCCGGAGGCGCAACGCGCGGCGTTCGTGCTCTTCGAGATCGACGGCTACAGCGGAGAGGAGATCGCACGCTTTCAGGGCGTTCCCTTGAACACTGTGTGGGGCCGCATCCACAAGGCTCGGACGAAGCTCTCGGCGGATATTACCCGCCTCCAGTCGAAGAGCAGCGGGGGGAGGACTCCACTGTGAGGCGGGTGGTCGAAGAAGCGCATCCGCCCGACTCCCCGGAGTACATCCTGGCGGCGGCGGTCCGGGCGACTCCGCGCGTCGAGCCCGAGCGGTTCGAAGTGCAGCGAATCCTGGCGCGCGTGAGAAGCGCCGCGCAGCCGAGGAGAGCGGTCACGGTGCGCTTGCTGGTGGCGACAGCGATCGCTCTCTTCGCCGTGGCCGCGGCCGCGGCCGTTTCCGTTCGCGCCCATCGTACGAGCGCTTCGAACCCGGTAACGGCGACCGTTCCCCCGAGGCCGGCGCCCGCGCCCGCCCCACCGCCCGCCACCGCCACGCTTCCCGAGCCGGCGGCGTCATTCGAAGCGCCCGACCCCTCGCCCTCGGCGAGCGTTTCGCTCTCGAGCACCAGGGTCACAGCTTCTCCGAGGACAGGAACTCCTCCGAGGGGAGGAGAAGACCCCACGTTGGTCCTCGCGTCCATCAAGGCCCTGCGCCAGAATGGCGATCCAGCGCGCGCCAGCGCCTTGCTGTCGCAGTATCTGAGGGAGCACCCGCGGGGGGTCCTCTCGGAGGACGCACTGGCGCTTTCAATCGAAGCGGCCAATGCGCTGCACGACTCGCGTTCAGCCGCCATTCTAGGCCGCCAGTATCTTGCGCAGTTTTCCACAGGTCGGTACCGCGCGTTCGCTCTCCAAGCGACCCAGTCTCCCGCGCGGTGACTAGCTCACCCGGCGGAGCGCCACCGCCGCTCGACCAAGATGCGGAATGGTGAATCAACACTCATCCTCCGTCAATCAGGCTTCTCAATGTCGAGCCTCCCTGGCAGACAGGTTCCGCTTCCACGTGAAATGGCTGCTCCACGTGAAATGGCTGCCGGACAGAAGTTTTCACGAAGGACGGGAGACCTCCGCTTCCGTCGCGGAGCCGCCGCGTGGTGTGTGCTGCCGACCGCTCTGGTCGTGGGCATTTTCCCTGGACGGGCGCTCGCCGCCGATTTGGAGCGGGCGCCGGCTTCTATCTCGAACTGTCCTGAGTCCGAGGCGGTGTGGTCAACGGTCGTCAAGCTGGTGCCGGCGGCCGCAACTCAGCTCCTCGCGGCGAGGCCCAAGGTCGACATCGTCGATTTCGGAGAGCGCTACCGGATCCGGGTAAGGAGCGATGGTCGAGTGCTCGAACGCGCGTATTCGGATCCGGCGCGGGGCTGCGACAGGCGCGCGAGATTCGCCGCCGAGTTCATCGTGCTTGCGCTGCTGCCGCCGCAGATGTCGGTGGAGGCGAAGGACGCTGCGGGCCCTGAGCCGAGCGGGTCACCCGGCGAGGCGGGGAAGACGGCCTCGGGTCCTCAAGCGCAGCGTTCCTCCCCGCCGCCGCCACCGCCGCCGGCCGAAGCCGAACGCCCGAGCAAGAACGGTCAAGCCCTTCGCGCTCCCGTCGTCCGGATCGAGGCCTCCGGCGTAGGGGAGGCGTCGCCGCCCGTCCTCGGCGCGCCGGGCATTCTGATGTGGGGCGCGGACCTGCGCGTGCGGATCGGCGCGGGCCGCTTCGGGGGAATGGCCGGCGTCGGGTACCTGCCGAGGGTCGAGTTCGATGCGGGCGACTTCCGCGCCGCCGTCACGCGAGTCCCGGCCATCGCCGGAGTTTGGACGCGCCTTTTCGACGGTCCGTTTCGACTGGATGCGAGCGCCGCGGTGACCGGCGCGTTCGAACGCTACGAAGGGGTCAGCCCTCACTCTCCCTCCGTCGCAACGAGGTTGGCGCCGGGCGTCGAAGCCGGGGTCACGGCCTCGACGCGTGCACTCGGCGGGCTTGGCCCGTTCCTGCGCGCGACCTTCGCCTGGGTGCCGCTGAGCCACGAGGTCATCGCCGTGCCGCAGGGGAACGTGGCGACCACCCCCTCGCTCTGGCTTGGCGCGTCGATCGGAATGTCGTTGGAGTTGTGATTCGGGGTCCATAGCGACGCGGCATGCGGCATTGCCCTGCGCCGTGCCTGTATTCTTGGCCCGCGGGCCGCGCGCAAGCGCGAAAGCAGACCTCATGTGCCCTGTCGGCGCCTCGTCCGCGTCGGTCACGTGCGGCGCATCCCCGTCGGCCTCGGAGTAGACAGGGAAGGTGCGGACGCCGAGGCGCCGGCACGTGCGCATCACGCGGAGCGCGATCTCCCCGCGTTTGGCGACAAGCACCGCGTCGAATGGGCGCTCATCGCGGCACGTCGGGCGGCACGGTGCCGCAGCTCGTGAACGACAGGTTCGTGTCGACGCGGAAGTGCGATCCCGTCGGGTGCCGCTCTGCGTTGAAGATGTCGAGGGCGTAGCTGCTGCCCTTCGTAAGGCCGAGCGAGTCGAGCGACACCGAGCTCGTCGCCGCGGTGTGGATGCCGCCGAGGTCGACCGCCAGCGTGTGATCGATGAAAGCCCACACGTCGTCGTCGCCGACGAAGGTGAAGGTCTCGCCCCCTTTGTACACGAAGCTCAGGTGAACCTCCGTCGTGAAGCCGAAGTTGTGCGGCTTGCCGTCGTCGCCGGTCGCGTTGTTCCCCCAGCCGGCGTTGTCGAGCGGGAAGTACCCCTCGCTGTCGAACGTGTAGACGCCGCCGTTGGGAACGAACGCGAGGTACACGAGAAACGGGAGATTGACGCCAGGCGCGTAGCGGTACCATTGGTCGAAGCCCGCCCGCGTCGTCAGCATTTGGCCGTAAGGGCACGGCGCGTTCACGGTGGGGCCCTCGGCGCAGTTGCCGGCGAAGACGGGCTTGAGGTCGCTGCCGAGCGCCCGCTCGACCAGCCCGGTCGTGGGGCCGTACCCGAGGAACGCGTCGAAGTCGGGGTCGCCCGTGCCGTTGCCATCGGACTTGTCCTTGAAGTCCCGGACCACCGCCGTGACGAGGCTGCAGCCGCCGGTACCGTCGGCGTTCTCGACGACGCCGGCGTCCGTGCCTCCCGTCATGATGGGGGGTCCGAGCGCGTAGCCGCCGAGCTCGGTCGCGACGAAGTTCGCGGGGAGCGCAACGGACCCGTCGCCCGAGGTCGGCGCCGGTCCCCCGGAATCGTCGCGGCCGAACTCGACGCTCCCCGCGTCGGGGCTCGAGAATCCTTCCGAAGCGATTGGCGGTGCGGCCTCACCCTTGCTTGCGCACGCGGCGGCGAGCGCGGCGGCCGCGACGAGCGCCGCGACGGTCGCGTTCGACTTGCAGGGGCCCATCACGCGGTTCACGATAGCGCGCGCGCGGCGGCGTTCCAGCCGCGAGTGCGCCACGACGAGCAGAGGCGGCTGCACGACTCCCGTGAGGATCGCGAGGATGCGGGAGCGCCCACGGGCCCGGCCGCCACGGCCTCACCATCGACGAGGTCGCGCGAGCGCACGAATTCCGGCGCCACATGCGCGCTGCCGCGGGGTTCTGCACGTCGGCTCGTCGGCTCGCCCACGTGGGGGGCAAAGAGCGCTACGACCGCCGCGTGTACCCCGGAACAAGCATCGCGGCAAAGCGCGCCGGCGCACGGATCCCTTGAGCCTCCATCGCCTCGTCCGCCCGTCGAACCAGGTCGCCGCCCATATCTCCGCCCAGCAGGGCACCGAGCGCGCGGCGCGCCGCCGCAGCATGCAGGAGCATCTCGGTCTCCTCGCCCAGCCGGATGGCGACGTGCAGCCACTCGGCTGCCACCTGCTCGTTGCCGCTCACGCCGGCTGCCCCCGCGCGAAGCACCGCCGCGAAGACTGCCGCATAGGGCATTCCCTCGCGATCGAGCTTTCGCGCCAGGCGACGGGCCTCGGCGAGACGCGCCGACCGGAGCTCGGGGACGGCCTCGACCGAGGCGATCGCGCAGCGGCCCCGCAGCTCGGCGGTGAAGACGCGGGTGAGCTGGCCCTTGAGGAGGAAGCTTCGTCCGAGGGCGCGAGCGTCCCGCCCGGTGTGCTCGTACGCCCGCTCGGCGTTGCCGACGTAGAGGTCCGCCTCGGCCTCCGTTCGCATCGCCTGCCAGTGCTGGAGCAGGTATCCACGTTGAGACCAGGAGCCCATCGCCTGGCGCGCGTTGCGGCGCGCCGCCTCCGGGTCGTCCGCCGCGAGGGACAGCACCCTCGCCGGCGATAGCTGCAGGTTCACGGCCGTATACAGGTCGCCACGCTGTTCGGCTTCTCGAGACAGCCGTTCGTAGCGTGCGGCAAGCTCGAGGAGCCGTCCTAGATAGGGCAGAGCGTACACGGCGAACAAGTTGGCGTTGGAGTGCCATCCCCCGCGTTGGGTCGGTAGCTCCGCGTTGGCCCCATCGAGCACCTCTCGCGCCTCCGGCCAGCGCCCGCGCAAGAAGAGGCCGACGCCGCGCGTCCCGTCGAAGAACGCGCGCATCTCGGCGCTGTCGGTCTGATCGACCAGCCTCCGCGCGAGCGCGCGCAGGGCGCGCTCGCGGGCCCGTTCCGGGCCCCCCGCGTTGGCGTACTGCGTAGCGACGAGCAGCGCCGCGCGGATCACGTGCAGTCGCTCGCCGGAGCGCAGGGCCATCGCCAAGTATTGCATCTGGATGCAGGCCCCCATGAGCACGTCGACGACCGCGAAGCCGAGCGCCGCGGCGAACAATGCGTCCAGGCGGAGTCGCTCCAGTCGGGGGAGCTCGTCACCCGGGCGCTCCTTGAAGCGCAGTCCGACGAAGCCCACCCACGCGCGATACACGAGGAGCCACAAGATCGCGCGGAGCGGCGAGCGAGGCGTCCGCAACCCGGCGCTGGCGAGCGTCCGACGCAGCACTTCGGCTCCATCGTCGATGCGACCGCACGTCAGGAGCTGCTCCGCCGCGTTGCGTTCGAACTCGGCCCGCTCTAGGGGCGCCGCGCCCTCGGCGGCTTCGAGGTACACGCCCGCGGCCTCTGCGCCGAAGCCCGCCCACTCGAGCATTTGGCCCAGACGTGCGCGCAGGCGCCGTCGATTAGGCGGCGCGGCCGGCGAGCCCTCGAGCGCCATGCGCTGAAGGCGCACCGCCTGGTCGAAGGCCAGGTTCGACACGGCTCGCTCGGCCGCGTGCTCCGCGTACTGCGCGGCGCGCTCGGTCTCCCCCGCGCCGATGAGGTGCACGGCGAGGGCTTCGGGGTCGGAGTCGGGCATGCGCTCCAGCGCCCGCGCGAGCCGCGCGTGATGCCGCCGGATCGCCGGAGCGCTTAAGAG
The DNA here is from genome assembly GCA_937902985.1 of uncultured Myxococcales bacterium. Lineage (GTDB taxonomy): Bacteria > Myxococcota_A > Polyangia > Polyangiales > Polyangiaceae > Palsa-1150. The sequence goes on from CALFNG010000150.1 coordinate 37,531, forward strand.
GGCGACGATCGTCTTCCCGATCCGATCGTGCGTGGGCTCGACGACCTCGCGCCCATCTCGCAGGCCGGGACGAACGAACCGGTGGGCGACGAGCGAGGCGACGACGCCGTCGATTGCGTCGACACCCGCTGCCTCGGCGAGGGTCGCGATCGGGAGCGGTCGGCCTGCGACAGCGATCATCTGGACGACGTCGCGCGCCATGTCGGGCAGCTCGGTCAGCCGCGCGCCCACGAGGTCGTCGAGCGTGATGGGGGACCCGGTGGCGTCCGGCATCCGCCGGGGTAAGCCGCGCGCGAGCTCCTCGAGCAGAAACGGACTCCCTCCCGACTCGTGCGCTACGGCGTCGGCCATTTCTCTCGCGAGCGCGTCCTCGGACCCCAGGAGCCCCAAGGCAAGCTGCGTGGCCTCGCGCGTCGAGAGCGGTCCGACCGACACGCTCCGCAGCTCGGAGTCGGCCGGCCACCGCCGCCAGAGCTCGCTCAGGAACGGTGCCGTCTGCTTGTCCTCGTCTTGGTGCACCAGGACGAGCAAGATCCCGGGCGCGTGCGGTGGGCGCACCAGCTCGAGGAGCAGCGCCACGCTATCCACGTCTCCGCACTCAACGTCGTCGATCGCGACGACCAGCGGTTGTCGCGACGCGAGCGCCGCCAGGAGCGCGCGCAGCGCCTCGAACGCGCGGCGACGCAGGCGCGCGGGATCGGCCGTGGCCCCTTCACGGAGCCGACCTACCGAGGGCACGCGTCGCAAGACAGGGAACAGGCGGGCGAGCGCGTCCATGTCCGCGGGAAGTGCGAGGCCGCGGTCGTCGTCCGAGAGGTGCATCAAGTGACGGCTGAGGGCGTCGATCACCGAGTCGACGGCCTTGTAGGGGACCGTCTCGCGTTCGTAGGCGCGGCCGCGGAGGACGACGGCCTCGGCGCGCTCCGCGAGCCCGTCGAGAAACGCACGCACGAGGGCCGACTTGCCCATGCCGGCGCGCCCGCTCACGTGCACGGTGATCGATCGCCCGGTTCGCGTCGCCTCGAACGCGTCGCGCAGCGCTTGCGCATGGGCCTCGCGCCCGACGAGCTGTTCGTCGCGGCCGGCGGGCGCTTCGCGCCGGCCATTCAACCCGGCCAGGATCCGCGGCCCGTTCGGGCGCCTCGTCGGGTCGCGATCCAGGAGCTTGCGGCACAGCTCGTCCAGGTCCGGAGGGACCCCCGTCGCACGCTCCGAAGGAGGCATGGGATCCACCTTCGTCTTCGCCTCGATGACGTGGCTCGCGCTGCCCTCGAAGGGCGGGAGCCCGACGAGGGCCTCGTAGAGCAGGACGCCGACACTGTACCAGTCGGACGCGAGCGTCGGCGTTTCAGATAGAGCCTGCTCGGGGGCCATGTAGCCCGCCGTTCCCACGAACTGTCCTTGTTCGCGGAGGTTCTCGCCATCGACCGCTGCAAGGTCCGCAGCGACCCCGAAGTCGAGGATGACGACGCGACCCTCGGGGGTGACGAGCACGTTGGACGGCTTGATATCTCTGTGAAGCTTGCCCGCCGTGTGCAGCGCCTGCACGCCCACGACGAGCTGGCCCAGCGCCGATCGCAGCCGGTCGAGATCCACCGCCGGAGCGACAGGACTCGGGTGGCGCAGCACGCTTGACTCCGCCGGCGTGGGCGACGACGAGCGAGAGGCGGGCGGCTCGTCGTTCGTCGCGCGGGGCGCGGGCCCACGCACGTAGCCCAGGAAGTCCGTACCGTCCACGAACTCCATGGAAAAGAAAACGCACTCCTCGGTGGCGACGAGCTCGTAGAGCCGCACGAGATTCGGATGGCGCGTGTCCGCGAGCGTCCGAAACTCCTGCTTGAACAGGAAGAGCGCTGTGGGGCTGAAGTAGAGGAGCTTCTTGAGCGCCACGCGCTGCCGCCGCCGTCGGTCGTACGCCTCGTACACGCGGCCCATCCCGCCGCACGCGACGAGACGGAGGACCTCGTAGCGCTCGGTTCCGCTCCAATCGAGGAGCTCCGGCCGTCCCTCGGCATCGACGCTCGAGCCCTGCAACATCACTGCACCTCCGGTGCGAAGCGCTTACTGTCGACCGCCGCGCTACCTCTCGCCCCAGCGGCCCGGGACGAGGGTCGCGGCGAATCGCCTCGGCACACGGATGCCCTGCGCCTTCATGGCCTCTTCGGCCCGAGCCACGAGCTCCGCCCCTTGCTGGTCGCCGAGGAGCGATCCGAGCTGGTAGCGTCCGGCGGTCGCGTAGCCCGCCATGTGCGCGGCGTCTGCGCGGTCGATCGCAATTTTCAGCGCCTCGATCGCGCCGGGGCGATCGCCCTCGGCGTTGGCCACACCTGCTTTCAAGATGGCCGCGAAGGGGGCGCTCCAACCCATGCCTTCGCCCTCGAGCGCCCGCGCGATGCGCCGTGTCTCCGCGAGGCGCGCGGTACGTGCGGCGGGCTCCGCTTCGAGCGACGCGATAGCGCACCGCCCGCGGAGGAACGCCGTCTGCACGCGCATGTGCTGAACCTTCAAGAGGAGGCTCTTCTTCAGTGCCGGCGTGTCGCGGTCGACTCGCGCGTACGCCTTCGCGCCGTCGCCCACGTAGAGCTCGATCTCACCCTCGCCGAAGAGTCGGTGCCAGTGCTGGAGGAGGTAACGGTCCTTCGGCCAGAGGGCCATGGCCTCCTCCACGTTGCGCCGCGCGCCCTCCGGATCGTCCGCGACGAGCCACACGATCGCGAGCGAGCCGTCGCGGAGCTGCACCGACGTGTATCGGTCGCCGCGCTGGTCGGCGTCCTCGAGGATGGCCGCGTGGCGCTTCGCCAGCTCGCGGTGCTCGCCCAGGAAGTTGAGAGACCAGCAGGCGAAGACATCGACGTCCGTCAGCCAGCCGGCCCTGTGGTCGTGCACCTGCGTTCTTGCGGCGCCCTCGAACATTTCGAACGCCGTCTTCCAGTCCCCTCGCAGGTAGAGCCTCATGCCCAGGCCGCCGTCGGCCGCGTCGAGCGCCACGCTCGTCCCTTCTTCTCGGGCGAGCCGCTTCGCTAAGTCTCCGAGCTTGCGCTCCAGTTTTCCTTCCTTGCCGCCCATGGCCGCGTGCTGCCCCGCCTCCACGAGGGCGGCGCGTAGGAGCTGGAACCGATCGCCGAACCGCAGCGCCAAGAGAAAGCTCCAGGTGGTCATGCACGTGGCGACGATCACGTCCGTGAACTTGAACGCGTATGCGGCCCAATAAACCAGGTCGACGCGCGCCCGCTCGAGGCCCGGGATGGCGTCGGTCGGTCGCGGCTTGAACCCGAAGCCAGACCGCGACGCCAGCGCGAGTCGCACGCGATGCACGATCAGCCAGAAAACCGCGCTCAGCACCGATCGCGGAGCCGAAAGGCCCAAGGCGGCGAGCACGCGGTGCAGTACCGCAGCGCCCTCGATCATTCGTCCGCCGGCGAGGAGCTCCATCGAGGCGGCCCGTTCCAGCTCGGCGCGCTCTAAGGGTTGTGCGCCTTCGGCGGCCTCGAGGTACGCGCGCGCGGCTTCCTCGCCGAGCCCGGCCCATTCGAAGACGATCGCGAGCCGCCTCCGTAGGCGCCGCACCTCTTCAGGCGAGGCCGGCGTGTTGTCGAGCGCCATCCGCAGCAGGCGCGCGGCGTGGTCGAAGGCCAGCTTGGCGATCGCCTGCTCGGCGGCCTGTTCGGCATAGTGAGCGGCGCGCGCTCGATCGCCCGCGGCGAGGAGGTGTCCGGCCACCGCCTCCGCGTCCACTTCCGGCTCGGCCTCGAGCGCAAACGCGAGCTGCGCATGATTCGCGCGCAATTTGTCCGCCGACAGCTGCGCCACGATCGTCTCGCGGAAGCCGTCGTGACTCGTCTCGACGATCTCGCACCCGTGGCGCATGCCCGTGCGCAACAGCCGACGGCCCCGCGCCGCGACGATCGCGTTCTCGATTCCGTCCCCGAGCTCGCAAGCCCGGGCGACGACCGAGACTGGAAGGGGCCTGCCTCCGACGGCCAAGGCTTCGAGCAGCCGTCGAGCGTCCTCCGGGAGGCGCTCGAGACGCTGCGCGACCATCTGGCCGAGGGTGACTGCTTCAAGCGTGACGCCCTCGGGCCGGTTCAGGACATTCGCGTTGTGGCGCACCAGCTCTTCGACGAGAAAAGGGCTTCCGCGAGACTCGCGCGCGGCGGTCCGCGCCGTGCGCTGCGCGAGCGCGTCGGATCGTTCGAGCAGCGCCAGCGCGAGTCGCACCGCGTCCGCGGGCTCGAGCGGGCCCACGCCGATGTCACGCGCTTCGGCGCCCTCGGGCCAGCGACCGCGGAGCTCCTTGAGAAACGCGCTCGCGTTCGCCTCTTCGTCGCGACTGGTCATCACGAAGAGGATCGGCGGCGCCGCGGGGGGCCGAACCAGCTCGAGGAGGAGTGCCGCGCTGTCGGCATCGCCCCACTGCACGTCATCGACATAGATGACGAGAGGCTGCCTGCTGGAGAGCGTACCGAGGAGAGCGCGTAACGCCGAGAAGGCGCGCCGGCGCACGAGGTTCGGATCGGTGACCGCGGTCGCGGCGACGCTGTCGATGCTCGGTACGCGTTTGAGAACGGGGAACACGCGCGCGAGAGCGCCGATGTCCGCGGGCAGTGCGAGCATATCCCCGCATTCCTCGAGGTGAACGAGGCAGCGGCTGAGCGCGTCAATGACGCTGTCGACCGCCTTGTACGGGACCGATTCGCGTTCGTAAGCGCGACCGCGAAGGACGAGCGCTTCGCCGCGCTCGATCAGGCCGTCGAGGAAGTGCTGGACGACGGCGGATTTGCCCATGCCGGAGGCGCCCGACACGTGCAGGGCGACGGCGTGACCCGAGAGCACGTGCTCGAAGCCGTCGCGCAAGGAGGCAAGTTGCCCTTCGCGCCCGACCAGCGTCGTGACGCGCCCGGGATCGATGGCAGGCAACGGCGACGCGAGCGGCCGGAGGCTTCGGTTGGCTCCGAGGCGGTTCAAGATCTCGACCCCGTTGGGCCGCTTCTCAGGGTCGCGATCAAGGAGCGCGCGGCATAGCGAATCGAGCTCGGGCGGAACCCCGTCGACGCACTCGGCAGGCGACGCCGCATCGAGCGTCGTCTTCATCGTCAGGACGTCCATCGCCGGTCCGACGAAGGGGGCACGGCCGACCAGCGCCTCGTAGAGAACGACCCCGACGCTGTACCAATCGGACGCGGGCGTCAGCGCCTCGGCCATCGCCTGCTCGGGCGACATGTAGCGGACAGTCCCCACGACCTCGTCCGCGTCGCCGAAGTTTGCGTCACGCGCGCGCGTGAGCTCGGTCGCCACGCCGAAGTCCAGGATGACGACCCGTCCGTCGTCGGCCACGAGAATGTTCGACGGCTTGATGTCGCGATGCAGCTTGCCGGCGCGGTGGACGGCCATCACGCCCTCGACGAGCTGGCGAAGCGTGCGACGAAGGCGATCGAAATCGGCCGGCGACGGCCTGGGCAGAGGCATGTGCCGAGGCGGAGAGGAGCGCGGCGAGTCCGTCGCTCCGACGCTGAGAGCCACCCCACGTGTAGCGATCGTGTTCAGCACACTCGCCTCCGACAGCGGATCGCGATCCGAGCCTGGCTTCTGGACGTAGGTCAGGAAGTCGGCGCCGTTGACCAGCTCCATGGTGAAGAACACGTCGCCTTCGTCGGCGACGATGAGCTCGTAGAGCCGCACCAGATTCCGATGATGGACATCGGCCAGCGTCCTGAACTCCTGCTTCAGAGCGAAGAGCGCCTCCGGAGTGAAGTTGAGCAGACTCTTGAGTGCCACCGCCTGGCGGCGTTCGCGGTCGAAGACCTCGTAGACGACACCCATGCCGCCCTCGCCCATACGGCGGAGAACGTCGAATCGGCGATTGCCCTTCCATTCGGGCGTTCCGGCCGTTTGGGCTGGGGAACGCGCTGTCAGCGTTCCGGTGTCGTTCGGTAACGTGGTTACGGAGCGCGTAGCGTCAGCGCGCCGTGTGCTCATCGCTACAAATATATATCATCTTCCACGAAAGTCCGGGCGACCCGAGGTTTGCTCGCATTTCCTTCTCCACGGATCGGACGAGTGCGCCGCTGTAGGGGCGCGCCCACCCTTTCACTTCGAGGTCGCTCCCTGCCTCCGCAGAGCGGGGTCGGCGCACACTGGAAAAGAACGGCCATCAAGTGCGACTCGGCGCGCACGACACACGCGACCTGCTTCACTTTCAGGCTCACGCCCGCGCGCAGGCGGAGCGCCGTCTATTTAGGCGGCTCGACCGGGGGGGGAGGCGGAATCGAGTCGTCCGTCACGCACGCGGAGAGGTCGAAGAAGAGAAACTCGAGGGCCTTCTCCTGGGCGGAGAGGTCGCCCTGCTTGCACATGCCGGGCACGTCCCCCAGCGGTGCTCCGCCGGCGTGCAGATCCGTGAAGACCGCCTTGCCGCAGTACTGCCTGCCGCCGAGCTCCCCGGCGTCCGTAAGGAGTCCGCCGATCGGCGTCTCGAAGGACATGTACTTCGTGTCGCTGGTGCTGTTGTCGTAGATCCACCGCTGCGTCGTCATCGTATTCACGGACGACACGCTCGTGCCGACGCCTAGCAGGGGGATCGTCGAGCCGGTCGTCGCGCCCACCGTCTTCAGCCATTGGGCAAACTGCTGACCCTTCGGGAAGCTCGTGTCGATCGTACCGGTGCCGTTGACATTCAAGGCGATTGACGACCCGAGCCACGTCGCGACCGTCTGAAAGTCGGGCGGGCCGTACTGGAACCACGTGTAGTGGAAGTGCGTGGCGAAGACCTTACCGCCCTCGTTCAGCCAGTCATGCATCGCTTGCTTCGCGGGCTTCGTGATGTTAGCTCCGGCGCCACCGAAGCCGCCGGGCGCGTCCGGATCCATCGGGCCGCCCTCGCACGCGAGAAGGACGATGTCGTACGCCTCGAGGGACTGCGTGTTCTGCCAGAGCGGGCAGCTCGTGTTGGTGCAGTTGCCGGCGGTGCCGGTCGACAGGGCCGGACCGTTGAAGCCCCCGACGTTCAAGCCCTGGTAGATGGCCAGCCGGCCGGTGCCACCGGGGGCGGCGTACTCGCTGCTCGCGATGCCCATCCGCGTCATGAAGCATCCGAGGTCGTCTTGCCCGCCGGTGAGGAGGGCCATCTTTGGCATGCTCCCCTCATTCTGATTCGCTGGGAGGCGCGCCTGGCCGGGGCCCGACTCGGGCACCGCCGTCGTCGCGCAGTCTGCCACGTTCGCCACGGTGATGGTGCGGCGCCACTTGCCGACCTGAACGACGAGCGGGACGTTCTTTCCCGTCGGCACGTCCGTCAGCGTGAACGCTCCAGTCTGGTCGGTCAGCGCGACGGCCCGGACCGCGCCGGGGAAGGTCGCCGCCACGTAATTGCCAACGGGCGTGTTGCACGTGTTGCAGGTCTTCGTCCCCGTCTCGATCGCCGGCAGCGCGTTCGGGTTCGGATCGCTCGGAACGAAGACGATCACGTTGTAGAGCGGGTTCTTGCCGGCGGGATCGTAGACGTGGCCGGTAAGCGTCGTGTGCTTACCGTTCTTGCACATGCTCACGTTGCAGCTCAATCCCTGACTGGCGGGGCAGGCCTGCGGGGTGCCCGTACCCGGCGTGGACACGAACCCGCTGGAGCTGTTCCCGCTGCTGCCGCTGTCGTCGCCCCCGAGGGGCGCGACGAGGCCACTATCGTCTCCTACCCTCGCCGGGTCGTCTGCTCCCCCCAGGGCACTGTTGGGCTTGCTGCTACAGCCGCCGGCGACGACGGAGACGAAGGCGACGACGGAGACGACGGTGGCGGCCGCGAGCGCCGGAAGTAGAGGACCGAGGCGCGACATCGCGGATCTCCTTGAACGAGTGAAGGAAGCTGGTGAGCGGGAGCGGGACTGCGGGTCCACCGTACGCGCGAGAGACGTCCACGGGGTGGCACTTTGGCGACGGGCTCCATTGTGGTCTGTAGAGAGCTAGCCGGCTACTCGCGTTCTCCATTAACGTTCGACGCGAGATGGCAAAAGTCAGCCAACGCCAAAAAAGGCGTGCGAGAGCGCCGAGGCAGGAGCGATCGCGCCAGACGGTTGACGCGATCCTCACGGCAGCGACTCGCCTTTTCGTCCAGAAGGGCTACGCCGGTGCGACGACGAATCGCGTCGCGGATGCCGCCGGTGTCAGCGTGGGTTCCGTCTACCAGTACTTCCCGAGCAAGGACGCGATCGCGATCGAGCTGCTGAGGCGCTACCGCGAACGGCTGCTCGCGCGCATCGCCGCCCACGTGGGCGAGATGAACGCGGTCACGTTTCGTGGCGTCGTACGGGCACTCGTCGGCGCGCTGTTGCACGACGACGAGATCGACAACTCGCTCCGCAGCGTCCTCATCGAGCGGGTTATGGTTACGGAAGCGCGCGGTGAGATCGAGGGCTTCGAGGAGCGAATCGAGGGCATCGTCGCGGACGCACTGCGGGGCGCTAAAAACCGCGTTGCCATCAAAGACTACGGGCTCTGCGCATTCATCTTGGTCCGCGCCGTACTCGCCGTGATACACGGCGCCGTCGTCGACAGCCCAAAATATAATACGCCTGCGCTCATCGACGAGGTCACACACCTGATCGTGGCCTACATCGAGCGGAGGCGCCGGACGTGAGCGCGCCCGAGCCTCAGCCTCATGGGATTGACTGGCGAACGCGGTCGACGCACGCGCATGCGCCGACTCGAGCCGTGGACCGGAGCCTCCATCCCTTCGGTTCCTGATGTCCATGGGAACCGATGGCCACGCCCCTCCCCCGACCGGGGGGCCCCTTGCCGGATGCCCGCGATGAAACGATCCGCCGCGAGCTCGCTCTTGCCGCTATCCCCAAGGCGCTCGCGCCTCAAGGGAGCCGCCGGGAACACCTCCGGTAACGGAGGTGCCAGGGAGCGTAGGCGAAACAGGACTTGGCGAGCAGGTCCGGCACACCCCGGCACAATTCGAACGCGCACGACGAAGGCCGCGAGCGAACGTCGTTCTCGGCAAGGCTCTGCCTTCACTGCCCCTTTCACGTAGGAGCGGAACAGTTCACCCAGGGGTGCTGTCTTGAGACGGTTGACCGACGAGGAGATGAGCAGTGATTCGCCATCGCGAGTCTTGGTCGAGCTCGTTCGCGTCGTACCTCCCCTCATGGAGAGCCCCCTGGTGAAGCGTAGAATCTTCGCTCGAGTGATGGGATCGGAACGCGACCGCAGGCTACCGCGTGGCTGCCGCGCGCCCGAGGAGAGGATCAGACCGTTCGCGGCGCTGGTGTTACCCTGCGCCGGCTCGTCGCCGCGCCGGAGACCCGGTCGCTTGCGGGCCGAAGGCGGGATACCGACCGGATGGAAGTTGCGCGAGATGACGACGGCCGACCTCGGCGACCGAACGGGAATCTTGTCGTGCACTGGACGCTTCGATCGCAAGCGCTAATTTAGCGCGTTCTCTGAGAACCCGCCGCGGTGATTCGGTTCTGACGGGCTGCGCGGCGGACGATCGTCCACGGGCGAGGCGCCCCTCCATGGCGCGGCTGGCGGATGCCCCAACGCCGCCGAGGGCGGTCTGCGAGAAGGCGGCGATAGAGCGGAGGAGCGGGTGCGCCCCTTCGCGGCACCCGCGCACGAATACATAGAGGGTGCGGTGTGCGCATCCTGCGGATCGACCGCGGCGTGAATTGGTTGGCTGAGCTTGTTGGCTCCCTCGCAGGTGAAAGTGGGGCTAACGTTGTGAGACTGTGGCCTTGGGTCGCCCCAAGGCACGAGAGATGACGAGTCGAAGCTATTCCGGGCAGAGCGCTTCCTCGCCTTCGGTGGCCTGGAGGGGGACGGCACGCTACGAGATCGTGCGCGTTATCGGCGAGGGCGGCATGGGTGTTGTGTACGAAGCGGTCGACTACGACCGCCGACAACGAGTCGCGCTGAAGTGTTTGTTGAATTTCAGCCCTGACGCCCTCTACCGATTCAAGAACGAGTTTCGGACTCTGGCGGATATCCGCCATCGCAATCTCGTGCGCCTCCACGAGTTCGTCATGACCGACGCCAGTCGCGTCTTCTTCACGATGGAGCTCGTGCGCGGAGTCGACTTTCGGACCTACGTATCCCGTCCCGACTTCCGCGATCAGGACGGCCGGCCCGTCCCGATATCGAGCGCGCCTCCCACCCGAGTCTCTCCACGGCCTCCGATCCTCGCAAGCTCCCCCCCCTCGAACGACCGGCCCGTCCTCGGCGAGTCCCCAGCGGATCCGGAACGGCTGCGAGCCGCACTGCTGGGCCTCGCCGAGGGGATTCATGCGCTGCACAGCGCAGGTAAGCTTCACCGGGACATCAAGCCGTCGAACGTCCTCGTGACCGATGAAGGACGTGTCGTCCTGCTTGATTTCGGCGTCGCGACCGAGCTCTCGATTCCGCTGGAGGAGACGGGCGCGGACGAATTCGTCGGCACCGCGCGATACATGGCGCCGGAGCAGGCCGACACCGGGCCGCCAACGACCGCCAGCGACTGGTACTGCCTCGGCGTCATGCTCTATGAGGCGCTGGTTGGACGGCCGCCGTTCACGGGATCCGCGTTCGAAATCCTGTCGCAGAAGAGTACGCTCGAGCCGCCGCCAACGTCGGCGACAGTGACCGGCGTCCCCGACGATCTCGACATCCTGTGCCGGGCTCTGTTGCAGATCGACCCGGCGCTCCGCCCTTCGGGGGCCGAGATCCTGAGGAGGCTGAAGGAGAAGCGCGGCTTGCGGACGATGATCTCGCTGTCCCCGCCCGCCGACGCGGACGCCTTATTTGTGGGCCGCGAGGCGCAACTTGCACAGCTACGCGACGCGTTGGCGGCCACACGCGCGGGTCGGTCGATCACCATCCGGGTGGGCGGCACGTCGGGCATGGGCAAGTCGGCCCTCGTGCAGCGATTCTTGGACAGCATCGCCGAGGCCGTAGACGCCATCGTCCTCCGCGGACGCGCTTACGAACGCGAATCGGTTCCCTACAAGGCCGTGGACGGCGTGGTCGACGCGCTCAGCCGACATTTGATGCGTCTCTCCGAGACGGAGGCATCCGTCGCTCGATTGCCCGGCATGGGGGCGCTGGCCCGCCTATTCCCGGTGTTGCGGCGCGTTCCCAGCATCGGCGAGGCCGAGGAGGAGCGCCTGGCCGACCCGCGAGAGATTCGGCGCCGTGCGTTTTCCGCCCTGCGCGATCTCCTCACCGCCATCGGTCTACAGCGACCGGTGATCCTCTTCGTCGACGACGTTCAGTGGGGAGACGCCGACAGCGCCGCGCTGCTGATAGAGCTCATGCGCCCGCCCCGGCCCGCGCCGCTTCTTCTGCTCATGACGTACCGCGACAACGAGGCCGAGCGAAGCGACTTTCTGACGGAAATGCGCGCGAACTGGTCCGTCGAGGCCGAGGTGCGCGACATCTCGGTCGGTCCGCTCGACCGGAAAGACTCGAAGCGCCTGGCGCTCGCGCTTCTCTCGAGCGTCGACGAGACGGGGGAGCGGATCGCGGACGCGGCTGTACGCGAGTCTGCCGGAAGTCCATTTCTCGTCGAGGAGCTGATACGCAGCCACTTGGCCGCCGAGCCCGGCGCGGGCACGCTCAGCGTGCTCACGATCGAGCAGATGGTGGAACAGCGCTGTGAGCGAGTGCCGGAGGACGCCCGTAGACTTCTGGAGATTGTCTCGGTAGGCGGCCGTCCGCTTCCCGTCCAGATTGTGGCAGACGCGGCAAGCATTCACGATGGCATCGACGAGATCATCGCGCTCGCCGTGTCGCGACGGTTACTTCGGACCGGGTGGCGTGACGGCCACGAGACCGTCGAGATGAGCCACGACCGGATCCGTGAAGCGATCGTGGCGAAGCTGTCGGCGGTGACGCTGCGCGCCTATCACGCCCGCCTGGCCCACGTCCTCGAGTCGACCGAGGGGGCGGATATTGAAGCTCTTGCCAGGCATCTTCTCGGCGCGGGGGACGGCCCCCGAGCCGCGAGGTACGCCGAGCGGGCCGCCGACCAAGCGGGTGCCAAGCTGGCGTTCGACCAGGCGGTACGACTCTATCGAATGACGCTGGAAATGACGCCGAAGTCATCGTCGGCCGCGCGGAGATTGCATCTCCGGCTCGCGCAGGCTCTGGAGTGGGCTGCCCGAGGTGCCGAGGCGGCCCGCGTCTACCTCCAAGCTGCGGAGGACGCCCCTGCCCTCCAGCGCGTCGAGATCGAGCGGGCGGCGGCGGAGCAGCTCCTCACGTGCGGACGCATCGACGAGGGCGTCGCGGTGCTCGATCGCATTCTCGCATCGGTCAAGATGCGCCGCCCGCGCTCGTCGCTCAGCGCGATCATCTGGCTCTTGCTCTTTCGCTTGTATCTTAGGGTCCGCGGACTGCGCTTCGTCGAACGCGATCCGGACGATGTCGATCGGGTCGCTCGTGCAAGAATCGACATCCTCTATTCGGTCGGGATTGGGTTGAGCTTCGTGGACGCCATCCAAGCCGCGTCGATGCAGGCCCTGCACCTGATCCTCGCTCTGAGGTCGGGCGATCGGTTCCAGGTATTGCGTGCCGCCGCCATCCAGGCCACGACCTCCGCGAGCGCTGGAGCGCTCCCGGGCAGACAGGAACGCGAACTGATGGCCATCGTTCAGCGATTGGCGGACGCGTCAGAAGACTCCGAAGGTCGCGCGTTCCTTCTGGGCACGCTCGGAGTCAGCATGTTTTTGCGTGGCCGATGGCGCCAGGCGCTCGAGAAGCAGGATGTGGCCTATGCTCAGCACCCGAACAATCGCGCGGGTTGGCACGCGAATGGTCAGCTGTTCGCCATCTGGTCCCTCACGTGGTTGGGTCGGCTCGAGCAGTTTCGCGAGCGACAGGCGCGGTTGCTCGTCGACGCCGAGCATCGCGGCGATCTCTACACCACCGTGAATTTGCGTATCGGATACTCAAACCTTGCCTGGTTGGCGATCGACGAGCCTGCAACGGCTCGGCGGCACGTCCGGGAGGCGATGTCGGTCTGGTCGCATCGGGGCTTCCATCTCCAGCACTATCGAGCCATCCTCGCCGATCTGAATATCGATCTCTATTTGGGCGAGGGAGCCGCCGCGTACGAGCGGATCGCACGGGAATGGGGGGCGCTGAAGAAGAGCTATCTACTGCGCGTTCAATACGTGCGCGCGGACGCACGATTCGCCCGCGCCCGCGCAGCCATTGCATCGAGCGACGAGTCGCCCCAGCGGCAGGCTCGCCTCGCGGAGGCCGCGCGCCTTGCCGAGACTCTCGCGGCAGAGCGGATGCGATGGACACGACCGCTCGCTACCATGATCCTCGCCGGCGTCGAATCCGTCGAGAATCGACCCGACAACGCGACCAAACTTCTGCAGGTTGCGCTGGAGGAAGCCGAGGCGGCGGAGATGGCGATGCACGCCGCCGCCATCCGGCATCAACTGGGACTACTGCTCGGAGGCGACAGCGGCCTCGAGCTCACTGGGCGCGGGGAGCGCGCGATGACGAGCCAGGGTATTCGGGTGCCGGCGCGCTTCGCTTCGATGCTTGCACCTGGCCGGTGGGCCAGGGCGGCTCTCGATGCCCGGCCGGATCCGAACACGGGCGTGCTCTCATCGTGATTGGCGTCTCGCGCATGGCCTCAAGTGCACATTTTTGGGTTGCAGTGGTGCTCGATCCCGACGGACTGTACGAGTACTTGGGTTTGCTATGCGCATTCGCTTCTTATGGCTAGGTACGTTTTTGTTGAACCTCGCGCTCGTTGGCTGCGGCAGCTCGAGCAACCAGGCTACGCCGGACGGCGGTCCGGGCGCGGCCGCAGAGGCGGGCGCGGCCGCAGAGGCCGGAGCGGCCGCAGAGGCCGGAGCGGCCGGGACGCCGCCGGGTGCCCCCGCGGCGTGCCCCGTCGTCGTGAAGGCGGCGGACTGCGACACAACCCAGCGCCCCATCCTCTTCGTGCACGGCACGTACTCGTCGGGCATGGACATCGAGCACATGGCCGCACTCCTCGGCAGCAACGGGTTCTGCCAGGACCGCATCGCGACCATCGACTACGACTCGGTCGCGGCGACCCCGGGCTTGAGCGGGGGAGGGGTCGACAGCCCGGGCGCAGACTGCACCGCGCCGAACACCCCGTCCGGCTGCGGGATAATCGACAGGGCCATCACGGCGCTGCTCAAGAAGTACCCGCAGTTCACGCAGGTCGACCTCGCCGGGCATTCGCAAGGCACGTTTCACTGTGGCACCTATCTCGGGCTTCACGCCGACAGGGTGGCGCATTACATCAACTTCTCGGGCGTCCCGGCCGTGGGCGACGTCCAGACGTTGAGCCTCTCGTCGGAGCGCGACCTCTTCGGCTTTCCCCACCACGCCACCGGCACGTCGGTTTGCGCATTCCACCAGGTCGCGGACGGCGGCACCGAAGCGGTTCTGCCTGACGGCGGCACCGAAGCGGTTCTGCCTGAGGGCGGCGCCGATGGATCGGCGACGGGCGACGGGGGCGCCGGCTGCAACGTGGTCCAGGTCACGTTCAACCACCAGGATCACTTCGCCGTCGCGGCGTCGAAGGACTCGTTCGTGCAGGTCTACAAATACCTGACGGGCAAAGCCCCGAAGTATACCGACATCCAGTGCGGGGACGACCCCGTCACGGTGGAGGGCATCGCGGAGACGTTCGCGGACAACGTCCCGATCGCCGGCAAAATCGAGATCCGCGAGGTGGGGCCGACGCCGCGCGACACCGCCGCTCCGACGATGACGGTGACGGGCGACGCGTCGGGCCACTTCGGCCCCGTGATGCTGAAGCGTAACGTCGAGTACGTATTCGTCGGGTACGACGCGAGCGGCAAGCTCGTCGGGTGGGAGTACCTCACCCCGTTCAAGCGCGACAACCACAACGTCCGGCTCCTTGCGCCAGCGAGCGGCTCGGACGGTTCGCCGGTCGGCGTCCTGGTCGCCGCGCAGAGCACCGACCACGTCGTGAGCAGCGCGACGACGTCGGTCGTCATCGCGCGCTGGGCCGAGGGCGGCATCCGGCAGGACCTCGGCGCGAGCCTAAAGGTCAACGGTGCTGAGGTGCTCTCGAGCGACAATTCGGGGCTGAACGCCGCGATGACCATGAGCCTCCAGGGTGGCGTCGCGGCCCTCTTCCTCGAGGACGCCAACAAGAACGGCAAGACGGATCTCGGTCTCGCGTACAGCACCACCTTCATCGCGTTCACCGACGCCTTCGTAAGCGCCGCGCAGCCCGCCTTCGTGAACCTGACCTTCACGGGCGGCTCCGAGGATCCGGCCACGGTGGACGTGCCCGTTGCGATCGACAACTACCCGTCGACGCAGGGGCTCGTTGAAGTGGTCTTCCAGTGAGCGGAGCTGCGAACGGCGGAGGAGGCGTCGGCCGCGTTCATCACGATTACGTAGCCGCCCTTGCCGCCGGATAGCACTTGATTGCCGGCGAGGACGACGCCCGCGGACAGGTCGTTGTCGCCGTTCGCGGGCAATCCGTGATTCGCCACGTTGGTCAGCGTGCCGCCGGAGACCGACGCCTTGACGACGCTCATCCCCATGTTGCTCCCGCCCTGCGCCCCGTTCGCCACGCTGAACCAGAGGTCCGTCCCGTCGCTCGTGAGGCCGACCCCGCCTTGCCAGATGGCTCCCTCGGTGCCGGACGGCGTCGTGGTGTACGCGATCTCGAGGGCCGGCGTCTTCGCGTCGTGTCCGAGCACCCAGCCGTGGTAGGAGCCCGCGTCGCAGTGGCTTCCGAACGCGATGTACACGACGCCATTAAGGAAAAGTAGGCCTGGCCGATTGAGCTGGATGTTGGACGTGAAGCCCGTTGGGGGGCCCACGACGGCCGGGGTCACGGCGTCCTGCCCCGTCGTGAGGCTGAGGGCGTGAAGCACGTGCTTGCCCGTTGTCTTGTCGACCACGTAGAGGAGACCGGCGGCAGGGTCGATGACTGGCGTCGACGTGACCCCCACTTCGTAGGTGGCGGCGCCACTTCCCATGTCGGCGCAGCCCGGGTCGAAGATCTGGTTTTGGCCGAGGATGATCGGGGCCTCGAGCGCCTTGGACCACAGCGGGGCGCCGTTCCCGGCGTCGAACGCCTACACCATGGTCTCTTGGGTGTTCGCGCCGGTGCGCGCGTTGTTGTAGCGATTGGTCAGGACGTTGACGTTCGCGTTCATGGCGGCGTCCGACTGTTCGCCGGAGCCCGAGCTGCCGCTGGAAGACTGGGAGGACGACGCCCCTCCCTCGCCCGTTCCGCCGGAGCCGGAGCCGGTCGGTCCCGCTGAGCTGGAGCCCGCGCCGGTCGAGGCCGACCCGGTCCCGGACGAGGCGATGGAAGAGGCCGTTCCCGTCGGTGACGAAGACCCGGAGTTTCCGCACGCGCTTCAACTTGACCTCCTGGGTCGTGCGGACGCTTGCTCATTGAAGCGCCACGGCCGTGGAGGTCGACGACGCCAGCGGAAACCATACCCACACCTCTTGCGCCGCGGAGTCGTAGTACCAGCCGTCCGAAGCCGTCCCGGCGTCGAGAGCCGCGCTCGACGATGCCGGCTCCGGCAGCCCGTCTCGCGTGACGGCCGAGGGGGCAACTGCTTGCCCGTTGACCTTCAGGATGTACGCTCGCGAGCACAGCTGCCCGGAATAGCGGTACCTCGCCGTGAGCTGCGCGCCGATCGAGATCACCAGGTGTCCGCTCGCGTCGTCGCTCGACAGCTTCGTGGTCGAATAGGCGCCGCCGAGATATCCCTCGCTGATCCCGTCCTCCTCGAAGAGCGTGTAACTCGTCGACCCCGAGGGATATTATCTCCGTGTCCTTACCCGGGACTGCCCGTCACTTGACAAGCACGCGACGCGGCCGTGTTTTTCGCCCCTGGCGTTTCCGTCTGCCAAGCACCACGCCGACCGCGACGAGCGACATCGGCCCGACGCCTTCACGGCCCCGCCTTCCTGGCAGTGAGCACCCGCAACCGCCAGTAAGGCTGGCGGGAGTTGCCGTTGCGGACGCCGCGGCGTCTTCGCCGCCAGGGATACCCGCGGCCCCGCCGCTGTCGAGTTCAGCGCCGGGTCCGGAAGCGGTGCCGGAGGGAGCGCTAGTTGTCGGAGACCCTCCGCCGTCCGCGGTGTCGGCTTGCCCAGAATTCGTGCCATCGGCGGCACTGGCATCGGTATGGCCCCCGGAGAGACCCGAACCGCCGTCGACCGCCGGTTCGCCTGCGTCGACGCCCTCCGTGTCGCTCCCCGGATCCCCGCACGGCGTGAGGGGGGTCGTCGATATGGGGCCGGCTACCGGCCAGCCGTCGGTGGACCAAGAGAGCTCGTTCTCGCCGAGCACCGAAACGGCAGTCGGATAATAGTGGTACGTGAACCGCTCCACACCACACGCGCTGTAGACGCCCATGTGGCCAGGGCCATGAATGTCGCCGCTACCCCCATAAAAGACTTTGTCGCCAGCAAACGGCCCAGTGACGTTCTGCGATCGGGCCACCCATATCGTGTACGTGCTCGACGTACCGCTGCAGCAGCTGCCCTCGTTGTAGAACAGGTAAAAGTACCCGTTGTGATAGTGCATGTAAGATCCCTCTTTGCGACCAGCCTCCAAGGGATGTCCTGGCGTGCCCGGGGGCTGGTAAGCGGGATCCACTGTGCCGGGCAAGCCAGTCATTTCGTCCATGCGAGTGGTCCATAGCTGGGAAACGCTCTGGTTCTTCCCGTATCCACTGCCCCACCCGACCCACAGGTTGCCATTCAAGTCAAGTATCGGTGCCGGATCGATCGTCGCGTATTGAATCGCAGCCGTGTTGGCCGGATTCTGTACGACCAGACCACGGTCCGTCCATTTATAGCTTGGCGAGTTCGGGTTGAGCGTCGGCGAGGTCAGAAGGCCGATTACGCAGGCGGACGTCGCAGGTGAGCCGGCGACCGAGTAGTACAACCAGTATTGACCGTTCAGGTAGATAACGTCCGGCGCCCAAACGCCTTGATTGGTCGGGAATAGCGTGGTCAGCCATTGCGGAAATCCGTTTGGAAATAGCGAGGGCCCGGCTGTCCAAAAGAGCGCGTCAGCGGACGACTTGCTGCCCCCACCGGTTGAATAGACATAGAATTTTCCCTCAGACTCGATCATGCGCGAGGGATCATGCGTCTGGTTCGCACCGCTCGTCTGGGCACCGGCCGGCGCGCCGAAGGAGATGACGGCGAGGAGCATAGCGAGACGCAAGGGGACGGGGACGGACATCGGATGGCCTCTTCAGCGTCGCGGCGAGTGCCGTTCGGTGACATGTGTGGGCAGACTGTTGAAGCTTAGAGCGTCGGCTTCACCGGAATGATGGTCCCGTCGGGGTTGAATAGAAGTCGGTCGATGCACACCTGGCGGTGCTCGCCATCTCCGTTCGGGATGGCCAGGCGATGATATACGATGTACCAGTCCCCATTTGGAAGTTGCAGCACGGAGTTGCTGCCCGGCCCGAGAATGCCCAGCGAATCATCTTGTTGCAGGATGGGATTACCGGCCGCTCTTGTAAAAGGTCCTACCGGAGACGTTCCCATTGCGTAGGACACGAGATAACTGGCCGTCGAAGTGTTGCCCTCCGACCACATAAAATAGTAAATGCCGTTTCGCTTGAAGCCGACGCTGGCCTCACGGAAGCCCGACGTGGTGATGTTTTGCGGAGCGCCTTTAAACGAAACCATGTCGCTGTTGAGTTCAGCAACGCGGGCCCCTCCGTTGCCGAAATACAGATAGGCTCGCCCGTCGTCATCGACGAAAACGTTCGGATCGATGGCGTGCGTGCCGTACTGACCCGTCGTGACCAACGGATGACCCAGGGCGTCGTGAAACGGACCGTCCGGAGAGGTCGACGTGGCCACGCCAATCTGCCAGTTCGCCGTAAAATAAAAATAGTACGTACTCCCAACGTGCGCGATCCCGGGACTCCACGCCTCGGTCTTGGCCCATGTGACATCTGTAAGCAAATTGAGGATGACGCCATCGTTATGCCAGGTCGCGAGGTCGCTCGAGGAGAACACGCTGAAAGAGGTAGATGCCCCGTTCGCGATCCCATCCGTGGTTGGGTAGATATAAAACGTTCCGTTGAACAGGGCGATTTGCGGATCGGCGTTGAATCCCGGGAGAATCGGGTTGTGGATGTTGCCAGTGGCGACTGATCCGCCTTCCGCCATGGGGGCGATGGCGGCATCGGGCTCCGCGTCGCGTGTTCCACCGTTGCCGCCTTGTGCGACGACGGATGCGTCGTTCGCGGCGGAACCCGACGTCGCGCCGTCCTCCAGCGGCGGCGCGCTGTCGGCGGCGGGCGACGGTCCGCTCGAGTCTTGCGTGCCGGTCCCGTCGGGTGGATTCGATATCGTGCCATTACCCGAGACTTCTTTCGGGACGCCGCCCGTCCCGCAATGGAGCGCGGCGGCGGCGAACGACGACAGAACCGCGGCCGCGAGAGCGCCACCGGAAATCGTTGCGACGCCTCTCCTCCGGTTCAGTCTCGCGCTATTCATGTGGGTCTTCTCCACCGACGCGCTTTCCCAGCGGATGGGGGGAGGCCGCCGAGCGATCGCCTCCGGGGCCACGACGTTCCGACACGGAATGATCAGGGGGAGAGCGACCGGATGCTTCTCCAAAAGCTTCCGATCTGGCGCAACGGAGACGGAGTGGAGACTGGCTCCAGCCGTACTCAAACGCTGGAGGTAGCACTTCTTGAAGCGTTCCGTGTGGCGAGAGAGCCTAGCGCCTTGCGAGGACGCTGATTGGAGCCGGCGATCTAGTTCAGAGGGCGTTGGGCGTGCGCGGACAAGTCGGTCCCGTCGGGGAAGTATTGTCGCAGCAGGCCCGAGCCGGAGGTCCACCTAGCGTTGCGCGCCCCGACTTCTTCTTCGGGTCGACCCGCCAAATGGAAGAAGGCCTCAGCGAGCGCGTGGAGCGCGCCAAGCCCGTCATCGAAGTCCTCGCCTATGGCGTCGCTCTGGGTGGCGTTTGCAGCTGCTGGTCGGCGATTGCAGCCGCGAATTCCTCCCGGCGGGCGACGCCCGAATCACGAAGGTGGCACGCGTCACCGCGGCTCCGGGGCAGCAGCGCGTCGTATATGACGTCGCTTCACCACGAAGCGCGCCGCATGGCGCGTGAGTGCGGCAAAGGCGACGGAGGGGATCACGGGCGGGGGCAATCGCCGGCGGACGGGGACGCGCCGGACGCGTGTCACGGAGCGCTCTCTGCGCTCGCGACGTACTCCAGGCTGGAGGCCGACACGCCCTACCGTGTGAGCTGCATGACGGGTCCTGTGGCGCCCGACGCCTGCTACCGCCTCGGCGTCCGCTTCACCGGACAGCGCTCGCTGCTGCTGTTCGGGAACCTCTTCTCCGGCGCGCCGACAACGGCCTCGGCGGAGGCGACATCTGTCCAGCTGAACCGAAGGGGGAGCAGCGATGAGCGCAAGCCGGGATCCCCGCCCAGCGCCAGGCCGCATCTGTGCGGCGCTCGCCTTGCTCGCCGCCTGCGGAGGAGCCGGGCTCGAGCAAGCGCTGCCACCCGCGTCTCCGCTACTGCCACCACTGGAGCTGGAGGTGCCACTGTGGGGCAAGGTGCGCGGGACCCCGTTCGATCGGGCGAAAGGCGAGGATCGATCGACGGACAAGCACACTTGGATCGAATGACACGCGCACTTGGATCGAGGGACAAGCACGTGGCGAGGAGGGATGCGCACACTTGCATGGAGGGATCCGCGGGGATCGCTCCATCGATCCCCGCTCGGACGACAGGGATGAGCGGTCTTGTATGGAGGGACAAGCGCACTTCCATGGAGAGACACGCGGGGATCGATGGATCCAAGTGCGGACTTGGATCGAGGGACAAGCGCGTGGCGCCGATGGAAGTGCGGGGATCGATGGATCGATCCCCGCACTTGCATGGATACAAGCCCGCTCGGGACGGAGGGACACGCGGGGATCGATGGATCCAAGTGCACGGATCGATCGAACGATCTGCGCGTGTCCCGTGATCCCGAGCGCACAGGGAAGCTCGTAAGGAGTAGGGCTCAGCCCATGCCGGCAGCGAGGCGCGAAAGCTATCGCCATATGACGCGTCAACGGGCCAGTACTGGTGCGACGCCTGTTCCTCGAATCGGCAGGCGTCTGGCCGCTCGACCGCCAGGGGAGGTACGTACAGGTTCGCGTGCAAGGGGCCTGCGCGATGCTCAGCGCTCCGGACCACGGCTCCGTCCCAGACGCAGCAGCGTTGCCGACAGGCGCTCGACGCGCCGCTCGAGCTGCGGCACGGTCCGCGCATCGTCGGGGTAGTCCTCGGCGAGGGTCACGACGTCGAGCAGATCCTGCCGCCGTTTGCTGGGACGGCGGGATGGCTCCTCGGCAGCCGCGAGCTTCAGTACGAGCAGGTCGGCGGGGGTGGCCACGCGCAGTTGGAAGCTCCCCGCGTCGACGAATCGCGCGCGCGCGACAGCTGCGTCGATCCCGACATCTTCGGCCGAGAACTGGATGGCGATCCTTTGCGATCGCGGAGCTGAGCCGGGGGACCGCCAGTTGTCGCTGTGCGGGTGACGGCCCTCATGACTGAACCCCGCCTTCACGAGCGCGGCGCCCGGTATCTCGTCGAACCGTCGCACGGCCACGTCGACGTCGAGCGTGGTGCGCGGCTCCTTGGAGTAGAGTTGCACAGCGACTCCGCCGATGACTGCGTAGGGGGTGCCTGATGCCTCGAGAACCGCGATTACGGCCCGAAGAGGCTGCTCCTTGGTGTCGCCCGGCGGCAGTCCCATGGTTTCCCTCCAGAGCCGATCAAGGACGTAGCTCTGCGCCAAACGGTCTCGGACTTCGAGAGGGCCAGGCGCGCTCATGGCCGAAGTATAGCCGGCGGGAAGGGGCCCTGCGATGGTACCGCGCGACCTGCCTCGTCCTCAAACGTCATCCCGCCACGCTTGTTGGTCGAAGAGCGGCTCGACGAGACGACCCCCTGCCCCAACGACGACATGATCGCAGGGGCCGAGGAGATCGCGATCAGAGCAATGCCTCTCCGGCGCCGCGCTCGTGGAGCGTCTGGCGCTGGACGTATTCCCGGACGGTGGCCACGGACCGGTGCCGCGTGGTCAGCATTGTCGAATCGAGGTCCTTCAGCCTTCCCCCGCGAGCGGTCGGTGGTGACGAAGCCGCTTCGAAGGGAATGGCCGGCGAACTCCCCACCACTCGAAGCCGGCCTTCTTCGCCCAGTGCTGGACGCGGCGACGGCGGTAGGGGCGAGCCGAGCCCCGAGGCGCAGCTCCCGGCCGAGGGACCGGAATACGCACCCGCGACGATACTCGCCGCGGCGATCGAGGCGTCGAGAGACCGCACGAGAAGAACCGGAACCTCGGCGCCTCGACGATCTTATTCGGTCTTGCTCTGGGGATGAGCAGAACCAAGCCCTTCGCGATTGACGCTTGTCTCCTACGGGCGGCGCGTCGCTCGAAGAAATGAGGACGCGCGGCGCGAGTGTCTTCCTGGGCGATTGGCCGACGCGATACGGTTCGTGCGATGAGAGATCGCTGCTCGATCCGCGCCGCGCGCGCGGCCCTGCTCTACGGGCTCGCGTCGGTCGTCGCCTGCGCTCCGGCGCGCATCGACACCCGTCCTCTCTTCGCGTCGCTCACCTACCCAACGTCGTCCGCTCCGCCACCGCCTCCTGACCGCGCGCTGCAGGTGTTCGCGAACCTCGAGCTCGAGGCGATCACCGCGTACAGGAACCCGCAGAAGATGGCCGCGTGCCTGCGCATCCTCAAGCCCCGGGACATCGAGGCCTTCGGCGAGGAGCTCGTCAAGGCGGGGACAAGCTGGGCGCGCGTCGCCGGGAAGATCCCGGTGTACGGCGCCTGCGGCGAGGCCGACGATCCGGCGCTCGTGCGATACGTCATCGCGCGCCTGGCGACCTCGGCGACGTCGATGGCCCGGTCGGTCTCGATCAGCGAAGACCTCCAGAGGTGCGAGATCTACGACAAGGTCCCGACCGCGCTCGCGGCCATCGCCGACATCCTCGAGAAGACGCCGGCGCGGAGCGAGGCGACGGAGGACGCTCCGGCCCTCGCGCTCAGCGGCGGCTCGTCGAACGGCGCCTTCACCGCCGGCTTCCTCTTCGAGCTCTTCTCTCTCCGCGAGCGCGCGCTCCCGCCCGAGGGCGACGGCGGCAAGTACCGCTTCAGCGCGGTCGTCGGCACCAGCGTGGGCGCGCTGATCTCGCAGGTCGTCGACCTCTACTACGTCGACCCGGCGACCCCGGTGACGGCGACGAAGGCCAAGCTGCTCGACGACTGCAACGGCTACTGGACGCATAAGCCGACGCCCACGTGCATGGCGGACGTTGACACGCAGAAGTCGACGCGAACCGATTGCTTCGGAGGGTGGCCCCCCGACACGGGCGGCCTCGACGCGGACACGCGGCTCTCCGGCCTCGATGCGGCCACTCGCGCCGACCTGGCGGCGCGGCATCCGCGCCAGATGTGCGCCCTCACGAAGCTCTACAAGTACTTCACCGACGACGACGAGCAGACGCTCATGTGCGTCGAGCCGGGGCCGATCACCGGGGCCGTCGACGTCCTCGGGCGGCCGCACCAGAACTTGATGCGCTTCGACCCGATGTACTTCAACGCGGTCGGCCCGGTGCTCGACGACTACTCCGACGAGACCATCGCCAACGACATCACGCGGGTCGTCGTGTCGGTCGAGATCGAGCAGAACCAGAGCGTCGGCCTCGACGAGCGCGTGTGCGGCGGCCTGCCCGCGGGCCCGGCAGTCAACGGTCAGCCGCAGCTCGTGGGCGGGCGCGAGTACTGCCTCGGCGGCGGCGTCATGGCCTCGCTGGTTCTTCCCTTCTTCGCGCGGCCCGTCCGCCACGTGTACGACGGCATCACGCCCGGGGGGCGCTGCGGCACCTGGTTCGACGGCGGCCTGCGCTCCGGCTTCCCGGCGTACCGCGCGCTCCGCATGACGCGCCCGGCGATGAGGCCCTTGGTCGCCGACGACAGCGTGCCGCTGCGCGTGCTCGCGATCAGCACCGGCCGCTTCGAGGGCATGCCGTCCCCGCGACCGGTGGACATCACCAAGGTCGCGTTCGACGCCATCGACCAGATGTCGAACTCGAACCAGGTCGACGAGATCGAGCTCGCCCAGCAGATGGCGCTCGTCCGCGAGGACCAGCTCTACGAGCTGAAGAACGGCGCCAAGCGCGACAAGGTTGCCACGGTCGACGCCAGCGGCACTATCGACGTGGACGCGAGCATCAGCGCGGTCTATGTGCCGAGCGACGCGCCGGACCAGATCATCGCCGGCGGCGAGTACTCGTTCGACCGGTATATCATGCGCGGCCTCTGGCTCTGGGGACGTCGCGTCGCGCTCCAGCGCGTCTTCGGGGATCCGACCGCGAAGCCGGCGACGCCGGGCCTGTTCGAGCGGCTGGGGTGGAAGGCGCTCGAGGCGAAGGCCCTCGCGTTCGCGAACCAGGACATGGCGACGATGAAGCCGTGGCTCGACGCATACAGCTTGCCCGAGTGCGGCGACCACGCGAACGCGCGCACGGTCGCGGGCCGCGGGCGCATCAACGGCTGCGTCGCGCAGTGCCCGGAGGTCGAAGCGGGAGCGACGACGTTCCCGCAGCACCTCGTGTGCCCGAAGCCACCGAGTGCGACGCCGTCCCCGGAGTGCTCGAAGCCGGCGGGTGCGAAATGAGGGGCACCGTCGGCGGCGTGTTCCTGGGGCTGGTCGCGCTCGCGGCGTCGCGCGAGGCACACGCGGACGAGTCGTACAGCGCGCCGATCTTCGGCGCCATCGCGTCGTACGGTGCGCGCAGCGGCTTGGGCGGCGGCGACGCGGCGATCGCGGGCGGCGGCCTCTTCGTCGGCGGCCGCTGGAATCGCTGGCGCGCCGGCGCCATCGCCGACGCGAGCTGGTGGCGCGCGGATCCGGGAGTCGCCGTCGACTTCGGCGGCTTCGTCTCGGCCGACCTTGCGTCGCTCTGGCTCGACCCGTCGCTCTCGGCGGCGTGGTTCGTGCGCCTCGAGCCCAGCACGTTCCGCTGGGTGTCGAGCACCTCGCGCTGGGCCTGGGCGCCAGCCGCCGGCACCGGCGTGCGAGCCCTCGGCCTCGAGTTGGGCCTCGTCGGCCGGCCCGAGTTCGGGCTCGAGGCGCTCCCGGGCGGCGCCTCGCGCGTCGGCGTCGACGTCGAGTTCCGCGTGGGCGTCGACTTCGTGGAGGTGTGGCGCTTTGGGCAGCACCTGAAGAACGCCAACAAGCCGATGGCGCCGTGACGGGCACGGACGGACCGCGGGCGAAACGCCGTGTCCTTGTGCTCTAGGGCGCTGAGGGATCGGGCAGCGAACGCCGGCCCACGCAGAGCACCTCCGCCCGTCGCCCTTGCTGTGGGTGCTCGAGATCGCCATCATCCACCCGGAACGCAAGTTCGGCGCTTTCTACGAAGACCTTCTCCTCGAAAACCAATCGTTTGACTGAACCCAATTGAAAGTCGCGGTCGTCCTCCAGCACGCGGACTTCGAGGGGCCTGCCAGGATCGCCGACCTCCTCGCGGAGGCGGGATATGACATCGAGGTTCGCTCGCTTTACCGGGGAGATGCGGTTCCGACACGAATGACCCCTGAGTCGCTGCTGATCGTCATGGGCGGCTCGATGGGTGTCGGCGACGTCGACCGATCGGAATTTCACTTTCTCCAGGAGGAGATCCGGCTCTTGCGGCAACGCGTCGACGAGGGCTCGCCGGTGCTGGGCGTCTGTTTGGGCGCGCAGCTCCTCGCGCACGCGGCAGGCGCGCGCGTCTATCCGATGACCGAGCGCGGTGGCGGCATGGCGGCATTCGAAGTGGGGTGGGCCCCCGTACAATTTCACCGGGAGGGCCGCGAGGATTCCCTCGCGGGCGTCCCGCCCGAAGCGCACGTCCTGCACTGGCACGGGGACATGTTCGACATACCTCCCGGCGCGAAGCGCCTCGCGTCGAGCCGGACCTGCCAAAACCAGGCGTTCCGGCTGGGCCGCCGTCTCTTCGGGCTACAGTTTCACTGCGAGGTCGACCAGGAGAACGTCGAGGCGTTTCTTCGCGCGGACGCGGACTTCGTCGTGCGAGCGAACGGTCCCGACGGCGTCGCCCAGCTACGGGCCACAACCGCGCAGCATGTCCAACGATCGCGGAGTGCGGGGGACGTTCTTCTCGGGAACATCCTGCGGGCAATGGCCGATCGCTAGGCGCGCTATCTCGCGCAGAACGCCGACCGGCGGCCATGGTAAGAGCCCGAGCTCATCTCAGGGCTTCTTGCCCGCGTCGGGCCGATGCCCGCCACCGTCGCTTCTCGATCGAAGGGAAGTACTAGGCGGGCCCCGTCACCTTGGCCGCCGCCGCCTCCCGCGGACGGCGTCTCCGGCACCATGGTCAGCCAGGACGGCACGGCGACCGAGAGCGTCGCCCTCCGGAGCTGCGCTTCGAGGAACTGGAACGTCTCCACGCGCTTCGCGCGCTCGAGGTCGTGCCAGGCGATCCAGTTCTCCTTGTACGGCTCGCCCCGCTTGCAGGCTTGCCAGACCCGGAACGACGCGAACCGCACGTCCCACATGCGCCCACGCGCCCGTGACATTCCAGCCGGGTTCGAGGCCGAGACGCGCGCGCTGCACGAACGTCTGCACCGCGCTGATCGCGTCGTCGACGCGGCTCGAGCCTTCTCCAGATCCCTAATGCCGGGGAAGCGTCGGAATTTGCTCCACCCGGTCGGGT
The DNA here is from genome assembly GCA_937902985.1 of uncultured Myxococcales bacterium. Taxonomy (GTDB): domain Bacteria; phylum Myxococcota_A; class Polyangia; order Polyangiales; family Polyangiaceae; genus Palsa-1150. The sequence goes on from CALFNG010000150.1 coordinate 64,274, forward strand.
CTCACATCCAGGACCGATCGTCGCGCTCCATCGTCTCGACGTCCTTGCCCACGCCCGATGTCGCGCGCGACGTCGAGCATGGCGTTGAGAGGCAGACGGTTGCTCTTCTTGCCCCCACCCTCGGTCGCGGTCTGCTCCCTTGTTGACGAGGGTGGCTGCCGTCGGCACTGCAAAAGGCTCCGGCATCTGGCTGCCGATCCCGCCGAGCGCCGGCCGAGCGCGCTCCCGGGGATCCCTACCGATACGGTCCCCCCCCTGCGGCGCCCGAGCTCGCGCGCGAGGAGGTGCACGCGCACCGCGACGCCCGGGTCTGCGAGCCGGCTCGGTTGATCCGTTTTGAGGTGAGCCCACCACTAAGGGACGGATGATCGACGATGGACGCATGGCGCCCGGACCCCTTGCGACGGCGACGGGTCTCGCGCTTACAGTGGTCTTGGCAATCCTCAGTGCTTGTGGATCGCAAGCGTCCGAACCGCTGCCGGTCAACGGAAGGACGCCCGCGGCAGACGGAGCGGCGCCTCCGGCGAGGGTGACCTTCACCGAGGTCTATGACCAGGTTCTCAATAGCTCGTGCCTGGGCTGCCACACAGGAATCATCGGGCAATTCACCGGCCTCGACATGAGCACGAAGGCGACGGCCTATGCCAACACGGTGAACAAGAGCTCATCGCGCTGCGCCCCCGAGACGCTCGTGGTGCCCGGCCACGCTGAGTCGAGCTTGCTCTACCTGAAGGTGACCAGCCCCCCGTGCGGCTCGCTCATGCCGCAGAACGCCCCGGCGCTGCCGCAGTTGAGCCTCGACCTCATCAAGAGCTGGATCGACGAGGGCGCGCCGAACGACTGAACGTGAGGGTGCAGTCGGTGCGCGATCTTGCGCCGGCGAAAGGACGTACAGATCGACGCCAAGGAGCGTCCGCGCGGGCTAGCCACGGGCGCGCATCGACGCAATCAGCATGGCGTCCGGCCCTTGGATCGCGGTAGGGACGGCCCTTATAAGGTTGGGCGATGTTGTCGAATCGGGTGGCCGGGGACCGTTGCCGGTCCCCAGCCCCCACACCACCGGACGTGCC